>LJUW01000122.1 GCA_001304315.1 candidate division Zixibacteria bacterium SM23_73_2 | reverse complement strand
TTGCCGTTGACATGGAGGTATTCAAAAGAGCTGGTTTGGATCCCCAAAAATCCAAGTTTCTGAAAAAAGCTGTAGATCAGCTGTATGACGGAGATTATCCTCAATATGTGGTCAAAGGTGATGAAGGCACGCAGTTCAGCCAGTTAGGCCCGTGGGAGAATATCTCCGACAAGATTGTTGAAAGCATCGACGTGCTCGAGGAAGTATACATTGCTTGGGCTTTCGTAAACCTAAAACCAGCAGCAGAAGTCATAGATTATAACCTCTTCCCTCCTAAGAACATCTTCTGCCGATTTGGCGTGTGGATCACAAAAAGGATTTATAGCATATTTAAGCTTTTTCGATTTTTCAACAAACTTTATCAGAGGAGAAAATAGCTTTCTCTTGAGGAGGAACATAATGAGATTGAAAGTAGATACCAGTCCAGAAAAGGAGCGACTAATCGAAGAGGGTCAATTCACTGCCGTTGACATTCTGCTTATTATCTGGACCACAGTAAAGAAACTCAAAGACAAAGCTTCAATCATCTTGTGGTCAAGCTTTATTTTGCTGCTGTTTTGGGGCTTTCACGGCAACATGTCCATATTGACCAGCTTGTTCGGTGGAGGCTGGACCCAAAAGATCACTTTTAATCTACCCTGGGGAAAACAGCTTGTTTCGTTTATCGTGGGTTTCCTGTTGGTGGTTGTCATTCCCTGCTTCATTATTAAATTCAGATTCAAATCCAGAATCGGGGATTTCGGACTGGGACTCCCCAAAAGGGATCAGAGGCGGAAAGCCAGGGTGGCCTTCTCTACATTATTGGGGATAACTTCTATTTTCGTCTTTATCGCTTCTTTTGATAAGGGGATGCAGCAAGAATACCCATTATTCGCACAACGAGTTGATGGAGACGTGATCTGGACAATAACCCGTTGGTGGGAATTCATCATTTACGAGATTTTATATTTGCTGTTTTTTATAACCATAGAGTTCGCTTTCCGGGGATATCTTTTATTTGGGCTTAATTCCATAAGAACAGTACATGAGTCAGAGAACAAGAAGCAGATTTCTATCCAGCGCTTCGGTATTTATTCGATTTTGATTCAAATGTTAGCTTATACCACATGTTGATTCAAATGTTAGCTTATACCACATGGCACTACGGAAAACCTGTTCCTGAAATGATCGGCACCGTTATCTGGGGTGTTGGTGTGGCAGCCATTGCTTTGAGAATCGGATCCATCTGGCCCATTATCATTCCTCACTGGCTGTATAACGTTCTTCTGGATGCGCTTTTATGGAAGAATCTCAATAAAAAGATTCTAAGCCTTTTCGGCTGATATGGACATGTAGGGTCCTTCGCACACAAACTAAGGCTTAGGTATGACCACTTCGGATAACAAAGGACATGTGCTGAATGGCCCGACTTACCAGAAATTATAGCAAACCAATTAAGCAAATTGACTAATCACCCTCCCCCTCACCCCCTCCCATTAAGGGAGGTGGAATTTGTGGAGTCGTCTGCGTTTGGCGGGATTGGGGCGAGGGAGTGTTTAAAGTTATTTCCTGCGTTTGTATCGGTTCATAAGTTGTGAGGCGTAACTTTGATGCTTTTCAGAATCGCCTGTTTTGTTCTTTTCTTTGTCTGTCTAACCTCTATTTTGACTTTCCCTGCAAAAGCACAACAGATCACTTCAGAAATATATGAAACCGAAGAGGACCTGCGGGAAGGTTTGGAGTCAGGGGCTTTGACCCTGGACCTGTATCTGGAGCTTCTGGATTTGATTCAAGCCAAAGTCATACCTACCACTGATGAGGCGGACAGACTCATCTTTCTGCCTGGTGTCTCCACTGGGGATATTTCTCAAGTTAAAGATGAAAAAAAAGAGGATATCCTGTTGAATCAGAGAACGGATCCTTTTCTGAGTGAAAGCCCCAAGAGAAGACTTGGTCTTTCCGGTAAGTTCATCTGGAGATTCTATGAAGAATTTCAAAATGAGGACAAAACTGATAGCTACTTCAAATTGGAAATTGCAAATAAAAGAAATTTCATCTGGCAAATGGATGCGGATCAGAAAACAGACCAGGATTTTCGAATAAGAAAAAGATCTTTGAACATCTTTTATCCCAAATACTCGACTCAAGTGATAGTGGGCAATTTTGACAAGAAGATCGGGCTGGGCTTGAATGTCGGTTATCATCCTCATTTTGAATACAGCAGTTCATCAGATTTGAAATCAAAAGATTCTTTTCTTTATCCCACCCTGGGCAGATATAACGGGATTTACACAGAATCGAGGCTCGATTTTTTCTCGGTTTTGGTTTTCTATTCTAAAAACAAACGGGAACGGATTGAGGATCAGATCGCAGCTTTCGACGTGAATGTTCTTGCTAAGGGAATCAAGATGGGCTTGTGTGTTTCGGAAGGGAAACTTAAGAACATCGAAAACAAAGGCACTTTTGGAGATGATTGCAGAAGCCTGCATTTTGATTGGAGACTGAAATCGATTCACATGTCCGGTGAGTATGCACTGCTGTCCAACAAAAAGAGTGGGCGGGCATTGGATTTTTATTCGTTGCGCAAACCTTATCGAGTCGATTTCTCCTGGTGGAACTATGATGATGGTTTCGTTCATCCCTTCGGAGGAGGTTTGTCCAATCCGGATTACGAGAGCATATATTTGGAGGAAATAGACTACAATTACCGTTCGAGGCAGGCAGGGGAAGGAGGGGTATTCTTCAAATCCCGATATACACTTTTCGATAGGCTCAGCTTGAATTTCTCTTATACCCAATGGACTGAGAGAAAAGATTCGCCACAAAAGATGAAATTCAAAGTGGGCTTTGGATATTCAATCTCCAAAAGCTTTTCTTTCGTGGTTTACCAGCTCTGGACAGATTACGATCTGGAAAGTGTGGGAATTGACCGGAAGGTTTCCTCCGTGAATCTGTTTTTGTCGCCCAGAAAAGATTTTGATTTAAGATTCATCACAAATTACAAAACCAGGGAGAAAAAGAACTACGGAGATTTCCAATTGAAGGCAAGAACCCAGATGATTTTGCCTTTTGATTTTACCTTGTGGCTAAAATATAATGACTCTGATTTCTCCAAATCTTCAGATGGATATTTCAGTTTTCACGTTCAGGAAAAGATAAGATTTTTTGAAAATTACTTTCTTTCGGCTGAATATGTAACTAAATTATATCAAGATCAAAATAAAGTTGACACGAAGGCGGCAAGAATAAGATTGGAGACTTTATGGTAACATGCTTGAGTTATTCTTCCCAAGAGACGAAAGGATGGAACAGATAGAATGGGAAACGGTATGAAAGATTTGTTTAATCAGTTAAATCTGTTGCGAATGTGTTCTCAGTTCGGACAGGGATTATGCCTCTGTCTGTAAGAAAAGGCGGGGGTCCAACCCCATCCTAACAGGTGAAATTTTTCAAGCTCAATCGTCAAGGAAATTGTTTCGTGCTTGGCAACCCTCGAGAGCACAAGCGACTTGAAGAATTGTTTTTTATTACCTATCAATACTTGCTTTCTGGATAATCACCGTGTAATTAACCGCCTCTGGCGAAGGGGCAATTCGAGTGAATGTTTTCAACTCGCTTGATTCTAGCGTCAGAGGAAACCATCCCCAGGGATCTTCTAAATCGAATCCATCCTTGTCTCTGAATTTAACTTTTACTTCACAGTTAACTGTCCAATTGACCATGTTCTTTAATATAACCTTAGCTTGCAAAAGCCCATTCACAATATCATCTTCAGTTTTTAGGACACCGACCTGTGGCTTCAAAGACAACTCCTTGTATACAACAGGATGAGTGAGTTCTATTGGGGTTCTTTTAACCTGGGTGGCAGTGAACATACATGCTGAATTGAGAATGAAGGTAATAAATATCATACATAATAACACTGAATAAGAGATACTCCTCATAATTCTTCCTCCGCAAAATCTGCTCCGAAGTTCTATTTGTCCACCGTTTCAAATACTCCAGAGACTACCTCTTCAAAGTTCTTGGTTCCAGGCGTGGGCGTACACATGCACTTTCCGCCCTTGACCACGTGCGGGCCATGATCACACATATTGTTACACCCTTTGTGATCCAGATCTGTAGTAATGCCAGCCTCCCGGTACATTCTAACCAAGTCTTCATATGTAAGGTCAAGCGCGATTCCATCCTTGTGGTACTGCTCCATCAGTTCCGCAGAGGGGGTGCAACAGCAGGTTCCACCTAAGATCCACGGTTTACTTCCCGGGATATGTCCGGTTGCGTCATTACAGTATTGAATCGGAGGTGCATGAATAGATTTTGTGTTAATAAACGTGCCCGTGGTGGAGCAGTAGAAGATAACTGAGGTAATAACAAGAAGCAAAAAGATCAAGAAGATGGGCATTCGATTTGTCCTTTGCATACCACTCTCCCTTCCATGTATGAGATTTACGTCAGGTCTTTTGCAATCCCAGCATAGATCTTAAGATTAGAATACTGGGTTGTCCTTTTCTTACCGAAATATAATACCAGACTTGACGGTAACCCTTCAGCTCTTTATCCTTTTCATCATAGAATTTTAGCTCGAGATTATAATTACCCGGTGCGATGAAACCCCTAAAAATCTGAAATTCGCCTGGAAGGGTGTACCAGTATCTGACATCGGCTCCAGACCCACCTAAGAGTAAACCCGAGAAAAGACCAACACCAGGGACTTGCTTTAATGCCTCTTGAGTCACAACTTGCGCCGTTTTCCGCGCCAATTGTCCGCCAAATCCACCGCTCGTCTTTGCCTGGAAGGTAACGTCGTCTATCTGATAGGTTGTGCCCAGAATCCCTTCGCTTAAACTGATTTCCGCGCGTTTCTCCTTATACTTTGTCGGTGTCACTCGACTAAAAGCACCAAGAAACGGATCAGCTTTCTTCATAGGACCCTTTCCTAAACACAACACAACCGTCAAATCACCCAGGTTGTCATCGTGTTCCAAACTTTGTCCTAGTGAGCGGTACTTATCTTTTTCTAAGTAGTTCTGGAAAAGTTTCTCAGATTCTTCAAAGAGATGCTCTTCCCTTACAATATCTGCTAGCTCATACCACGCGTATGGGAAATCAGGGTTATACTCAGTGACATTTCTAAAGGCAACCTTAGCATTGTCTAATTCGCCTTTTTCCTTGTAAATTTGTCCAAGAAAATAATGTGCCAGGCACACATCCCCTTCATATTTTTCCTCTTTTCCTCTGTCAGACTCCAGTGCTTTCTTGAACTCAATTTCCGCAGCCTCTATGTCACCTAACTCCATGCTCAACAGACCTAAGTAGATGTGTGCCATGACCATATCGTGAGGGTCCCCAGTATAGGTCTTCTTTCTATCTGATTTGGCAAGCTGAACGGCAGTTTCCAGTTCGCTCACATCCTTCTCCATCGTCTGGACACCAGCAAGATAGGCGTTTTGGGCTTCATAATAGTCTCCAATCGTAAAGTAGGCCGTGCCTAAATCCAGCATGTAGAGCACGTAGTTTTTATCCTTCTTTGTTTTCGTCTTTTCAAAATATTCAATTGACTTCTCAAAATCGGCCTTGTAATACTCTTCCTGACCTTTCTGAAAAGCTGACTTGCCCGCACAGCCCAAAAGAAATACCGTTCCAAATGTCAACAAAAGAAACCAAAAGAAGAATGCCTTTAGTCCTTTTGAATAGTGCATCTGAACTCCTCCTGTTACAATTTGACCGAAGTTACATGTCTTATCTTCTGGCTCACCATTTCAGGATACCTTTGGTTTTTTTCTTTTTTAACTCTTGCTCATCGGCCCAAACGATTTCTGTGGTTTCAGT
>LJUW01000043.1 GCA_001304315.1 candidate division Zixibacteria bacterium SM23_73_2 | reverse complement strand
GAACAGGTGATCGTATCCCTCATCCGGTTTTCTCTCTCCTCCGAATTTTCTCTGAAAACCCTTAAATCCCAGCGATTGGAATAATTTTACCTGAGAAAAAATCTTGTAATCGGCAAAAACACCCAGATTCTGGGTATGCACATCCCTCCCCTCAAGAGAGCTTACATCATATAACAGAAAACCACCCCAGGAGAGCTTCTCATTTGCATTATAGGTCAGCTTCAAATCAACATCCCCGCTCTCCTGCCACCTTTTGCTTGTATCTTTACCGGAGCTTTTTATCATAACCGAGTTCCCCCTGCTTTTTATCTCCAGGCTGGTTTTTTGGTTAAAGGCTTTCTTGTAATTGAATCTCTCCTGCCATGTGTAGGTAAGGTTGTCCTGGAAAAAAGAGAGATTAAGCTCTCTTGTGTAAGAGTTTGCAGAGAAGAATAAAACCAAAAGGGTGATTAAAAAAACCTTACGCATATTAATTTAACACATATTGATAAGTCGAATTTTGGATTGTCAAGCTTCAGCTTGACTTTCATTTGCTAAAAGTTTGCCATTTTTATTATTTGGAGCGCAATAACTTGTTGTTGCAATCTGATTTTCTTGAACACAACAGTCACATATCTAGTAGCCGCAACCTTTCCGCCTTAGGCGGATCCACCTCTGGTGGACAGGGTGCGAGATTCTTTATTCATCCAGCTTCTTGCGGGGCGCCTACCATTTCCAAAATATCCTATAATACAAAATTCCTTCTAACTCCCAACTCCCCAAACTCCTCCAAACTCAAAGACTCCGCCCTTCTCTTCGGATCTATCTTCGCCTTATTTAAAGCTAAAAGAACAACCGATTTTTCTAAACCTAAATTTGATGACAAAGAATTCAAAATGGTTTTCCTTCTCTGGGCAAAGGATGCCTTGACAACTTTTAAGAAAAACTTTTCATCCTCTATTTTCACCCTGGGCTTTTTTAAAAAGACCATCTTTATGACTTTTGAAAAAACTTTGGGAGGTGGGAAAAAAGAAGTAGGCTTTAATCTGAATAACATCTTAACATCCGAATAAAGCTGAACAGCGACAGACAAAGACGACCAGTTTTTTGTCCCCAGCTCAGCACAGAGCCTTTCAGCCACCTCCTTCTGAACCATCAGAACACACTGCTTAATTAAATCTTTTTTATCCAGAAGTAAAGACAAAACCGGGCTGGTGATCTTGTAGGGGAGATTACCGACGATTTTTATTTTATCATCCCTTGAAGCGAAATCATCCAAATTGATTTTCAGAACATCCTTGTTTACAACAATTAGATTTCTTTTGTCTTTAAATTTATCCTCAAGAAATTTGCAAAGATTCTTATCGATCTCCACCCCTATCACCCTTTTTGACTTCTTAACCAGATGTCTGGTCAAAGCACCCTTTCCAGGTCCGATCTCTAAAACTATCTCATCTTCTTTCAAGTCCAGAGAATCAACGATCCTTTTCGCAGCGAAATCATTTACCAAAAAATTCTGGGAAAGACTCTTCTTTGGTCTCATCCTATAACCCATTACCTACGACCTATTACCTACCTCCTATTGCCTACCACCTATAACTTACAACCTATTACCTAATTTAAACAATTTGAAAGCATTTTCCTCGGTGATTTTTTCAATCTCTTCAAAACTTTTATCAGGAAAAAGCTCAGATAGTTTTTCTAGAACAAATCTTACATAGGAAGGCTTGTTCCTTTTTCCCCTGAATGGAGTAGGTGTCAAGTAAGGACAGTCGGTTTCGGTTAAAATGAAATTTATGGGGGTGTTTTTTGCTATATCCTGTGCTCTTGATTTTGGATAGGTTAAGGTTCCGTTGAAGGAAAGATAGAATCCTAAGGAAAGACCCTCTTTTGCCTGCTCAAGATTACCTGAGAAACAGTGCAATACCCCACCAATTTCTTGAACATTATTTTTTATTAAAATTGACAAAGCATCGTCATATGCATTTCTGATGTGCACAACGATGGGCAAATTAAGCTTTTTTGCCAGTTCAATTTGCTTTTCAAAAGCTTTTATCTGAACATACTTGGGAGACAGGTTCCTGTAAAAATCCAGCCCGATCTCCCCTATTGCCACAACCTTTTCGTTTTTGGCTAAAACTTCGATGCTTTTCAAAACATCGTCATTCAAAGTCTTGGCATCGTGAGGATGAACTCCAACAGTTGCATATACAAAGTCATATTTTTTCGCAAGCTCAACCGATTTTCTGCTGGATTTCAAATCCACTCCGATATTGATAATATTTTTAATCCCGGAAGCCTTCGCCTCAAAGATAATCTTTTCCCTGTCAGGGTCAAACTGGGGAAAATCAAGGTGTGCGTGAGTGTCGATCATAAAAAAAAATCTAGCCGAACTTTAGTTTAAATGTAGGGTTTGTAGGCACGAATTCATTCGTTCATTTCTGCACAGATAGAATCTGTGCCTACAATTTCAATCTCCTCGCTTCTCTTAAAACATACAAAGCATCCACAGTTACAAATTCGTTCATTTTTTTCTTACTCGTCACCCCCCAATCCACAAGAGATCGACCAGTGGTCTTTATTCCGGTAACCCTGAAATATTTCTTCTCCGCAGGAAAACCCCCATCAGGCAAGCGTTTGGATTCCAATAAATCCAAAGCTTCTTTGCATCTTTTATCTTTTATAAAACCCGCCTCTGCCATAACCTTTAAACCAAAAAGCATATCATAATGCCAATAACAGGGATAATGAAAAGTTATGAAATCGTTCGATATGATTTTGCCATCCTTTTGCCTTTTGAACATATTGCGTTTAAGAAAAATCTCTGATGCCTTTCTTGCAGTTTTCTTCGCTTCTTTATTACCTGTTAACTCAGCATAAAGTGAAAGCCCCAG
This sequence comes from candidate division Zixibacteria bacterium SM23_73_2, assembly GCA_001304315.1. GTDB lineage: Bacteria > Zixibacteria > MSB-5A5 > MSB-5A5 > SM23-73-2 > SM23-73-2. The sequence goes on along the minus strand of LJUW01000043.1, from coordinate 22,440 downwards.
AAGAGGAATTAGGGATTCGTGAAAAGAAGAGTTTATGGCTTCAGGATTTTTATCGCAGTTCCATCCACCGTCAGGCCACTGCCATTTGATAAGTCTATGAGCCAGCTCATCAGTACGCTCATCTGCCAAGCCCAGTATAAGAAGATACCACAAAGCATTCCCCTCCTGTGAAGCACACCTTCTCACCCTTCCATAGATATTTTTTATTTTATCTTGATGCTTTTTTGAAAAAAGCCATTGGTAAACCTGCCCCCTTAAAGGAACAAGTGATCTGTCACCTGTAGGATAACCCAAATCCGCAAGACATGAAAGAACCCAGTGAGCACCATACCATTTCTTATAGGGATGATATGAGATTCCCTCATCCTTACCCTTTTCAGAAAGAAGAGTTTTTACCCTTTTAGATATTTTTATTTCCCGTTGAAGCTTCTTTATATCTGATGATTCTTATTTACCAGTACTTTAAATCTGATCGACGGCTCATTTGATTTGAGTAATCTGTCAATTAGGTTCTTCATTAATCTTTAATTCTTTAGATAAGTTATAAGTCAATCTAAAGGTTGACATTCCAAAACAACTGGAGTGTCAAGCTTTAGCTTGACAGATATCTAACTGAAAAGATACCCTTTCACCGAAGGCTTTTTTAAATCACCTGGCTTAATTAATCTCCTTGGTTGATAGCCCAAAATAAAGTGCCTAGTACCTCCCAGGCTAATAAAATCAACGTCTTTAAAAAAGGTCCACAAAAAAGCCCCCACCTCTGCCAGACCCCACATAAATACCTCCATCCTCACTGGCTTTTTAGGATCGTTGAAATTAACATAAGCCTTCTTACAGGTTCCCCTGTTGAAATCGTAACCGGTATGAAAGCTGACCACGAATTTATCAGGGTCCAGCTCCTCTGCTAAAGCCCACTTGTAGCCCTGCTCCAGGAATATCCTGAACCTTCTGTCAGCCTCATCCACCACCAAAATACCGTCATCGGTCAAAACCTCGCCAACCGAGGAAAGAAGTTTGACCAGATCCCAGGGATTGAAATGCGGGGTTGAAAGACCGTAGATCAAACAGACATCGAATTTCTCTTTTAACTTCCAAGTTTCTCTGGCATCTACAACCAAGACTTCCACCTTCTTTTTCAGATAATCTTCAGCCCATCTCTGGGCAAGGTCCAGAGAATCCTTTCGCAGATCGGTGATTAAAAGATGCCAGTTGACCTTCTTTTTCGCAAAAGCCCTGGACAATGCTATACCTCCAAAGCCGGAACCTCCGCAGATCTCAAGGATTTTAATTTTTCTCTTTTTTGATATTAGCTTTTTTATCCAGGTATGTTCAATCAACGACTCCATAAAACTCAGCGCCATTTTGAAATATTCTTCTCCCAGCTCGCTTTTGGGATCATGGGGCCAGGAAAAAGTGGAGTAGAACTGGGTGAGTTGATCGGATTGTTTGGGTTTTTCCTTATTTTTATCTTTTTTATTTTCCATACTTCTGACTCCTCTAAATTCTGATTTTTAAATGTATCACAAGATTAATTTTTCAGCTTAATGAAAAGGATTGAAGACATGCACTTTCTTGTTTCCTGAACCACTGAATTGCTGAATAATTGATGAAAACGATGAATAAATCTATTTTTATTCTTTCTTTTTTGTGTTAATCAATCTTTTTATCTCTATCTTTTTTGAACCAAAGTTAACCAATAAACCTAACTCAAAGCCCGTGGCTTTTAGATAGGACAAAGCTTGGATATAATCCTCTGGATCAAATTTACTTTTAGCCTTAATCTCCAGCATACAGTTGTTGACTATAAAATCTACTCTTCTTGAATCAATCTGTTTCCTTTATAATAAACCGGGACTTTGACTTCCCGCTCAAAATCCAAGCCTGAGCCTTCAAGCTCCAAAGCTAAAGCCCTCTGATAAGTTATCTCCGTAAAACCTGACCCTAAATTTTTATGAACTTCTATACAAACTCCGATTATTTTCGAAGTTAATTCGGAATCTTTATATTCAGGTTTAATATGTTGGTTACTCATCCGCTATTTATCAGCGATCTCATGAATTTCAGATTTTCAGTGATTCAGAAACTTCATTTATCTAAGCAGCAGACTCTCCCCGGTCATCTCCTCCGGCTTTTCTATTTTAAGATACTCCAGAATCGTGGGAGCTATGTCGGCTAACCTTCCCCCCTCTCTTAACTTTCCCTTGAAATCATCATCCACCAAAATGAAAGGAACCGGATTGGTGCTATGGGCGGTGAAGACCTCTTTATTTTTGGAAGCTATCATCTTCTCAGCGTTTCCGTGGTCAGCAGTGACCATACACACTCCCCCGACCTCCTTCACCGCAGAGGCTACCCTGCCCACGCACCCATCCACCGCTTCAACCGCTTTTATCGCAGCCTCCAGAACACCGGTATGACCCACCATATCCCCGTTGGCGTAATTGAGAATTATCACCCCGTATTTTTTCGATTTTATCTCCTCCACAACCCTGTCGGTAACCTCATAGGCACTCATCTCCGGCTTTAGATCGTAGGTAGCTACCCGGGGAGAGGGAATAAGCATCCTGTCTTCCAGAGGAAAAGGTGTCTCCTCCCCTCCGTTGAAAAAGAAGGTAACATGAGCGTACTTTTCGGTCTCCGCTATCCTGAGCTGGGGGATTTTGTTCTTGGATAAAATCTCTCCTAAGATACCTTTCAATTTTATCGGAGGAAAAGCTACCCTGGTTTTCAGATTATCCTGGTACAAGGTCAAGGAGACTAAGTCAATGGTAAAACCCGCTGGGTCGAACTCGGAGAAATTCCTGTCGGTGAGAACCCTTGAAAGCTGGCGTGCCCGGTCCGCTCTGAAATTGAAAAATATCCCCACATCCCCCCGCTCTATCCTCCCATTTTCTGGATTTTCGTCATCCTGTACAACTATCGGTTTGACGAACTCATCGGTCACCCCGCTCTGATAGGAGCTCTTTAAAGCAGCTTCCGGATCTGAGGTCTTCTCCCCTTCTCCATAAACCATAGCCCGGTAAGCCTTCTCGATTCTATCCCACCTTTTGTCCCGGTCCATGGCATAGTATCTTCCCTCTATGGTGGAGAGCTTTCCTATTTTGTATTCCTTGAACTTATCCAGAAGCTCGTTTATATAACCGACCCCTCCGGTCGGCGAGGTATCCCTTCCATCCAGAAAGGCATGAACCCGGAGTTTTTCCAATCTACATTCTCTGGTTAACCTCAAAAGCGCATAAAGATGATTGGGGGAGCTGTGAACACATCCGTCCGATACCAAACCCATAAGATGCAAAGAACAGTTTTGTGTTTTAGCTTTATCTATTACTTTTAAAAGCACTTCGTTCTTAAAAAATGACCCATCCTCGATCGCTTTATCTATTCTGGTGATCTCCTGGTAAACGATCCTCCCCGCACCTAAGTTCAGATGACCGACCTCGGAGTTTCCCATCTGCTCCTGGGGTAATCCAACATCCAGACCGGAGCATCCCAAAAGCGTATGAGGATAGTTTTTAAAAAGCTTATCCAGATTAGGCTTTTTAGCCAAAAAAACAGCATTCCCCTCTTTTTGATCTGATATTCCGTACCCATCCATTATCAGAAGTAAAATCATCCACTCTCCTTTAACCAATATTCAAAAGCTTAACCCCTCTTTTCCCGGATACGATTTCACCGATATGATAAACTCTCTCTTTTCTTTTTTTTAATTTTTTCTCAACTAGCTCCTTCTCTTTTCCCGATACTAAAAGCACCAGCCCTATCCCCATATTGAAAACCTTATACATTTCCTCCGGGTCAATATCTCCTGTTTTTTGAATAAAAGAAATAATTGGAGGTTTTTTCCAGTTCTTAGTATCGATTATCGCCTTGCACCCCTCCGGCAGGATGCGATAGAGATTGCCGGATATTCCCCCTCCGGTGATGTGTGCCATCCCTTTGATTTTATGTCTTTTTAAGATATTAAAAATAGAAGGGGCATAACATCTATGCACTTTCAAAAGTTCTCTCCCAATTGTTGTCCTCAGGTCATTTACATAATCACCTGCTTTGAATTTTCCTGCATCGAAGATGACCCTGCGAGCCAAAGAATACCCGTTGGTATGAAGTCCATTTGACCTCAAACCTAAGATCTGATCTCCAGGTGAGATAGAGGAGCCGTCGATTATCTTTTCCCTCTCCACCACTCCCACTATAAAACCCACCAGATCATATTCACCCTTTTTATAAAATTCAGGCAGCTCCGCCATCTCCCCACCTACAAGAGCGCAGCCGACTCTCCTGCATCCCCGGGACAGTCCGGAGACGATATTCTTCACCACCTCCGGCTCTAATCTGGAGGTTCCGATATAGTCCAGAAAGAAAAGTGGTTTGGCCCCGTGAACCAGAATGTCATTAACGCAGTGATTCACCAGGTCCTCTCCCACGGTATCATGCAGGTTAAGCATAAAAGCCACTTTCAGCTTGGTCCCCACCGAGTCGGTGCTGGATATTAAAACCGGCTCTTTGTATTTTTTCTTCAGGGCAAAAAATCCGCCGAATTTACCCAGCTCGGACAAAACCCCGGGAGTGAAAGTGGACTGGGCTAAGGATTTGATTTTCCTCAAAGCCAAATCGGCTTTACCGATATCAACACCGGAACTTTTGTAGGTGATTTTCTTTGGCATCTCCCAAAAAAGATTTTTTAAAGAAGCCTTTGCCCGTTGATCTCCAGCTCGAACCTCATCTTCAAAAACTCAGCTGCCCGGCGGCAGACCACCATCCTGGACAAAAATATCTCGAAGTACTCCATCACCTGGGAGACCGAGGTGTCGATTTTTATCTCTAAAGCTATGGTCTTTTTCTCGGGGTCCACCCGGAGAAAAGAGGATTTGGCAGCGTAGTTTACCCGGTCGTGAATATCCTGCTTTATCATCTCCAGAGTTCTCACCCGGGAGGAATGAACATCCGATTTATCCGCCAGGATAACTGCGGCGCAAATATCCGAGATGGGCTGGCCATCCTTCTCGTCATGATTGCCGATGGCAGCTACCACATCCATGATGTCGTCTATGGGTATCCCCATATCCAAAAGAATGTTATATGAGATAATTGCTCCGGTCTGGGCATGATAATCCCGGTTTATAACGTTGCCGATGTCGTGGAGGTAAGCAGCTATGGCAGCCAAGTTAGCTTCCCTTTCGGTTTTTTTCAACCTCTGCATTATGTTATGAGCTATCTTTGCGGAAAGTGAAGCATGACGTTCCCCGTGCTCGGTGTATCCAATCACCCCCAGATACTGGTCCGATTTGGCTATCAAGGACTTAACCTGAGGATTTCTCTTCAGCTCCTCTATGGTAATCATCTTCTTAGGCAATTGCTTTTCTCCAAAAGGTTTTGAATGAATTTAAGTTATCTCCATGGGATCGACATTAACAGATATACGGACAGTTTTTTTTCTTTTAAAGCCTTTATCCCCGAAGACGGATCCAATCAAACTCATAATCTTTTTCAAAGGTCTGGCCTTGAGCAGGATCTGATAAGTTTTTTTTCTTTTTACTCTGAACCTGAAAGCCAGAGCAGGACCCAAAATCCTCTTTGGGTCTATTTTTTCAGATTCGAATCTTCTTTTAAGCATCCCTGAAAACTTATCTGAGGTTTTCTTTACCTCGGATAGGTTCTCCCCTGAAAATTTGATCAAGACCAGATGGGTAAAGGGGGGATAATCAAGTTCTTTTCTTTGTTCGATCTCTTTTGTAAAAAATTTAAGATAGTTTTTCTCACCTGCGGACCTGATTGCCAGCTCCGAGGGATAATGAGTCTGGATAACCACCTGGCCCTCCTTATCTGCTTTTCCAATCAACCGGCAAAGAATTTGGAAGGTCTTTTCCCTTGATCTGAAATCGGGAAAATCGATTCCGAAATCAGCTGAGATAATCCCCACCAGTCCGACATCCGGAAGATCAAGTTCTTTCTGGATCATCTGGGTGCCAAAAATCAGCTTGCATTTTTCTTGATCAAATATGGGAGTGGTTTTAAGATGAGCACTTTTGACGGTATCGCTGTCCATTCTACCATAAAGGATCTGAGGGTGATATTTTTTAATCTCCTCCTCAATTTTCTCTGTTCCAAATCCTCTATAACTTAAATTGAAACTCCTGCAATCCGGACAGGTACTCCCCGGGGTTTCAACGTATCCGCAATAGTGGCATTTAAAGGACCTGAAAGCAAGATGATAGGTTAAACTTATCCCACAGTGGGGGCATTTGAAAACATACCCGCAATCCTGACATTTCACCACTTTTGAAAATCCTCTTCGGTTCAAAAAAAGAACGATTCTCCTTTCCTTTTTTATATTTTCCTCAAGAAGCTGGTTCAACCTGTTTGAAAAAGGGCTGAGATTTCCCCTTTTCCTTTCCCCTCTCATATCCACGATGCTTACCCTGGGAGAAAACCGATCTTCTTCTGAGTGTAATGGCAAAAGGGTATATTTTTTTCTCTGAACATTTAGAAAGGATTCCATACTGGGGGTGGATGAACCCAAAATGGCAACGCAGTTTTCCATTTTTGCCCGCATCACCGCCACGTCTCTGGCGTTGTATCTGGGATTTTGATCCTCCTGTTTAAAAGAGGGATCCTGTTCCTCGTCCACAACTATCAAACCTAAATTCAAAAGTGGAGCAAAGACGGATGACCTGGTCCCCACAACCACACCTATCTCACCCATCTTTATCCTCTGCCATTCTCTGAATCTCTCGCCAGAAGAAAGCCCGGAATGAAGACAACCTACTTCTCCACCCCAAAAGGATTCGAAGTACTGAATGGTCTTGGGGGTCAAAGATATCTCGGGAACTAAAACCAAAGCGGTCTTGCCCTTGTTTATAATTCCCTTTATCGCCTCAAGATAAACCTCAGATCTTTTTAAGGATGTGCCTCCGAAGAGAAGAAAAACCCTGGGGGCATTCTGAGTCGTTGCTTCCTCGATCTCCCCCAGAGCTTTTTTTTGAGAGGGATTTAAATCCAAATCCTCTGGTGGATAGAAATCCTTACAAATTTTTTGGTCTTTTTTCTTTAAGACCGCCTCAATTAAATTTCTCTTCTTTAAGCTTTCTAAAATCCTGTGGGGTGATCTGGATATGGTCTTCAATTCCTTTGGTGAGACCTCCCCTCTTTTCAAAAACTCCTCAAGAAAGGATGCCTGGGTGGGAGCTTTTCTTTTCAGATGCGAGATTTTCTCCTCAAAGTAATTTCTCACCTCCTCTATCCCATCAGGTTTTTTTAAAGCGTACAGCTTATCCATCCCTGCCCCTGGTTTAAAACGGGGAATTCTGTAAAAAAGCCGGAGAAGTTTTTTACGCTCCAGGCTTTTCAATATATCAGTGATTTTATCCCCGGGTAATTTTCTGCCTAAGGAGGATACTTTAAACTCGCCTTTTCGCCTCAAGAATTCCAGGACTTTTTTTTCCTTTAAAGTAAGCCTTCCCAACCTCTGCATTTCAGAGGAGGAGGCAAGCCTAACCCACAATTGAGTCTGAGCATAAAGCTGAGGGGGCAAACAGGCTTGCAGGCACTCGCCCAGAAAGCAGAAATAATACTCGCAGACCCACTCACAGAGGGAAAGCGTCTGTTCTGAAAAAACTGATTCTTTCTCCAAGAGGGAAAGTATTGGTTTTGCGTTGGGCAAAGTTTCTTCCGTGGAGATACCAACTACAAATCCCAAAAGCTCCCTTCTACCCAAGGGGACCAAAACCCTTTGACCTATCCAGATATCCTTTTTTAGGGGTTCCGGAATCAGATAGGTTAAAGTTTTATTCAGAACCCTTGGTAGTACTATCTGGGCATACATATCGTTGTGAACCCGTACCCGAAGAAATAAAAAGGCAGCTTAGGGTACGCTGCCTTAAAAAAAAGCCAATCGAAAGTCCTATCGACCCTCTGCTTTTTTCTGTGCCTCCTCAGCCTCTTTTTTCATCCCCTTCTTGGTATAGGCAATGGCTAAAGAGCTCCATGCGTCTTTGTTAACGGGATCGAGCTCGATCCATTGTTTCAGAACTCCAATAGCCTTGTCGGTCTCATCCAGGCTCAAAAGACAATAGGCTAAAAACTGCATGGCCTCCTGATCCTGGGGATCCAGCTCCAAAGTCTTTTCGAAATCTTTTTCGGCTTTTGAAAACAGCTCCTTTTGTTTCTCGATTAAAACCTTTGAACTATCTATCAGGGTTTGAGTATTGGGATCGTTCTCCAGCTGGTCCCTTATATCCACTAAATACTTATAAATACCCTGAGCCCGATTCCAATCTAAACCACCACGGTTAAAGTAAGCATCCCTATATTCCGGGTCAATTTCTATTATCCGGGAATAGATCACCAAAGCACTGTCCGGCTGCTCGGTCTGTTCATATATCATAGCGATGTTTACCAAAACGTTAACATTTTTTGGATCTTTTTCTTTTACCTTGAGATATGTCTCTAAAGATTTGGCGTATTCCCTGCAGTTGAACGATACCTGGGCATAGGTGTTCAAAATCAGGATATCCTCGGGTTTTAACTGGTAAGCTTTGTCCAAAAAACTCATCCCTTTCTGACAATCGTTCAACTTCATGGCTTGAACTCCACCGTTGAGCCAGGCTTCATACTTGGTAGAATCAAGCAATATGGCGGTTTCAAATTTCTCCAGGGCTTTTTTAACACTGTCCCGGCTGGCGAAGCTCACCCCCGAATTAAATGCGCTTATCCACTTCTCGCTGATGATATCATCGATATTGGAATTCCACTTAGGATCCAGACTCTTGCACTTTAAAAAAGCCTCAACCATTTTTTCATTGTCGTATTTTCTCGAGTAGATGGTCCCTAAAAGATAATATGCTTCGGCATTATCCGGACTGTGTTCCAATTCAAGTTTCAACTGTTCCAGTGCCTTTTCGTAATCCGGTGGGGATAAGCCCATATATATCCTGGCTGAGGTAATATACTGACTTTTAACCCCACAGCCAATGATCAGAATAACGAATAATAAAAGTATAAAATAAAATTTTAACAAACTTCTTGAGTTTCTCATTTATTCCTCCACAGTTTGAATAGTTGAAATTTTTTGAATATCCTTTTAAATTAGCATTGTTTCTCCTTTTTTGAAAATTTTAATAAATCTTTTCTTTATCTTAACGGACATATCTTACCGTGTAGTTTAAAATCTGTTCCCCATCCTTCTCCACCGGTAGCTTGAACTCTATTGTGTGAGAGTCCTTTTTAATGTAATCGAGGTTGGTTTCTATAATCTCCCATTCGGTATAATAATACAGATGTTCCACCACCGTCACCTCAACTATCTCCTCCTTGTGATTTCTGATCTTTACCTGGTAAGATTCCTCCCACACATCCTCTGATATCTTTTTATAGTCCGTTCGTTTTCTTTCTCCCACCACATCAAAGGCATCTCCTAAATAGACCCTCACCTTTTCATCCTTGGGGGTATGATCGATCAAATCCTCGCCCACAAACTCCAAAGACCTGTCCACATCCTCCTTGTAGACCCTTAATTTCCCCTGGGGTAGAGGTATCCCTAAACCCTGTTCCTCAGAGTTGATAAATTCCAGATTCACCTTGACCCTCTTGGGATCTCTGGCTCCATCGTAAACAAGGATTTTACTCACATTGACTTCTCTGCTGGGGAACAATGTGATTTGTTTGATTTCATTATCTTTCAGAGTGGATGAACGTTTTAAGGTATACAGGTGATATTCGAAGAATGGCTTCTCTTCAAAAGCAACCTCCCTTCGAGCTGCCGCAACATCAGCCAGAGCCAATTGAGGAAAAACCTTTTTTTCCTCAACCCGATGAACCTCACCAGCTATAAGCTTTATTTTGGCATCGGCGTAAGTTGCCCCGGATCTGTTATCGATGGATACCCAGCCGGAGAGCTCTAAACTTTTATCATCCTTACCCACCACCCCAACATATTCGGCATGCCAGTTAACTCCCTGGGTCAGATAACTCACCTCGGTTTTGTTACTCCCGGACACGTCTGAATCCAAAAGCCAGACCAGAGTCGGTCGGGTTATCAAACCTTCGGGCAGGGAGGGAAAATAAAGGTCTAAAATCTCGGCCCTGGACACGATCCTGATTCCGCCATTCTCCTCACGCAAGGTCAGACTATTTGAAGAAAAAGACAAAAGCTTTCCCTGGTACACTTTTTCCTCTTTGGCCTTGACTTCTATTTTTTCTTCAACGTACTTCTCTAAAATCTTCTCCGAGCTCACCAGGTCATATTGATAGTTCTGCTCCAGGATAACGACTTCCTCGGGATAATCCAGAGATTTGAAATGGACCGAGGTGGGATCGATCTGGGATGCGACATCGGTGAATTTAATCTGGTTAATTCCTTTTTGAAGCTCCAGAGCCCTCTGGTCTTTAACCAAAGCCAAGTTCTGGTTGTAGATGGTTATGGCAACCTTGTTGTTCTGGGCAGAAGCTAAAGAGAAAAGCAGAAGAACGAGTATGGTTAAATAGGTAATCTTTTTTCTCATATAAAAACCCCTTTTTTTAATTTACCATCCTACGATTGCCTCTAAATTCTTCTCCAGTTTTTCAATTATTTTCCGGTAGTCTTCTTTTTTGGCTTCTTCCTTTTTGATGATCTCCTTGGGTGCCCTTTTCAAAAAATCGTCGTTGGAAAGTTTCTTTACTGTCTTATCCAGAAGCTGGGTGTATCTCTCGATGTCTTTTTGAAGCCTTTTCTGTTCTTTTTCCGGATCGATCAAATTCTCCAGAGGTAGGAAAATCTCTGCGTTTTTTGTCACAGCCGAAGCACACTTAACTGATTTTTTTATCCTTTTTCCCACCTTTAAGTTCTCGACTTTACCCAAATTCACTATGTAGTGCCTGTTTTCTTCAATCACCTTAAGAACATCTTGATCCTCCACCTTAAGCAACACATCTGCTTTTTTTTGAGGAGGTACGTTCATTTCCGATCGGATGTTTCTTATGGCATATACTATGTTCTGAATGGTTTCCATCCTCTCCTCTAACCCATAATCGATTAATTTCTTTTTGGACGAGGGCCAGGGTTGCTTCATCAGGGTGCTTTTAAGATCGCCTGCATCTATCTGAAACAGGTGATGCCAGATCTCCTCGGTTATAAAGGGCATAAATGGATGCAGAAGCCTCAGGATCTGATCCAGAACCCAGGTGGCGACCTCTTTGGCCTTTAAATGATCGGGGTCATTCTCAGGTAACTTCAATCTGGGCTTGACAATCTCCAGATACCAGTCACAGAAATCATGCCATACGAAATCGTATAGCGTCTTTATGGTTGAATTGAATCTATAGTCTCTTAAGAGTTCCTCGACCTGGAGTACGGTTTTATTCAATCTGCTTAAAATCCAGCGGTCTGCCAATTCCAAACCTTTGGAGCTTTCGATCCTTAACTTGTCCTTCTCCGGGGTCCAGCTCCCCAGATTCAAAAGTACAAATCTCGAAGCATTCCACAGCTTGTTGCAGAAATTTCTTCCTATCTGAAAGGTGTTAAACGAGATACAGGGATCCTGCCCCTCCGGGGTAACCAAAATCATGCTCACTCTCAAAGCGTCAGTCCCGTACTCGGTGATGATATCTAAGGGATCGATACCGTTACCCAGGGATTTGCTCATCTTTATACCCTTAGCATCCCTCACCGTGCCGTGAATGTAAATGTCGGTGAAGGGAACCTTGCCCATGAATTCCAAGCCGGACATCACCATCCTTGCCACCCACAAAAATATGATCTCCGATGCGGTAAAAAGAGCTTTGGTCGGATAGAAGCTTTTCAAATCCTGGGTTTTCTCGGGCCAGCCGAAGGTGGAGAAGGGCCAAAGCCAGGAGGAAAACCAGGTGTCCAGAACATCCTCATCCTGTTTCATCTTTTTAGATTCACAACCAGGACAATTTTTTGGTCTTTCCTTGGAAACGACGATCTGGTTACAATCCTGACAGTACCATACCGGTATCCTGTGTCCCCACCACAATTGTCTGGATATGCACCAATCGTGAATATTCTCCATCCAGTGGAGATATACCTTAGCCCAGTGTTCCGGGTAGAATCTGATCTTCCCCTGTCTTAAAACCTCGATCGCCGGTTGAGCCAGGGGTTTCATTCGTACGAACCACTGCTCCGATAGATACGGCTCCAGGGCAGTATTACACCGATAGCAGAGGGTCAGCGGAACCCGGTAATCCTCGGTTTTCTCTAAAAGCTTTTTTTTCTTAAGTTCGGATAGCAAAGCTTTTCGGCACTCGAATCTGTCCATTCCCTCGAATTTCCCAGCATTTTCGTTCATGGACCCGTCTGGATTTATAACCGAGATGGTTTCCAGATTGTGACGTTTGCCCATATCGAAGTCATTAGCATCATGGGCTGGGGTGACTTTGACTGCTCCTGTTCCGAATTCCGGATCTACCAGTTCATCGGCAATTATCTTCAGCTCCCGGTCCAGAATGGGTAGAATTGCAGATTTACCTACCAATTTTTTGTACCTTTTATCATCTGGATGGACCGCTACCCCCGTATCGCCCAGCATGGTTTCGGGTCTGGTGGTGGCGACCGTTATGTACCGGTCGCTTCCCTTTATCTTATACTTGATATACCAGAGATGTCCGCTCTCTTCCTTTCGCTCGGTCTCATCATCGGATAAGGAGGTCTGGCAACGAGGGCACCAATTGACTATGTATTTACCGCGGTAGATTAAGTTTTCCTTATAAAGGTGAACGAAAACCTGATATACTCCATTGGAGAATCCCTGATCCAGGGTGAAGCGGGTCCGGTCCCAATCACAGGAGCACCCGATCTTTCTCAGCTGATTCAATATTGCCTCCCCGTTTTTCTCCTTCCATTCCCAGGCTAACTTCAAAAACTTCTCCCTTCCAATATCCTCCTTTTTTTTACCCTCCTTAGCCAGATTCCTCTCTATCACTACCTGGGTTGCGATTCCAGCATGATCTATTCCGGGAAGCCATTCAGCCTCATATCCCTCCATCCTTTTCTGTCTTACCAGAATATCCTGAAGGGTGTTGTTCAGAGCATGTCCCAGATGAAGAATGTCGGTCACGTTGGGAGGTGGTATCACCACGCTGAAAGCCTTTTTGCCATCCAATTTATCCACGTGGAAAAATCTCCCCTTAAGCCAGAATTCATACCATTTATCCTCAACTACTTTCGGATTGTACTGCTTGGGTAAATCTTTTTCAGCCATGCTAAAAACACCTCCAAAAACAAAAGAATTTAATAAATAGGATTTTTTTTGTCAAGACTAATAAATTGTTTATCCCTAACCTTATGATTTTACTTTTTACGGTTATCGAATAGTAAAACCATACCATAAATAGAGGGTGACCTGCTTGGTAAAAGTTAATTTTTTTCTTTTTCCCGTTAAAAAATTTATACGTATCCTTCATTAAAATAATAAAGTTACCACGAAATTTTATCCCCGGTCAAATTACTGACTTCCTTATGGGTAAATCATCCGATTTTTGTATACTTCCCTTAGATACCAGTGATTTTTCATAATTTAAATTTTAAATCGATTTTTTATCTTTGCTTATACTAAACGATAAAACATCAACAACAGCTTGCAAATAATAATCTTGTTTTTCTGCTTTTTATATCTATATTCAAAGGAACTGCTATTTTTTAAACAGGTTCTTTTATGAAAAATAATTTTGAGAAGCTGGTCGAGATCATGTCTTTGCTTCGATCCGAAAATGGCTGCCCCTGGGACAGAGTTCAGACTCATCAATCACTTTTGCCCTATCTGATCGAGGAAGCATACGAGGTTCTGGATTCGGTGGAGGCAGAGGACGATTCCAAGTTAAAAGAGGAGCTCGGCGATCTTCTTCTTCAGGTGGTTTTTCATTCCCAGATAGCCCGGGAGGAAAGGCGATTTGACATAGAGGGGGTGATCGAAAATCTGATCTCTAAATTAAAGATTCGCCATCCCCACGTTTTTAAAAACAAGGAAAAATTGACCCCCCAGCAGGTGGTGGACAACTGGGAACACATAAAGAAGAAAACAAAAAACAGGATGGTCTTATCCGGAATACCCAGAGAGCTTCCAGCTTTAATAAAAGCCTTCAGGGTTCAAGAAAAGGTGGGAAGGCTCGGTTTCGACTGGCAAAAAGCTGATGATATTTTCGAAAAGATCGAAGAGGAGATCGGGGAATTCAAGGATGTCCGCAAAAAGAAAAATAAAAAAGAGTTAGAAGGAGAGTTGGGAGACATTTTCTTCTCCTTGGTTAATCTCTCCAGGCATCTGGGAGTAAATCCTGAGATGGTGTTGAGAAAAACCATATCCAAATTCATTAAAAGATTCAACTATATCGAAAAGGAATTATCCAAAAAGGGAAAAAGCTTAAAGGAGACAAGTTTAGCCGAGATGGATAGATTGTGGGAAGATGCTAAAAGGATTTGATATTTAAGCGTAAAGTTAAAATCCCTTTAAATCAAATAGGTATTATAAGCTCGATAAAAATTTAAAAAAAATCAATCAAATCGAACTTAAAAGTGTATATTTTGATAAACTGAACTTGAAGAGAGGCAGGTTAAAGAAAACACAAAGAGGTTATATACTTATAATGCTTAATTTTCTTTTCGGAGGTTTTCTATGTCTCCTGGTTTAAAGCTCAGGAAAGCTGGAATAACCGTATCCTTGCCCTTAAGTTTCATTTTGGTCTTTATCTATGTTGCCCAGAGCGTTACCATCGGATACCTTCTGCACAACAAATTCGAAAAAGAAAAAGTTCTAAAAGAGCAGCAGCTTAAAATAGAGGAGCTTGAGGAAAAGCTTAAGATTTTAAACATAATCGAGGATTTTCAGGTGGGATTCAAGGACGAGGAGGTAGCTGAGCTTACCCAGGTGATCCACAAGGAGAGCAAACGCTATGGCTATGATCCTTTGTTAGTTCTGGCTTTAATTATCACCGAGAGCTCTTTCAAAAAAGGTCAGGTTTCCAGGATGGGAGCCCAGGGTTTGATGCAGGTCAAACCATCAGTGGGATATGCTCTTGCCCAGAGGAGAAACTTAGGGTGGAATGGCAATCTTTCCCTTTTCCAGCCAGCTTTCAACATAAAATTGGGAACGCTCTATCTATTTGAATTAATCCTTAAATTCAAAGACGTTAAAAAGGCCATTGTTGCATACAATCTTGGTGAAAATGCCTTGAGGTTGAAAATAAAAAATGGCCAAAAGGTCCCCACTTTTTATCTCTCAAAGGTATTAAAAAAATACAAGCACTTAAAAGAGAAATATGCTACATAGAATTTTTAGACTTTTTCCCGTATTGGTCTTGTTTTATTTTTTCATAAACTCCATCTCAGCCCAATCACCGGACTCGGTTTCCAATAATGAGAGATTCTTAAGCCAGTCGATCAGGATTGCCCTTAAAGGTAACTTCTCCGATTTCCCCAAAAATCAAAACAATTTGATATTTTTGGAAAAGGAGGAAAATCATCCGGCTTTCTGGCTCCTGGAGAAGGAACTTTATTCTTTTCTGCAGGAACTTAACTGCCAGGTAGGTATACAAACGAACGACAAGATAAGGGTTAAGGATAGCTGGAGATTGTCCTACAGGGTCTTGAATTTGAAACTGTCATATCCGGAAATCAAAAGCACCGGCTTTTTGAAAGAGAAAAAGGTCACCCGAAGATCAGATCTTAACTTCTTTTTCAGGTTAACAGACCAAAACTCAGGTAAAATCCTCTGGACGAAAAAAGTCGAAGACTCAAGGGAAGACCAGGTGAAAAAAGGATGGGTTAAGAGTTTAAACAACCAGGATTATCCTTTTTTAAGTCCACAATTACCCCAGAGCAAACTGGAGAAATACTTAGAACCTGCAGTGGTGGCTTTCTTTGTGGGAGGGCTGGTATATCTTTTCTTCGCTAACCGATGAAAATGGAAAAGATTTTGAAAATTAAGATTTTTTATCTTTTGATTTTTCTTTCATCGATCCTTTTTATATCCTGCGGTTCAAAAAAGATAAAACCCATCCCCGATGCGGATACTCAATTCCAGTTAGCTTTAAAGGAATTCAACAATAAGCACTTCACTGAGGCAGTAACAGAGTTTCGCAAGTTGATCTTCAACTATCCCGGATTCGCCAATATCGACTCAGCCCAGTATCTTCTAGCTCTGTCCTACTATGAGGATGATGAGTATGCCTATGCCATTGGCGAGTTTAAAAAACTTATCTCCTCCTTCCCCTCAAGTCATCTGGCTGACGACGCCTCCCTGATGATTGGAAAAGCCAACCTCAAACTTTCTCCCAAGCCCTCTCTTGATCAAACCTATACCCGTTATGCAATCGAGACTCTAAAAAGCTTTCTGGAGGATTATCCAGAATCAGATCTAGTGCCTGAAGCTAAAAATCTTCTGCAAAAATCAAAGGACAAACTTGCACAGAAAGCTTACAAAAACGGTGAGCTTTATGTGAAACTGGGATATTACCAGGCAGCTTTGATATATTTGGAGGAGGTACTGGAGAATTATCCTGATAGCCCCTGGATGAGCTGGGCTTTGTATCAAAAGGGAGAGGTCAAAAGGCTTCAGAAGGAAAATGGTGAAGCTGAAAATTACTATCGAAAAGTCATGGATGAATATCCGGAAAGCAAAGCAGCCCAGAAGGCAAAAGAGAGACTGGAGGAGTTGAAGTAGTACTGAGATAAATTGAAAAAATGAATTCTTAAACAATACTCTGTTTCTAGTTGGTTCGGGAATAGGAATTCCCGAACCGTAAATATCTTGCAGGAAATTAAATTACTTCACAAGCATATGTATTTTGATTTAAAATGAACAAAAAACAAAAGATGGGGATTTTAGGTGGCACTTTTGATCCCATTCATCTGGGGCATTTGATCCTGGCAAAGCAACTGGCTGAAAAGCTAAAACTGGATAAGGTTTTGTTTATTCCATCAGCTTCCCCTCCTCACAAGGATTTAAGTGAGGTCTCGGATGCAAAAATCAGATTTGAGATGACCAAACTTGCGGTTGAGGATAACCATCTTTTCTCGGTATCGGATATAGAGCTTAAAAGGGAGGGAAGATCATATACTGTAATAACAATTCAGGAATTAAAAAAACTTTACCCCGATTCAGAACCTTATCTTTTGGGTGGCTCAGATATCTTAGACGAGATAAATACCTGGAAGGAGCCTGAAAAAATCTTTGAACTTATAAAAGTCGTTATCGGGGTTCGCCCCGGTTTTAATAAAATCGATAAGGATAACGAATTTTTAAAAAAATCCATCGTTTATCCGATCAACGGTCTGGAGATATCCTCTTCTCAGATAAGGGAAAAGGTCAAAAAAGGGGAATCAAGGATCAATCCTTCGGATCGACCTACTTAGCATGCTATTAATTTATAAATGCCATTTTCTAATTCTAATTAAAAAATAAAATTTATAATTAATGCCTTCTAATACCGAAACCAAACACATCTGGATCATCTCCGACGGCTCCGGTTTTACCGGTGAAAGAGTGCTCCAGGCGTCCTTGATTCAGTTTGAACGTAAAAACATTGTGGTGGAGCGCATTCCCAATGTAAACAAAGTGGCACAGATCAGACAAGTTGCCAAAAAGGCAAAACAGAAAAACGGTTTCATCGCCTACACTCTGGTCACCCCGAAGCTTCGCAAAGAAATCGCTACGGTAACCAACGAATACAACGTTCCGGCAATAGACCTCTTAGGACCTCTTTTAACCAACCTGAGCAAGTTCTTAGCAAAGGCTCCGGGTGCCAAACCAGGTCTTCTATCTCATTTGGACCACGATTACTTCAAAAGGGTGGATGCGGTCGGTTTTGCGGTAAAACATGACGATGGACTAAAACTTAAGGATCTGCCTCAAGCCGACATAGTTATAATCGGGGTTTCGAGAACCTCAAAAACCCCGCTATCCATGTATTTAGCTTATAACCGAGGGCTTCTGGTAGCCAATGTTCCTATTATATTAGGAACGAATCCACCTCCCCAGCTTTCTGAAGTCGAGCCCAAAAAGATGGTCTGTTTAACCATAAACCCGGAAATCCTAATGAAACTCCGCAAGAGCAGGCTTGCACAGCTAACCCATATGGATATAAACTATGCTGATCCACAGCATGTGAGGGAGGAATTAAAATATAGCCACGAGATTTTTCATAAAAAACCACTCTGGTCCGTGATCGATATCACCGGAAAAGCCATCGAGGAGATGGCTGATGAAATCTGCAGTTTGACTGTGGAGAAGATTTGAGCTGAAAAATTTAAGATTTGAGAAAGAGAAAATGTCTGCGCTTTAGTGTTTTTGACAGCCAGTTTTTTTTAATCCCACACAAAATCCCTTTTTAATCTTGGTTCCTCTCCAATTTAGTTGCAACAGTTCTTGATAAGAGGAATAGATTTATAAATTTAGGTCGTTTAGCAAGGTAGGTAACTCACCCCCTATCCCCCTCTTTTGTAAAGAGAGGGGGAATGAAAAGGGGGTGAGTACAAGTAATCCTGTTTGTTTTCTGTATATCAGCGGACATAAAGGATTGAATACTTTTGTATGAATGCTTCGCACCAGCCATTTCTTAGCAGCTCTTTTGGAGAAGTTCCTTAATCTTTAAAACCAATTTCAAACATCTTTCAAATAGAACAGATCTAAATCCTTAAACTCAACTTCTGAGAACAGGATAAAAAAGTTGACTAGATAAAGATTCCTCTGTATCTTCCAAATGGATAAGATCATGTTAAAAGGTAAAGAAAAAAGGCTTTTTTTAATCGATGGGTCAGCTTTGGCTTACCGGTCTTATTATGCCTTTATAAGAAATCCTCTAATAAACTCCAAAGGCGAGAACACCTCAGCCCCTTTTGGCTTCACCAATTCGATGATGAAGATACTCCGGGAGGAAAATCCGGATTATATAGCAATAGTTTTTGACACCAAGGCTCCAACCTTCAGGCACGAGATATTCGAGGAGTACAAATCCACCCGGGCGAAGATGCCTGAGGAGATGGAGGCTCAGCTCCCCAGAATCAGGCAGATCGTTGATGCAATGAACCTCGTGGTCATCGAGATGGAAGGATATGAGGCGGACGACATAATGGGAACCCTGGCCGTTCGGGCTAAAAAGGAGGGTATGGAGGTGATTCTGGTTACCGGTGATAAGGATTTTCTCCAGCTTGTGGACCAGAAGGTGAAGATTTTGAATCCCAGAAGATCAGGTCAGGAGATCGAGCTAATAGATAAGGATAACGTTGAGGAAAAATTTGGCGTTTTACCCCAGAGGGTGGTGGACGTATTGGGACTTATGGGTGATGCATCCGATAACGTACCCGGGGTACCAGGCATAGGCCAAAAGACCGCTCTGGAACTGGTGAAGAAATTTGGCTCTTTGGAAAATGTCCTGGAGAACTATGACAAAATAAAAAGAAAAAACGTCAGGGAAAGCTTAAAAGAGCATAAGGACATTGCCCGACTATCCAAAAAGCTGGTCACCATAGATATCAATGTTCCCCTAAAATTGGATCTGGAAAGTCTAAAAAGAAAAGGGTTCGATCACTCAGAATTGAAAAATATCTTCAAGGAGCTTGAGTTCTCAGCCTTTTTGAAAGAGATAACCCCGGAGGAAAAGAAGGAAAAACTAAATTACAGGTGGATCAAAAACAAAATGGAATTTCTTGAGTTTCTGGAGGTGTTAAAAGGTAAAAAAGAGGTTGTCATAGATACTGAGACCACCAGTCTATCCCCCACAGACAGCCAGCTGGTGGGGATCTCCTTTGCATTTAAAAAAGGTGAGGCAACCTATATTCCACTGGGGCATCAGGATAAAAAGAAAAACCTTGATCTGAAATTTGTTTTGGAATCTTTGAAACCAATTTTGGAAAACCAAAAGACTAAAAAGTGCGGGCAAAATCTAAAGTATGACCTGGAGGTTTTTAAACAGTATGGTATCGAGCTAAAAGGGATAGCTTTTGACACCATGATCGCCTCCTATCTTTTGAATCCCGGGGAACACCTGCACAACCTTTCCCATCTGGCATTGAAATACTTAGATCATAAGATGATTCCCATCTCAGATCTCATTGGAATCGGAAAAAAGCAAAAATGTTTTTCAACCGCTGGGATCGAGGATGCCTGTTTATATTCCTGCGAGGATGTTGATTTCACCTTAAGGCTCAAAGAGATATTCGAACCCAAACTAAAAGAGCTTTCTCTGGAGAAGCTTTTCTATGAGGTTGAACTTCCTTTGATCGAAGTTTTAGCTGAGATGGAGCTTTCCGGGGTAAGCATAGATTTTGATTACCTTAAAAAGCTCTCCAAAATTTTGGGAAAAGAGCTGGAGGGTTTAACCAAAGAGATATTCGATTTAGCTGGAACCGAATTCAACATAAATTCTCCCCAGCAGCTCTCAAAAGTCCTATTTGAGGATCTTAAACTTCCTCCTGTTCGAAAAACCGCGAAAAAAACAGCCCTATCAACCGACTGGGGAGTATTGGAGCAGCTCTCCAAAATTCACCCCCTACCCAGGATATTGATGGAATACCGGGAGCTTTCAAAATTGAAATCAACTTATGTCGACGCGCTTCCCCAGCTTCTAAGCCCTAAGACCAAAAGAATTCATACGTCCTTTAATCAAACAGTAACGGCAACTGGAAGGTTGTCTTCATCAGATCCCAATCTTCAAAACATACCCATAAGAACCGAGTGGGGCAAAAAGATAAGAAAAGCCTTTATCCCTCGGAGTAAAGATTATCTTCTTTTGTCAGCAGATTACTCCCAGATCGAGCCCAGGATCTTAGCCCATTTTTCAGAGGATAAAACCTTAACCCAATCCTTCTTAAAAGGTGAGGATATACACAAAAGAACCGCCTCCGAGGTATTCGGTGTTCGGTTATCCGAGGTTACCGAGGAGCAGAGAAGACTGGCAAAAACCACCAATTTCTCCATAATGTACGGGGTCTCAGCCTATGGTTTATCCCAGCAAACCGATATGACACCTCAGGAGGCAGCTGCATTTATCGAGGTCTATTTCAGGCGTTATCCCAGAGTCAAAGAGTATTTGGAGTCAAGTATTCTAAAAGCAAAAGAGCGAGGTTTTGCCACAACCCTTCTGGGGAGGAGAAGATACATTCCGGAGATAAACTCCACCAACCGCCAGAAAAGGGAATTCGCAGAGAGGGTAGCGATAAACACACCAATCCAGGGTTCCTCTGCTGACCTGATCAAGGTGGTGATGATCGAGATCTCCAAAGAATTAAAGGAAAAGAAAACAAAGATGATCCTTCAGGTCCATGATGAGCTGGTATTCGAGGTATCAAAATCGGAGCTGGATTCGGCAAAAAAGATGATAGAGGATAAAATGGAGAATACCCTGAAACTTAAGGTTCCGGTTAAGGTGGACATAAAGGTCGGAGATAATTGGCTGGAGGCAAGCTGAGTAAGTAATAGGGTCAAGATACAAGATTCAAGATGCAAGTTGAAAGAATAAAAAACTGATTAGCCCGCTTCCACAACAAGGCGAGTTTTTTTTGTCTGGATTACAAAAACTTTGGTTTTTTATATTGCTCCCAAAGGTCGGGTTGGGATAAACCCCTCCACCAAGCTCAAACAAAAAAGATTAAAAAAAACTTTTTTTGCTGAAGTAAAAATATATTATTGCTCAATTTTTATATTTCTAGACTTCTCTTGCCATTCCAAAAATTTCACTTTAATTATCCAGAAATGATAACTTTAAAACCAAAAGGAGGTTTTATGACCCGCCTTTCTTTAATCTTAGGTTTTATCATCACAATTCTTATAGCTGGTTCAAGCTTGGCAAAAGCTCCCCAGTTGATCAATTACCAGGGATTGCTAACCCAATCGGACGGCACTCCTCTTAATGAACCCCATGATTTAACCTTTAAAATTTATGGCTCTGAATCAGGAGTTGATTCCCTGTGGTGGGAACACCATACCGGTGTTACGGTTAACAATGGACTTTTTAATGTGATTTTGGGCAGCATAAGTTCACTTTCCCCCTCTGTTTTCGATGATACCCTCAGGTATATTGGAATAGCTGTCGACTCAGATCCGGAGCTTTCCCCCAGGTCGAGGCTCACCAGTGTGCCCTATGCCTATCATGCAGCTTCTGCAGAACCCGATAGTGACTGGGAGATATCGGGCAGTGATATATACTCAGCTGTCTCCGGGAACGTGGGTATCGGCACCACCAGCCCGGGATATAAGCTTGACGTTGACGGAGACATACAAGCCTCCGGCTACTTACGGGGGAGCACATTCGGATTATACTTCCCCAATTTGGGAAAAATCCAAACCGGAAATGGCAATTTGAACTTCAATTCGGTTAACGGGAATCTACTTTTCAGCACCAACGGCCTTGAGAGAATTCGTGTTGACCTCTCAGGCAACGTCGGGGTTGGGACCGCAAGTCCAAACTCGAATTTGGATGTTTCAGGAACAGTTCAAATGACCGGTTTCAAGA
>LJUW01000042.1 GCA_001304315.1 candidate division Zixibacteria bacterium SM23_73_2 | reverse complement strand
ACCTATCTCAACTGGTGAACCAGTATCCCGATTCCAATGAGGCCAAGCTGGCAAAGGATCGTTTGGGGGTGGGGCGGTAAACTTTTATTGATATTATAGAGAATAAAAGATGCATCGGCATTAGGAAATGCCGATGTTATTTAGCTTCGGGAATTCCTATTCCCGAAGTATCAAAGTACCTCTTTCTTGGCAATAATTCATGGCTTGCTTGACCGCATCAGATATCTTTGGATTATCTCTGCATAGATGTTTTATGGAATACTTAATTTTTAAATGTCCGGCTGGCAATTCGAAATAAATACCCTCCCTTTTCGCCTCTATTATGAGTGTTCGTTTAGGACAAGAAAGTGAATAATCTACATATGTGTTTTCGTATGTATCTTCTGCTACACAATCTTCTTTTTCCCAACCTAAACATTTAAAAATCAAATCATCAATAAGATGCAAACGTGTAGTGGCTTCATTGCGATTATGATTATTGACATGAGAATTATACCATTTTAGAAGTTCCTGCAGGGCGTTTCTTGATGTCTCATAATCTTTATACACTTACTAAACCTCCTGTAAACCCTTGAGGTTTCTTTATCTTTTATCGCTCTTAATTAAGAATCTTACCCTATAAAAGTCAAGCACTTTTTATATTTTCCCCGGAATTTTCTTAATTCTGTGTTACTGGGACATTGATAAACGAAAATATCGTAGGGTAATCGGGACTAAATGTCCCTATCTATGAAATTGTGGATAAAATCCTACCCAACCCGATAAGCCAAAATCCACCTGAGCAGCCCGATATGCTCTTTATACTCGATATCCTCAGCCATCCCCTCAAGATACCCAAATAGCTCCTCTTTTTCAGGATAGTTTTTAACCACGTCGAACTCCTGGCCATTGGGTAACTTTCGTCTCTTTATCAAATTACCCTCTTTATCCTCCCAGAAACCCGAAAGGTCAGGATGGTCGCGGTACATCATGTCGATAAAGACAACCCGGGCACCTTTTTCGAGTTTTTTGTGCAGAACTTTTAAAAATGGTTTAATACTTGATTTGGGAATATGTGAAAACCAGTCAGCTGCAAAGGCGCAGTTAAAAGAGCCTTCGACTTCTTTTAGAGTATAAGCATCAGCGATTTTAAATTCAATTTTCTTTCCCCTCAGGATAAGGCTTTTTTCTTGCGATCTGAATCATCGAGTCAGCAACGTCAGTGGCTAAAACAGAGCGGGCACGTTTGGCTAATACTTGAGTCCAGTTACCTGTTCCGCAGGCGATCTCCAGGATATCCTGGTTGGTTATATAATCCTCAAAATACTGAATCAGAGGACCAAGAAGCTTTTCCATACTCTGATTATCAGTGTAACTCAGATAATCATCATGCCAGGGTGCACGGGTGCGGTAATATTCGTTCATCTGGTCTTTGAGATTTTTGTCGGACATCGAATATTTATTTGCGGGTAAATTTAAAACTGATCATTCAGAGAATATTACGAAAGGAAAAGTAAATTCATAATGGATTTTCTGATGCATCGGTATTAGGAAATACCGATGCTATTTAAGAGCAAATTCATAATAGATTTTACGTTGTTGCCGAATTTCCAATTCGGCAATACTTTGCTGCATTCAAAATGCAGCAACAACATAAAGTACACCAGCAAGACTGGTGTGCTATCTTATCTCTCTGATGCATCGGTATTAGGAAATACCGATGCAATTTAGCTTAGGGAATTCCTATTACCGAAGCATCGAAAAAATAATTCAATCTCATATTTAACTTCAGCGTCTGGGGAAGAAAGCGCTTATTAGAATTATTATCCCGATGGCGATCAATGCCAAGGGCCAGATCCAGTTCCAGGAGCCCAGACCGATGCCCAAAAGGATAAAACCTATTATAAAGCTCCATACCATTGATTTTCGCTGTGCTGGTATAAACAGGCGGATAACTGCTTCGATTAACACGATTACCCCGGCTCCGGTGAAGAAAACAGACCAGCCTGACCACCACCAGTCGAAGTTTCTTGCAAGATCAGTAGTTTCAGCCAAAAGGACCAGACCGCCCCAGATTAAAATCACAGCCCATACTACAGTATCCAGACGCTCACTCCACAATTTCTCGGTCCAACACTTAGCTTTTTTCTCTTCTTGCTTTTGAGGATGCGGCTCTGACATAAATCCTCCTTTGTGGTTATGTTATTTTCAAAACAAAATATTCTTTGCTTTCGAAATGTAAAGTATTTTTTGACTTTCCATATCAGGCTTCCCTGTTTTTGCTGGACAGGTGCCAGCCCAGTGCTACCAACAATGACAACAAACCAGCGATCAGATAGATAATCATTCCTGTGATATCATCTCTATAATAGAATCTGATCCCTCCGGTTATGAAAAGAATCCCTGCGATTATGTTAAAGATTATGGGGTTTTTTTGCCTGGATTTGTCTTTCATACCTTTTGCCTGTTCTCATTTTAAAAAGATTTTTATTTTAAAATAGGATGTGCATATAAATTATACTTAAAACAAAAGCTTCTGGTATTTTTGCAACAGCTTTTCAGCTTCGGAATCCTTGCCATAATGTTTAAGATAGGTGATTCGGTTTTTTATCATAAAAGAGTATGTTCGGAGAATGGTTTGAGTTCTATCATCCTTGTAAATTTCCCTGTCGGTTATTCCCCGGGTATCAAGTTCCGGAAACTGGTAAGGGTAATAATCCAGATCTTCTTTTAATCTGAAGACCAGCCCCTCGGGGATCTTGACCATATTTTCCGAAACCCACAGATCGATGTTTCTGGTCTCCTGGTTAACCACGATGTCATAGTATATGGGGGAGGTGGGATAGTTTTTCTGTATGAAACTTCTCACCATGTCCACGTATTTTCTCTCGATCACCTCCGGCCTGTAAGGTTTTTTGTTCTCGAAAAGATAAACCTGCTCTTTGAATTCCTCTATCTCCTTTTGAGATAGAGCATAAATTGAAGGATATTTTTTTTTCAGATAATCGAAATGCCAGGATCTGATAGACAGCCTCACGTCGATGAACCTGACGTCGGGTCTTAGGTTTTCCACGTATCTCAGATACAGCCAGGGGGAGTAATGGTCCCACACGTTGGTCAGGATAACTGCGTTTTTTTCAACTGACCTTAAAATATTATCAGCATACTGATAGGCAAACGTGTTCTTGCTTTTGTCCTGCTCAAAGTAATTGCCCGCAAGATTCAAAATGGCAAAGCCAAAGAAGGCTGCCAATAAAATCCCGGAGGTAATTTTTCTGGTGGATTTTTCTTTGATCCTTTCTGTAAGCTGAAAGGTAAAGAAAATCCCTGAGCCTATCCACAAAGAGGTAATGAAAAACGAGACCAGAAAGTAGGGCTCGATATCCGGTATGCTGTAGTTTATTCCGTAAAAGAGGTTTGATAAAAAGAGAATCAAAAAGAAATAAAAGACTTTTTTATTGCGTTTAATCAAAAGGAATATTCCCAAAAATGCTGAGATGATAAGGTAAAAGGGGAACTGGTGATAGAAAAGTTGAAAGAAACTGCTTAAGTTGATTTTCAATTGTTGGAATGATTCGGAGAACATCCATACCTGGTACTGCCATCCGGAGACGTGTCGAATGAAATTCTCCCAGTTGGAGGGGTTGCCCCAGTTGAGCAAGGGTTTTTGAGCTGCTCGAATGGGAAGGTAAAGATAAATGGTTATACCCAGGATGAAAAATGCCAGAAGCGAAAGGATTTTTTTTGATCGGAATATATTTTTTTTCTCTTTGATCAAGATCAGAAAGATCAAAGAGGGTAAAAGAAAAATAGTGGACATGTGGTTGCCAAAACTAAGAGCATATATGAAAACCAAAAGGCACAAAAGCTTGAAATTCCCCTTCTGTAACCATAACAGGCTCAGGTATATTGTAAAAGAGCAGAAGAAAATCGCCAGGGGATAGACCTCGTTGGTGGTAGCCTGGGACCACAGGGTAGGGGTGTAGGCGAATATCAAAGCGGATACAAAAGAGCCCGAATAAACCAGATTTTTGTTTTTAACTGAAAATTGTTTCTGTGCCAGAAGGCAAAGGCTCAAAAACAGAAACAGGTTGGTAAAACATATAAGTACAAGGGAAAGCAGATTGAGCCTGAAGATCACGTCACCCAAGGGCAGAAGGGTGAAAAGCTTGCCCACCAGGGTGTAGGCAGGATATCCTGCGGGATGGGCTATTCCCAGGGTACAGCATACCACTGCCAGCTCACCGGAGTCGATGAATAAAACTCTGGGAGCGGAGGTTGAAAGATAGACGATTCCCGGCAGGATGAGTGCCAGTGCAGATAAAATGATTTTGGAACCTCTCAAAACGGTTGGAAAGATTTTTCAGATAAACTCGTTTTAAAAAATAATTATCCTTAGAAAGGAAGGTCTTCCTCTTCCTCAGACTCAGGTTGAACTTCCTCCTCCGCCAATTCCTTCGACTCCTCAGCGGTCTCCTCAACTTTTCTTCCCAGAAGTCTCATCTGCAGCGCCACGATCTCGGTTACGTACCTTTTGTTGCCGTCCTTGTCCTCCCAGCTCCGGTACTGAATTCTGCCCTCGATATAGACCGGGCTCCCTTTTTTGAGATACTCGTTGGCTGTCTCGGCCTGTCTGCCCCAGATCACGATTCTGTGCCATTCGGTTCGATCCTGCCACTGGTCGTTTCTGTCTTTCCACCTTGAGGTGGTGGCTAAGGGGAACTGGGTTACCGGCTGACCACTGGGTGTATATCTCAGTTCCGGGTCTTTTCCCAGATTGCCTATTAAAATTGCCTTGTTAACCCCTCGCATAAATTTTTCTCCTTTCAATTATGCGTTGGGTATAAGATAAATTCACCGGATAAGATTGTCAACCATTTAATTTTTTAAAAAGTTAAAATTTTACTTGCCAAAAATTTAAATTTGCATATAATTATAGGCTATCTTAGATTCAGCTCCACAGTTTTTCGTCAGATAAGTTCAGATATAACTTCAGCGGTTTTTTTAGATGGGGAAGGATCTTAAAAAGACGAAGAAGGATTTGATTGGCTGGATAAGATCAAAGGTGAAGGGTGCGAATGCTTCTGGGGTGGTTTTAGGTCTTTCCGGTGGTCTGGATTCTGCGGTAGCAGCTTTTCTATCCATACGAGCATTAGGTAAAAATAAGGTACTGGCACTTTTACTTCCCTGCGAAAGCGCTCCTGATGATCTGGTTGATGCAAAATACGTTGCCAGAAAGCTGGGATTGAAAACCAGAGTGGTTGGCCTGACTTCCACCTATAAACACATCTTAGGAAAATTACCCCCGGCTTCTCTTTTGGCCAGAGCTAATCTCAAACCCAGATTGAGGATGATGGTTCTTTATTACTATGCCAATAAATACAACTATTTGGTGGTGGGAACCGGAAACAAATCGGAGCTTATGGCAGGGTATTTCACCAAGTACGGTGACGGAGGGGCTGATCTTCTTCCCTTGGGGAATCTCTTTAAATCCGAAGTAGTAGCTTTAGCAGGGCATCTGGGAATTCCCCCAAGGATAATAAAAAAGACTCCTTCCGCCGGGCTGTGGAAAGGACAGACGGATGAGGGGGAAATGGGTATCGCCTACTCCGAGCTTGAAGAGATCCTTATGGGTTTAGAAAAGGGGAAAAGATTAAGTGGTCCTAAGGCAAAAAAGGTAAAAGATATGGTAAAGAAGGGGAGACATAAGCTGAGGATGCCGGAGACTTTTAAAGGATGAGATAAATTAAAATTTTGTCCATAAAAGGAGGAGGGATTTATGGCCAGTAACTTAATAGATTCTCCCTGGAAGATGAAATTGGTAAGGGAGATAATGAAGGTACTGCCCAGATTCTCTCAGGCTAATCTGGTGAGGATGGCAGCTTTGGCGGAAAGACTTACTGCTGATGCGGATTTGAAAAGGAAGGCCAAAGGAATGAAGGAGTTTTTTGCTCAGGGTCATCCATCGATTGAACTGGCAAGAGTGATCATCAACAGACTTTCATCCAATTGCCGGGACCGGTTGATACAGGATTTCTTTTTGAACGCATCCCTTTTGGGAGCATACCGGAGGGAAGAGGTGTTGGGGGAGATGGGATTCGAACCTCCTTATGTCATCGTGGTAAGCCCTACCATGAAGTGTAACTTGAGATGTGAAGGGTGTTACGCCGGGGAGTATGAGCAAAAAGAAGAGCTCAGTTTCAAGGAGGTCGACGATATAATGGAGCAGACTAAGGATTTAGGGATATTTTTCGTTACCATCTCAGGAGGGGAGCCTTTCGTTCGCAAGGATTTGCTGGATCTATTCGAAAAACACAGAGACATCTATTTCCAGATATACACCAACGGAACTTTGATAGATAAGAGGATGGCGGAGAACTTAGCGGATCTGGGGAATGCGGCTCCGGTTATAAGTGTGGAGGGATTCGAGGAGGAGACTGATAAAAGACGCGGAAAGGGAACTTTTAAAAGGGTTATGGCAGCAATGGATCACCTCAGGGAGAATGGGGTGGTTTTCGGTGGCTCTTTGACCGAGACCAGGCATAACATCGATTTGATCTCCAACGAAAGATTCGTGGATATGCTGGTGGAGAAGGGGGCGATGATCCTCTGGTATTTTCAATACATACCCATTGGAAGGGAGCCGAGGGTAGATCTTATGCCTACACCAGAACAAAGGGATATGCTGAGAAGAAGGATAGAACATCTGAGAACCAAAAAACCCATTTTCATTGGGGATTTCTGGAACGATGGTCCTCATGTTGATGGGTGCATAGCCGGTGGGAGGAAATATCTTCACATCAATGCCAAAGGCGATATCGAGCCCTGCGTTTTCACCCATTTCGCAGTGGATAATATCAGAAAAACCACTCTCAAACAATCTTTAAGCTCTAATTTTTTCAAAGCCATAAGGGCAAGGCAGCCTTACCGACAGAACCTTTTAACCCCTTGCATGATCATCGATGCGCCGGAGGTTTTAAGAGAGGTGGTTAAAAAATGCAAGGCTCATCCCACCCATCCCGGAGCGGAAACGATAATCAGCACCCTGGCTCCTCATCTGGATATGTACTCCCGGGAATATCATAAGATAGCTGATAAGGTTTGGGAGGAGAATTGGGCAGGAACAAGAGCTTACAAGTATGCTCTGGAAAAATGCCAGGCAAAAGAGGTGGAAGAGGTTGTTTCTTAGAATGCTAAAATATGGAATTCAGGGACCGGACGCTGTTTTTGCTTTCGGCTTTCTTTTAATTTTAAGCGGAACAAGGATATGTCTTTCCCCTGAGTATATTATTTTGTTCCTGCCACTTTTTGTAATAGGATTTCTGGGGGGATCCTTGATGATTATTGAGTCAAATTCAAAATTCAGAGAGAGATTGAGAGATTTTTCTTTGAAGAGACGCGATCCGAAAAATAATCAAAAGGTCTTGGACGTTGGAACCGGAAGGGGTCTTTTTGCAATAGAATTAGCCCATAAGGGTTGTTCTGCTTACGGAATAGATATCTGGTCAAACCAGGACCTTCTGGGAAATTCTTTGGGTAAGGTAAAAAAGAACATGAAGAGAGATGGGATTGAGGTTGATTTCAGATACGGCGACATCAGAGAAATTCCCTTTGTAGATGATTTCTTTGATTCGGTGGTTTGCAGTTATTTGGTCCATAATATTCACAAACCATCTGAGATGAGAATGGCGATAAAAGAGTTGGGTAGAGTTACCAAAGACGGGAGTAAGGTTCTATTGGCGGATATAAATCCCTTCTTAGGTCCGGGGTGGACTAAATCAGTTTGGAAAAATGAGCTGGAGAAGGAAAATTTCAAGGACGTCGAATTTAATAATTTTCTTTTGACTTCTGTAATTTTTACGTATGTTTCAAAAAAGGAGAAAAAAAGTGAAGGTTTTATTGGTAAATCCTCCTGCGATTAATGTCTACCATCGGGTAGGCTTGAGATTGCCGCCTTTGGGTCTGGCATATGTGGGGGCTGTTTTGAAGAAAAACGGACATAAGGTTAAACTGATTGATCTGAACGTGGAAAGGATTAACTTCAATAATTTTCCCTTCGATAAGTTCGGTCTTGTTGGTTTATCTGTAGATACCACCAGATACCCCGCCTCGGTTAAAATTGCCCAGGCAGCTAAAAAAAGAGGGGTAAAAGTTGTAGCTGGTGGATTTCATCCAACTTTCATGGACAAGGAGGCTCTGGAAACCGGTGGATTTGACTACGTTGTAAGGGGTGAGGGGGAGTATATAATGCTTGATCTGGTCAATCATCTGGAAAGGGGACTTCCCCTGGATGAGGTTGATGGTATCTCCTATATTAAGGATAAAGAACTGGTTGTAAATCCTGATGCACCTTTGGCCTCCGATCTGGATTCTATTCCATTTCCTTCCAGGGAGATCATGCCCCTGGATGCTTATACCACCGCGGTTAAAAAGGAAGTTGCGGGAACAATGATTACCTCAAGAGGCTGTCCTTTTGACTGCGAATTCTGTTCCTGTTCCAGGTTTTGTGGGATAAAATGGAGAACCAGATCGGTTGAGAACATAATGGATGAAATCGATTTACTCTACAACAAATATGGCTATCGTTCCATCTCTTTTTTGGATGATAATTTTACCTTAAGTCCCAAAAGGGTGGTGGAGATATGTGAGCAGATACTCAGAAGGAATATGAAGTTCTCATGGTTTGCCATGACCAGGGTTGATTCGGTGGTGAGAAACGAAAAGGTGGTGGAGTTGATGGAAAGGGCCGGGCTGCGTCAGGTTTTCGTGGGATTCGAAAGCGGGAACCAGGAGATCCTGGACAAATACGGTAAAAAGGCGGAGGTGGACATAGCTTTCAAGGCAACCGAGATTTTAAAAAAATACCGAATCGAGGTGTGGGGAAGTTTTATCATCGGGGCTCTAAACGAGACCAGGGAGATGATAAGACAGACCATAAGATTTGCAAAAAAGCTTAATCCAAATATATGTCAGTTCTCCATTTTGATACCTTATCCGGGATCCAGGCTTTTCGATAAGGTGAGGGATAGGATTTTAACCAAGGACTGGGAAGCCTTCTGGGGAGGTTTTCCGGTGATGAAATTAAATAAGATCACTCCTCAGGAGATGAAATCCTGGATCATAAAAGCATATGCATCCTTCTATCTAAGGCCCAGGACTTTCTTTTCAACTGGACTTCCATTTTTATATGAGCTTTTCTTAGGATTCAAGCATAACCGAAAACCCCCCTTTGTAAAGGTCAACGGTGACTGGGTTCCTACCAAAGCTTTAGGGTAGAATGGAAAACAAAAAATTTGACTTTTGCGGGACTCTGTTTTTAGTCAGCACTCCCATCGGGAATCTGGAAGATGTTACCCTGCGGGCTTTAAGGATTTTAAAGGAGGTTGACCTGATCGCCTGCGAGGATACCAGGAGGACCGGTATCTTACTTAAGCATTACAACATAAAAAATCAGCTAACCAGCTATCACGATCACAACAAGGAAAGGAAAGCCCCGAAACTCGTTGATTTTTTAAAATCGAAAAAATCTTTAGCTCTGGTATCCGATGCAGGGACTCCGGGAATCGCTGACCCGGCTTATTTTCTGGTAAGAATGGCGATTGAAAACAATATAGAGGTGGTTCCCGTTCCAGGGGTATCGGCTTTTTTGTCCGCTCTGGTGGTTTCCGGACTTCCAACTGACAGGTTCTGTTTTGAGAATTTTTTGCCCTCCAAGAAAACTAAAAGAAAAAAGAAGTTAGCTGAGCTTGCGGATGAGAAAAGAACTCTGGTCTTCTATGAATCGCCTTATAGATTCTATCAAACCTTGGATGATTTATACCAGATCTTGGGTGACAGGGAGATCGTCGTTGCCCGGGAGCTAACCAAAAAGTTCGAGGAGATAATAAGGGGGAAGGTAAGCGAGATAAAAGAGCATTTCCAGAAAAAAAAGATAAAAGGCGAAATCGTTATCTTAATTCAAAGGGGGAAATAGCTCTTAGAATTCAGGCTTTTATGGCGAGCTCAAAAAAAATCTCTTTTCTTCCGGTTGATCTGGCCACCCTTCTTTATCTTTTAGTTCTTTCTTTTCTGGTTTTAATCTTCAGTAAAAACAATCCCCACTGGTTATATTTCATCATATTAAATTTCTCTTTTATACTGGTCATCTTTTTGATCATAAGATTTCTAAGGGACGAGACCAATTTGTGGCAGAGGTTTTTTCGCCACTGGTATCCAGCACTTTTTTTCACCTTTCTCTATGAGGAAACCGGCGGTTTAGTTCATACCATCTTCGGAGGCTGGTTTGATCCTTTTATAAACTCTTTTGAGCTTGAACTATTTGGAGTTTATCCCTCGGTCTGGTTTCAGAAGTTAAGCTGCCTCCTCTTAGACGAGTACATGATGCTTGCTTATTTTTCATACTATTTTCTTTTGGCTCTGTTGGGAGCAATTCTATATTTCAAAAGTAAGATAAAGGAGTTCGATAAGTTAAT
Source organism: candidate division Zixibacteria bacterium SM23_73_2 (assembly GCA_001304315.1). Lineage (GTDB taxonomy): Bacteria > Zixibacteria > MSB-5A5 > MSB-5A5 > SM23-73-2 > SM23-73-2. The sequence goes on along the minus strand of LJUW01000042.1, from coordinate 7,775 downwards.
TTTCTCCTCGGCGGTCGCCTTTTACATCTCCTACCTTGGTTTCATTCTATTTCCGGTTCAGGGTCCCCGATACCAGCTTGCGGGTTTATATGATTGCGAGATCAAGGGCTTTCTTTTCACCCCCTTAGCCCAATGGGTGGTAAATACCGGAGGGCTTCACGGGGGCTGCATGCCCAGTTCACACTGTGCGGTTGCCTTTGTGGTTTTGGTAATGGCCTACAGGTACCACAAGATCCTCTTTGCGATTTTGGCTCCCATTATCATTAGCATGTTCATCTCCACCATTTATGGACGCTTCCATTATTTCTCCGATGTGGCGGTGGGGATTTTAATTGGTATCTTCAGCATCTGGCTCTGCGATAGAATCTATCCCGCAGGTGATAAAATAGAAAAATCAAAGATTCAGATGGTAGCTGAGGAGATGCCCAAGAAGTAAGGAAAGACTTCAACCTTCCAAAAATGGAGGTCTTAAGACCTCCTCTACATTTGAACAACATACTGAATGTTGGTCAAGGGTGCCCTCACCCTTGACCAAAATGCTGGCGGGGTAGGGGTACCCCGCCAGAACTTCCGCCTATATATTATGGGTAACCATCATTAATCTTTATTTTTGGTAGCCGCAGGCTTTAGCCTGCGAAATCCGAGTATTGAATTTTAACAACTTACGCAACCTAAAGGTTGCGGCTACCACTTCAAAACATAATTTTTACAAAGCCTAATGTGGGATTACAATTCATTGATTACCCAGTTTGCTTTCAACTCAGGTAGATAAAATCCTTCTTGAGGTAGGATGGGATTACGTTTTGATGAAGGAATAAAATATGCAGCAGAAGGCAAAAGCCTTCAAAAAAATGGATATAAAAACCTCCACCTTCCGAAGAAAGTGGAGATTCTTTAACCTCCGCTGCAAAGGGAATTACAAGCACACACTATATCGGCAGCTTCATTTCTTTTTCACTGGCTACTGCTACGAATCTTCGTTTATCCACCACCGCTTCCAGCGCGGTCTCGAATGTGATCTTTTTGTTCTGGTAAAGCTTCAGGATAGAAGAGTCCATCGAATGCATCTTCTGGGCGTGTCCGGTTAATATCAGATTGGGGATCTGTTCGATTTTATCATCCCTTATTACCACTTTTACTGCGGGATTGGAAATCAATACCTCGGTTGCTACCACCAGACCTTTATTCTCCCCTCTGGGAAGAAGCTTCTGGCATACTACCCCTCTTAAACAGGAGGAAAGCTGGACTGCTATGGATTCGCGCTGATCATGAGGGAATATTCCCAGAACCCGGTTTATGGTCTGGGTTGCATCGGAGGTGTGGAGGGTGGTTAAAACCAGATGTCCGGTCTCCGCTGCTTCCAGCGCCACTGCCATGGTCTCCAGATTCCTTACCTCTCCGATGAAGATCACGTTGGGATCCTGCCTGAGGACATGCTTTAAGGCGCTGATAAAGCTTTTGGTGTCCAGCCCCACTTCCCTTTGTTTTATAACGCAGTTTCTGCTGTCGTGGACGAATTCTATCGGGTCCTCCAGGGTTACTATTACCTTCCTGAACTCCTTGTTGATCAGATCCAGCATCGCTGCCAGGGTGGTGCTTTTACCCACTCCGGTGGGACCAGTGATTATCACCAGACCGTCCGGAGAACGGGCTAAATCGACTATCACCTGCGGCAAACCCAATTCGTGTATCGATTTTGTCTTCTGGGTTATGTGTCTGTAGGTGGCTTCAACGTTTCCCCTTTGAAGATGAACGTTTACCCGGAATCGTCCCATGTTTGTGAGCTGAAAAGCGTAGTTCAGCTCTTTCTCCTTTTCAAATTGTTCCTGCTGGGATCGATCCATCACCGAATAGATCATCCTTTTCATATCATCAGAGGAAAGTCCTTCGACATTTACCGGGATAAGCTCCTTGTTGATTCTTAAATAGGGAGGCTTGTTTACAGTAAGATGGAGATCGGAGGCGCCTTTATCCACCATCAGCTCCAGAAGCTTAACGATATCAATTAAATCGATTTTCTTTTTCAGATCCTTCCTATCAGTTTCCTCTATTTTGACAAATCCCACACCGATGTAATATTTGTTTTTACCCAGCTCACTTATCCTGACCACCCTTCCCTCAACATCCATCTTTTTAGTAAACTTGGGTATTTCCAGTTTGAGCTCTAAGTTGGTACCGATTGGAAAAGGAATTGCTGAGCCGAATTGTAAACCTTCAGAGGAGATGTCATTGGTTATTGCTTTGTCAAATTCCTCTTTGGCAAATTCTCCCTCCTTGATCCGATATTTGAATCGAAATTTTGTCCTTATTCTTCTGGATATTCTTTTCTCCTGGCCCTCATAATCATACATTTTATTCTCCTCGAATTGAAAAGAAGTCTATTTAATAAATCGGATGGGGAGGGGAAAACTGAAGTTTAGCTTTAGGGATGGAATTCCAACAGATTGAACAGATTTATCAGCGGATAGAACGGATTAAACGGATTTATAAATCTTTTAATAATTGTTTTTTTAGTGGTTTATCCTGCAGTTGGGTCCTCCGTAGAGTCCTATGTCTGATATGGTTCCGTCTGGATCGGTTAAAAGTGGATTTCCTGAATCTATCAAGGGAGAATTGGTTTTCAATTTGAACTTCTCTGTGTCTTCAAATCCTGGATCAACGGATATGTTTCCGCTCTGAGCGGTTAGATCCGGTAGGTCTCTGTAATTTCCCTCCTGGTTATCCCATACATCGTTGTGGCTTATCTGGAAATTATTATTCTCCTCTGCCATCCACATTCCCACTTTTGGGCAGACCCATTCCTTACGCCAACCGTTTTTGGTGATTACGTTGTTGGTGCACCTCCCTCTGGCATCCTGGCTCCATACTGCGAATCCGCAGTTACCGTTATTATATACAACGTTATTTGAGGCATCCAGAAAAGAAGTTCCGGTGGCGATTATCCCCCAGCCTAAATTATCAAAGACAAGGTTGTTTCTAACCACAGCTTTTGAATCTCCAAAAGTTCCTATTCCTTTCCAGTATTCGGAGATTCTGTTTCGGTAGACAGTTGCCACTGCATCCCAGGTTATTCCGATTCCCGCTCCCCTTCCCTTGGAGATAATGTTGTCCGCGATATAGGCAGTTGCTCCCCGGTACAAAGCCACCCCGTCCCATCCGTTATCCTGAATTAAGTTACCGATGATGAAAAGCTCGGAGTTTTCCCTTCCGAAAATCCCGCCAATTCCCACAACCACCTCATCCAACTGGTGGGTGTTTCCAACTATCTCCACATTTGTAATCGTTATCCTGCTCCATTTAGCAACTATTGCTGCATCGGTGGCATTTCCATCAGGATCCCTTTTGCCTCCGGTGATTTTTAAATTTTTAATCAGGGACCCGAAACTATGCTCAAAAAGAACTCCGTATCCAGCCTGAGTGATCAGGATTGTGTTTTGGGGATCTTTTCCGATTAAGCTTAAGGATTTGTCGTGGATATAAAAACCCCTGGTTGCTTTTACCTCGGTCTTTTGGCTCTCGCAATTTCCGCATAATTTTTCTGCGTATCTTTCTGGATGGGAGAGATACTCTCCTGGATTGATGATTATGGTATCGCCATCTTCAGCTAAATCGATCGCATTCTGCAGATACCTGAATGGATCCTCCACTTTACCCGAGCCGGTTTTTCCATCATCTAAATCGTCAACGAATATACTTTTAGCAAAAGATGTGTTCTGAAAATAGAAAAAAACAAAGAAAAAAAGAAAAGCAAGAATTGATATTTTTATGTACTTTTTCATATAACCTCCTGGGCTAAAATATATTTTTTTATTAAGATATTCATTTTGGATTATGAAACAATATTTTTTTAGAAATCGTATGATAAGCTCGGAAATGCTTTTAATAATACAGGTTTCAATTGACTTATTCTGTTGTCGTATTAGATTAATGAGATATTAAACGGGAGAGGAGCAAAGATGAAAAGAGATTTTTTAGCTATCACCGATTTCTCAAAAGAGGAGATAGAAGAGGTATTTAAATTAGCTTCTGATATGAAAGGCAGAAAGATCGAGCCCAAGCCTCTGGAGGGTAAATCAGTAGCCTGTATCTTTCACAAATCCTCTTTGAGAACCAGGGTGAGTTTTGAGGTGGGTATCTCACAATTGGGTGGAGGATCTTTATACATAACCAAAAACGAGATTGAGCTGGGCAAGCGTGAATCGATTTACGATGCTGCTAAGTGCCTATCCAGATACGTGGGTATGATAGTTATCAGAACATTCTCCCACAAAGATGTCGAGGATCTTGCCAGACATGCGGATGTTCCGGTGATAAATGCCTTGACCGATCTTCTGCATCCCTGCCAGGTTCTGGGGGATATCTTTTCGGTTATCGAGAAAAAGGGGAAAGTCGATGATTTGACTGTTGCCTATCTGGGTGATGGAAACAACGTCACCAACTCCTGGCTTGTTGCCTCCACCGTATTTCCATTTGAGCTGAGAATAGGGACTGCTCCGGGACTTGAACCGAATAAGGAAATCTTTGAGAATGCGAAAAAAGCCAATATAAGCAAGATAGTCTTAACCCATGATCCCCAGGAGGCGATAAAAGATGCGGACGTGGTCTATACCGACGTGTGGGCATCGATGGGGCAGAAGGATCTGGTTGAAGAAAGAGAAAAGCTTTTGAGGGATTTCCAGATAAACCAGAAGCTTTTATCTTACGCTAAAAAGGATTGTCTGGTTATGCACTGTTTGCCAGCTGAAAGGGGAAGGGAGATAACCGATGAGGTCATGGATGGGCCCAACTCCATCGTATTTGACCAGGCTGAGAACCGGCTGCATATCCAGAAGGCGATAATGGTCAAGGTTCTGAGTTGAAAATAGATTATGAGACCTTTTATCATCTATATAAATTTGACTTTCCTTTTTCTTTTTACCGCTGTGTCTTTCTCGCAGAAAGTTGATTTAAGTATAGAAGACGAATTTTTGAGGAGTGGTCAATATGAGAAGGCCATAGAGAGATTAAAAAAAGAAATTGAGAAAAACCCTGAAAGTCCCAAGCTTCATTATAATCTGGGGATGGTCTACGGACTAAAAGAGAAACATGAGGACGCGTTAAAAGCTTTTGAAGAGGCTCTTTCGTTATACTCCGAAGAAAAAGATAAAGTGAAGTGCTGGGAAAGCATGGGATGGGAATATTATCTTCTGGGAAGATACAAGAAGTCTGTTAAATTTATTCAGAAAGCCTTGGATGCTGACTCCACTCAGACTGATTTAAGATTCAACCTGGGCTTAGCCAAACTGGCAAAAAGGGATTTTGAAGATGCTTTGAGGGCCTATCGAAAAGCACTTGAGGATAATGAAAGTTCAAATTTTTTTGAGGAGGCAATAAAGGACCTCTTTCTGCTTTCAGCGGAGAGAGAAGAATTGCCTGAGGCTCATTTTATACTGGCAACGATATTTCTTTTTCAGAATTTAGATTATGCAGCCTTTTCCCAACTAAAAACTTACCTGGATAAATCTCCGGATGGGTTGTGGAGAGGGCCGGCTTCAGAAAAGTGTGATTCACTGGAATTCTTTTTAAATAAAAAGGGACTGAATTCAACCGTAATATTAAATTCCTATTTTATCTCGGTTAAGGACTCCACCCGGGAGAAAGCTCTAGGTTACTGGAACGAGAAGGAAAGAGAAAGGTTGGCCGGTGAGGAGGACATATTCGATCTCAGGACAAGATGGATAACAAACTCAGAGAGCTTAGGATACGATGAGCTGAAAAATGTTTTCAGGGATAACATCGTAGCCTGGTATCCTTTCAGGTTTGATGAAAGAAAAGATTACCTTGAGATGGAGTTAAAGGTAATAGATAAGAGGTATCAACTTTATTCTTTAATCTATTATCTGATGGAGGAGAATGGCAGGATGGTTTTGTGCAATCCTTACCTGGTATTATCCAGGGAATGGGAAAGGATTTCTTCTTCTCACTTCGATTTTTTCATAAAACCGAATCAGAGGATCCTGGATAGAAAAATAGATGAGGCTGAAGAACTTTATGATAGTCTGTGTCATCTCTTTGGGGTGAGTTTTAAAAATCCTGTCGAAGTTTACGTTTGTTCTACCGGTAATGAGGTGAGCGAGCTTTCACATCTGGGTAGATTCGGCGGGGTATCCTTCCCGCCCGGGGAGCAGATATTTATGACCGGTCCGGTAGTTAATGCTTTAACCCATGAATTCGTTCATATCGTTCATTACAAGTTTATCGGAAGATTCAGCGGTCCTCTTTTAACCGAGGGATTAGCTGTGTGTTATGGAGGGTGCGGAGACATTTCCGAACAAGCGTCCCTAAGCAGGGTTAGACAGCTACTTTTGACCAGTGAGATTCCTTCCCTGAATACTCTCTTGGCTAACCGGGCTCGATTACACCCCAATGATTTTTATCCCATCTGTGGTTCGTTTGTTAAGTTTCTTGCCGACAGTTACGGGACCCAAAAGTTAAAACTGCTTTTAGAAGAATCCCATCCCCAGGTCTCCGATTGGGATTCGGTATTTTTGAAAATCTATGGTTTAAAAGTATTAGATTTGGAGAAAAACTGGCATTCCTACATTATGAATCTAACACTACCGGAGATAGAGCCGGGAGTGAACGAGAAAGCGAAGGAAATATTCTCATATGCTGACCAGGAGGGGGATGATTTTGGAGATGGAACCTATGCCTATCCTGATTCGATACTTTTTCAACCCGGGGTATGTGATATCCTTGATTTCAGGGTATCCGAATATTTGGATAGGTACTCTTTTAAAGTTAAGATGAAAGAGCTCTTGGGTGATGATTCGTTATCTGAATTCGGCTTTTATGGTCCTGCGCTTACGATTTTTATCGCAGAGAAAGGCAAATATAGGCCACCTTTTTATTATGATCTTTTAAAGGAAAAGGGTTTATCCCTGGATGAGGATTACAGCTATGCGGTTCTTAACTGCTCCGGCAACGGCGTTAAGCTCTGGAAGGGTGGTGAAGTTTGTGCATCTTTAGGCAGAAGTGTTTTTGAAGGGTCTTTAGCTGATTTCGATCAGAATAGCATACAGTTCTCCGTTCCAAAATCCCTTCTAACTGATTTTGAAAAAGATTTGAGATTCGGCTTGATCTGCGGGTGTCAGAAAGAAGTTTCAAAAAAACAGGATGTGGGAGTAAAGTACACGGTGGTAAAAAACTTGGAGGATTTCAAGCTTAAAAGAGAAGCAACCGATAAGAAACCCTCCCTTATCTATGACATGCTGGTCCCTGAAGGAAAAGATCAGAAAGAGATTTTAAAAGATTGTGATGCTGGAAAGGGAAAATATGTGATTTTGCCACTTATAGGTAAATAGGGGATTTTGAGATGAAGGAGATTTTAAAATACAAAAACTGCTTTGTATGCGGAGATGAAAACCGTTGTGGATTAAAGGTAAAATTCTTTGAGGAAAAAAAGGTGGCTAAAGCCGAGTACGTGGTTGACCAGAGGTTTGAGGGTTACAAAAACGTTCTTCACGGTGGGATAATCTCAACTCTTTTAGATGAGGTGATGATCAAGGCTGTTTTGGCTAAGGATCTTTTAGCGGTGACTGCTCAGATAGAGGTTAAGTTCAAAAAACCGGTTATGGTAGGGGAGAAGCTTTTTATGGAGGGTAGGGTCAAAGAAAAAAAAGGCAGGATTTTTCTTGCTGAAGGGAAAATTATAAACCAAGATGGTGTTCTGGTTGCCCTTGGCTCTGCAAAATATGTGGCTGCCACAGAGAAGATGAAAGAGCTTTTAGAGGGTA
>LJUW01000041.1 GCA_001304315.1 candidate division Zixibacteria bacterium SM23_73_2 | reverse complement strand
GATGCCACCAATGGATATGTTTTAACCTCAGACGCGTCTGGTTTGGGAACCTGGCAGGCAGCATCCGGTGGCGGTGACGGAGGTTGGATAGATGATGGAAGCGTGGTCAGGTTGGAAACCAGCTCTGATTCCGTCGGCATTGGGACCACCAGCCCACAAGCCAATCTCGATGTAAACGGGGATATCAATGCTGATTCAGTTTACAAAATAAAGGGAGCACCGGTGCTATCAGTCTTGGGCACAGATAATACCTTAGTAGGTGTCAGCGCTGGAGAAAGCGATACCGGAAGCTATGGAACTTTCGTGGGATACGAAGCCGGTCGTGTTAACGAAGCAAATTACAACACCTTCTTGGGATGCAGAGCGGGTTACACCAACAACACGGGCTATGGCAATACTTTCTTGGGAAGACGTGCAGGTTACTCCAACACCTCAGGCTATTACAATACCTTTGTGGGAATGATGGCAGGAAAAAGCAACAATATAGGCAGGTCAAACACGTTCGTGGGAAGGTACGCAGGACAGCTCAATGGCTCTGGTGCCTGGAATACCTTTTTAGGAGAAGGGGCGGGTAATTCAAATACATCAGGCGGCGAGAACACCTACATTGGGACCGAAGCCGGTTATTCTAACACCACCGGATGGGGGAATGTTTTCATCGGATATAATGCTGGTCACGACGAGCCCGGCTCCAACAAGCTCTACGTTGCCAATGGTTCATCTACCAGTGATGTCTTGGTTTATGGTGATTTCTCAACTACCAAGGTGGGCATCGGTACCACCACCCCCCAGGGTGCCCTGGATGTAAACTCCACCACCGGAGGATTTATCGTTCCAAGAATGACCACCACCGAAAGGGATGCCCTAACCGCGGTGAATGGCATGATCATCTACAACAGCACAACCAACCAGTTTAATTTCTATGAAAACGGTTCCTGGGTAGCAAAGCAGAATCTATAGACATTTCGATAAAAAGCCCACCTTGCCTCTAAGGTGGGCTTTTTCTTTTCCCTCCAAATTCACCTTGCCAAATAAAGGAAATTTAATTTATTTAAACACAAAGTTAATCCTCAAACAAAAAGGAGGTCTTATGATCCGCCTTGTTTTACTTTCAGGTTTAGTTATGTTACTTTTGATGTTCAGCCCGAGTTCAGCTGAAATTCCCCATCTGATCAACTACCAGGGAATGCTGACTACTCCAGCAGGAAGTCCTGTGGCAAATGAGCAGTATGATTTAACCTTTAAAATCTATGGTTCAGAATCAGGGGATGACTCTCTATGGTGGGAATATCATACCAATGTTGATGTAACCAATGGATTGTTTAACATTATTTTAGGGAGCATAAGTGGTTTGGATTTACCGTTTGATGCAGACTATTGGTTAGGGATCAGAGTAGGCACAGACGCAGAGCTTACACCCAGAACCAGGTTAACCAGCGTAGGATATGCTTATCGGGCTCGGGTAGCAGATAGTGCGGCGGTAGCTGGATCAGGAACCGGTGGAGCTGGAGGATGGGTAGATGATGGATCAGTTGTTAGATTAGAGACCAGCACGGACAAGGTGGGTATCGGGACGACCAGTCCCCAGGCAGGTCTACATTTAAAGGGAAACTGGTTTCCAAACTCTTTTATGTTCTTACAGAGTGATACAGGGCAAGACGCCGGAATTCGTTTGTACGAAGGCGCAGATGTTAGATGGCACATCTTTAATAGCTCGGCGGATAGCGGGCTGAGAATATATAATTCCGACGGTTCAAAAACTGTTTTCTTTGCTGAACAAAGCTCTGGGAACGTCGGCATCGGGGAGATGAGCCCGTCTTACAAACTTCATGTAAAGGGTACGATCCGAGGAGAGAACACCGGCGGTGGCTACGGTGTGTCCGGCCTCTCCAACGATGCCTTAGCTGCCGGCGTGAAGGGCGAGAACTCCGGGGGTGGCTTCGGCGTGCGTGGCATAACCTCAGGCTCCGGCTGTGGCGTGTATGGTGCAAATGTGGTCTCCGGTAGGTCCGGCAAGCTCGGCTCCAGTACCTTTGGCGTCTACTATTCCGGCGGTCTGGCTGGCACAGGTTCGAAAAGCTGTATAGTTAAGACCTCAAAGGGACCAACCCTTCTTTACTGCCAGGAGAGCCCGGAGAGCTGGTTTGAGGATTTCGGAGAGGCAAAGCTCAGCGCAGGCCGATGCTATATCGAACTTGACCCCTTCTTTTTGGAGACTGTCACCATAAACGAACCAAACCCAATGAAAGTCTTCATCCAACTCAATGACGACTGCAATGGCACCTATGTTGAACGAGGCAGGACAGGTTTCGATGTGATCGAGCTTCAAGGGGGTCAAAGCAACGCTCGATTCACCTATCGCGTGGTGGCCAAACGCAGTGGGTTTGAGGATAAGCGGCTTAATGTATGCGAAGCTGCAAAAACAGACCCGTATCTCTATCCGGAGATGAAGGAGAAGGTAGATAGGGAATAGAGATACGAAAAGACAGTCGGTTATTGTATCCGATAGCCCTCCTTGTTTCGTGGTGATTATCTGGTAAGTCATTGAACTATTCAATTGTCAAAGAGCAATTGAATCAGCTCACACAGATTAACTCATGACCTCCTCTTGCCTTAGTCGACCTCTTTCTGCTAAAATCTCCTTGCTATACCCAAAAATTCTATTTAATTATCTGAAAATGCTAACCCTCAAACCAAACGGAGGTTTTCAATGTTCCGTTTTTTTCTACTTTCAGCCCTAATTATCTCAGCTCTTTTTGTTAGTTTAAGCTTTGCTGGAATTCCTCCTCTGATAAATTATCAGGGGATGCTTACCACCCCAGCAGGAAGCCCGGTAGAAAATGGACAGTATAATCTAAACTTTAAAATCTATGGCTCAGAAGCAGGGGACGATTCTTTGTGGTGGGAAAATCATTCAAGCGTGCAGGTAACCAATGGATTATTCAACGTTCTACTGGGGAGTGTAAATCCAATTCCTGGTCCTGTTTTCGATGACAGCGTCACATATTTGGGGATTGCAGTTGGCAGCGACCTGGAACTTTCCCCCAGAACAAGGTTAACCAGCGTGGGCTATGCTTACCACGCTTGGGCCGCAGAGATCGCAGAGGCGGCTCTATTCGCACCTACAGGAGGCGGTTGGACTGATGATGGAGTAGTGGTGAGATTAAAAACCAGCAGCGATTCCGTAGGCATTGGGACGACCGAGCCCTCAGCAAGGCTTGATGTGCGGGGAACAATTAATCAGGGTGCGCCTGGAAGTGGTTATATTTATGATGTGAACTTTTACGGGTATACGACCGAAAGTAGAATGTTCTGGGATGCATCGAAGGCAGCTCTCAGAGCAGGACGCGAAGAAAATAACCGGTGGCATGATGATAGTGTGGGTGCTTTTTCTTTCGCAGCAGGCGATGGTACAAAAGCCAGCGGGAATGAAGCAACGGCACTCGGAATTAGGTCAGCTGCCGAGGGTTTGTCATCCGTGGCAATGGGCGAAAACGCCAGGGCCATCGGGCGTTCCTCAGTGGCCATGGGAAGGCTTGCACTTGCCAGCGGGGACGCATCAATGGCAATGGGGCGTGAGACAACTGCCAGCGGATGGACCTCCACCGCGATTGGGTATTTTTCAAGTGCGGAGGGCGAGGTATCAACGGCAATGGGGTACTTCGCAGAGGCAGACGGAGATACATCATTCGCAATAGGACAGAATGTGACTGCCGAAGCCACCAATAGCATAGTGCTGGGCAAAGGAGAAAGTTTCTTTAACCCTCTTGTGAACAATATAGCTAATACTTTTATGGTTGGATTCAACAGCCCCACACCAACACTATTTGTCGATGGCAGCAGTGTGGGCATCGGGACCACGAGCCCCGCCGGGATGGTGCATATCGAGAATTCCGGATCCGGGGAAGAATCTTTCCTCTGGATAGAGAGCTCACACCCCACTAACTGGCACGAAGCAGGCATACGGATCGAAACGCCTGAGAACAGGTGGCACTTTAGAATGGATGACGATGCCAACAAGCAAATACCTGCTGGAGCTCTGGGATTAAGAAGCCAGAACTCCGGTGTTGAGACAATGACCTGGTCTGAGAACGGGAACGTGGGTATCGGGACAGGAGTGTCGAGTCCCACAGAGAAACTGGATGTTAACGGGACTGTTAGATTGAGAGGCATAAGTGGCGGGTCCGGTACTGATGTTGTAGTGGATGATAATGGAGTTCTGTACAAAAAGGTCGCCATCTCAAGCAGAAGATACAAGACAAACATAAAAAGAATCGAAGTTGATCCCCAAAAGATTCTAAAGCTGCAGACAGTAGGGTTCGAGTGGAAAGATACGGGCAAGGAAGATGTAGGTTTGATTGCCGAGGATGTTGAGAAAGCAGTTCCCGACCTGGTGATATACAACGATAAAGGGAATCCTGAGGGAGTAAAATACGATAAAGTGACTTTATACTTATTGGAAGTAGTTAAAGCTCAGCAGGAAAAGATTGATTTTCTTGAAAGGAGAATGGAGACAATGGAGTTAAGCAAAAGATAAAAAGGATCAAGGGACTTAATTCAAACTCGAAGTAACAATATTAAAAAAATCGAATAGCCCACCTTGCTCCAAGGTGGGCTTTTTCTTTTGGAGTACAAAAACTTGTTTTTGCAACAATAAATTATTGCACTCAAGATTTTCCTTGCCATTTTAAAAAATTAACTATTTAATTATGCAGAAAGTTGTAGGCACGAATTCATTCGTGCTTCCTTAGAAGATCTTAATCTAAGAGGTTCGGAGTAGAGTACCCCGAACCAACATAAAAAATCGCAACAATAAATTGTTGCACTCCAATTTCTGATATGTTATTGATCGGCATCACCGGTGGCATCGCCTCAGGAAAAACCGAGGTAGCTAAGGTTTTTCAAAAGAAAGGGGCAATTGTCCTTTCAGGCGATGAGATAGGAAAAGACGTAGTTGAAAAAAACCCGGCCCTTTTGAAAAAATTGATCAAGACCTTTGGCAAAGAGATTTTGGACTCAAAAAAAAGATTGAAAAGGAAAAAATTGGGTGAGATCGCCTTCTCCTCCTATCCCCTGACAAAAAAACTGAATGAGATCGTACATCCATACCTTTTGAAAAATTTAAAATTAAAAATTAATAATTTAAAAAGAAAAAAACATAAAGGTGTGGTGGTAATTGACGCCGCATTAATCGTCGAATGGGGATTTGAAAAAGATCTCGATTATCTTATTTTCGTCGACTGCCCTGAAAAAGAAAGGATCAAAAGATTAATCCAGAAAAAAACTTATACCAAAAAAGAAGCAGAGCAAAGGATAAAAGCCCAATTACCAGAAGCTGAAAAAAGAAAACGAGCCGATTTTATTATTAATAATAAAGAAGGATTAAAAGAATTAAGAAAAAAGGCAAACTCTTTGTGGAAAAATATCATAGGCAAATAGTTTGACAAAAGATTTTTATATATTATATTACTTAGTGATAAATTTCACAAGCTGAAACGGTTAATTTCCGTATCTTTAATAATAAGAAATTATCAATTTTTTTCCCTGAGGAGATAAAATGCCCCTATTAGATTCAAAAACCGGTAAGGTGAGAAAAAATTACTCTGTGGAGGAATTGATCCAGGCAGCCAACTACATGCGGGGACTGAACATGATCAGCCTGTGCGCTGCCGGTTCAGGACATTCTGGCGGAACCATGTCCATTATGGATGTTACCGCTGCATTATATCTGCACGTTGCCAACCATGATCCTGAGGATCCCTTCTGGGAAGGCAGGGACAGAATCATCTGGTCAACCGGACATAAAGCTCCATCTCTGTATTTATCTTTAGGGATGGCAGGTTATTACGACGTGGAAGAGGTGGTGAAACTTCGCAAGCTCTACAGCCCCTATCAGGGTCATCCCCACTGGTTGAAGCTTCCGGGCGTGGAGGCTTCCACCGGATCTCTGGGACAAGGACTCAGTATTTCAGTTGGAATCGCTTTAGCTGCAAAGTTGGATAACAAAGATTATTTTGTCTATGCTCTCACCGGGGACGGCGAGCATCAGGAGGGGCAGATGTGGGAAGCGATAATGGAGGCCGGACATTATAAGCTGGATAACCTGATCAACGTTCTGGATAAAAACCGACTCCAGATCGACGGATGGGTTAAAGACGTGATGGACATCGACCCCATTGCTGAGAAATACAAAGCCTTCAAGTGGAATGTCTTAGAGATCGATGGTCACAACATGAAAGAGATTTTGGATGCCTTCAAGAAAGCGAAAAACTTAAAAGGCAAGCCTACCCTGATAATTGCTAACACCATCAAAGGAAAAGGCGTTGATTTTATGGAGAACGTGGCTGGCTGGCACGGAAAATCACCGATATGTGATGAGATGGAGAATGCTTTAGAGCAACTGGGATTTAAAGACAAAAAGGATATTCTGGACAAAGACAAACTTTTCGAAAAAGCAGACCAGTATCAGGCTGAGGCTACCAAAGAACTGGAAGCTAAACAGCCCAAGTTCTCCAAAGACTTTTTCTGGAACAAACAGGATAAAATGAAAGTCAAGATGGACGCAACCAGAAAAGGATTCGGAAGGGCTTTAAATGAGGTGGGAGATGATGAAAGGGTTGTTTGTCTGGGAGCCGATATCTCAGGCTCGATAACCATTTCTGATTTTTATAAAAACCATCCCGAAAGAAAAAGGCGTTTTCTGAGCATGGGCATAGCAGAGCAGAGCGGAACCGGGGTTGCAGCCGGTTTAGCCAAGGAAGGGAAATTCCCGGTTATCGGCACCTACGGGGTCTTTGCAGCAGGGAGAAATCTGGACCAGTTGAGAACCACGGTTTGCTACGGTAACTTTAACGTCTTAATTGCCGAAGCCCATGGAGGAGTGTCGGTTGGCCCGGACGGAGCAACCCACCAGGCACTGGAGGATCTGTTTCAGGTCTGCGGTTTGCCCAACATGCATATCTGTGTTCCCTGTGATTCGGTGGAGACTAACAAAGCCACAAAATTCATGCTTTTCAACATCAAAGGACCCAAATACATCAGATTTGCCAGGGAGGCAACTCCGGTGATAACCGATGATGATACCCCTTTCAGCTTCGGGCAGGCGAATATCATCAGATACCGGGGAGAAAAAGAGGATTTCTCGGATGCGTTTGAGATCAAACTGGCATCGGATTATAAATCGGAGAACGAGGATTTAACCATAATCGCATGCGGACCCATGGTTCCGGAAGCAATGAGAGCCGCCTGGATTTTAAAGGAGGATTACGGAACAGAATCCAGGATAGTAAACATGCATACCCTGAAACCTCTGGATAAAAAAACCATAATAAAAGCAGCTTCGGACACCGGTATAATCGTCACCGCAGAGGAGCACCAGGTGGGTGGATTCGGAAACTGGATAGCCAATGTCTGTTCTCAGGCAAAAGAGCTTTACAAAAAGCCATTCATTATGGGAATGATAGGAGTAAAGGACAGATTCGGTGAGTCTGGAGCACCCTGGGAGTTGATCAAGGAGTTCGAGGTATCGGCTGAACACATCGCTCAGAAAGCAAAAGAGCTTTATGATTTAAAAAATGCTAAATAAATAATGGAGGTCTTATATGAGACTCGCACAAAGAATGTCAAAGCTGGGGACTGAGACGGCTTTCGAGGTTTTGGCAAGAGCCAAGCAACTGGAAAGGGAGAAAAAGATTGAGGTTATTCATCTGGAGATCGGGGAGCCGGACTTCGATACTCCAAAAAACATCAAAGATTCAGCCATAAAGGCTATAAATCAGGGTTATACCCATTACACCCCCTCTGCCGGTCTGATGGAGGTCCGGGAGGTGATCGCTCATGAGGTATCCAGAACCAGAAACATCAAGGTAACAGCTGAAAACGTGGTGATAACCCCAGGAGGAAAACCGGTGATCTTTTTACCCATATTAGCCTTGGTCGATGAAGGAGATGAAGTGATCTATCCCAATCCCGGTTACCCCATATATGAGTCGGTTATAAATTTCGTCGGAGCGAAATCGGTTCCCATCCAACTGAGAGAGGAGAACGAATTCAGGTTAGATACCGAGGAGTTGAAATCCCTGGTAACCGACAAAACCAGGATGATCATTATCAACTCTCCTCAAAATCCCACCGGTGGTATGCTAACCCAAAAGGATCTGGAGACCATAGCCCAGATCTGCATATCCAAGGACATCATTGTTCTGGCAGATGAGATCTACTCCCGAATCATCTACGAAGGGGAGCATCATTCCATAGCCTCTGTTCCCGGGATGCCGGAGAGAACTATTATCTTAGACGGCCTTTCCAAAACCTTTGCTATGACCGGATGGAGGTTGGGTTATGGGGTGATGAACAAAGAGCTGGCACCCTATATCGCAAAGCTGGTAACCAATTCCGCCTCCTGTACTGCCAGTTTCACCCAAATGGCAACTATTGAGGCTCTGACCGGTCCCCAGGATGATGTAGATAAGATGGTCGAGGAGTTCAGGAAAAGAAGGGAAGTTACCATCAGCGGGCTGAACGACATACCCAGGATATCCTGCAAAACCCCCAAAGGGGCATTCTATGCTTTCCCCAACGTAAAGGAGATCGGATGGGAATCGAAAAAATTAGCTGATTATTTGCTTGAGGAGGCAGGAGTTGCGGTTTTGTCCGGAACCTCCTTCGGTAAATACGGACAGGGGTATTTGAGAATCTCCTATGCTAATTCGGTGGAGAACATAAAGAAGGGACTGGAGAGGATAAAAGAAGCAGTAAAAGACCTGTAGTACTTTAAGTTAGAATTAACTTTATCATATTAAGCGAGGATTTTAAAATCCTCGCTTTTTTTTGCCCCCAAGCGAAACTCCCTATTTACCAAAAATACTTGGTCACTAAAGTATAATAGGAATAAAGTCGAAAGCTTAATAAAGGGGAATAATGAACGAGCTATCCTTTTTAATCTTAGCCTTATCCATCATCGTCCTGACCTGGGCTGTGGTCAGGGTAAATGAGAAACTGGATAAGACCATAAAATCAGTGAAGAAGTTCGAAGACCTGCTTCAGCGGATCAAAAAGAGTAAAAACTCGTAAATATTTATCTTTTTCCCTGATTTCGAAAAAAAGCCAATCAATCCAATCCCTTCAACAACTCTAAAACAAACCCTGCGGAGTACTCATGTTAAGAATCTTCACAGCACTTTATTCAAATCTAATTGACTTAAAATCTTATATGATGAATAGGGATAATCCTCAGGTGATGAAACAATGTTCTTACGAACCGGATTATTATGAATGTAATTCAATTTTTCGATTAGTTTCTCTCTCGAGATTAAAACAAAATCGTAGAAGCTTTTCTGCCAAACAGAACCAGAAATTCCGCTTAATTCTCGATATCTGTATGCGAAAAGACTTTTTAGTTTTTGCATAACCTGAGAAATTGAATAATCCTTATCAGGTTGAATTAAAATGTGAAAATGATCAGGCATTACCACATAGCCAAAGAGGAAAAAGTTGTACTTTTTTCGACAATCGAATAGAACCGAGAGAAAAAATTCAGCTGTTTTTTTATCTGAAAAAATATGAGCGTTGTTTTTGGTTTTTGAGGTAACAAAGTGGATATGTCCTTCCAAGTCAAACCTTTTTAATCTTATATGCACTTCAATGTTCTCTATTATAAGGCATCAGCAAGACTGATGCTCTATCGGGTAAGATAGCTCACCAGTCTTGCTGGTGAGTTTTATCAAAATGAATCCAACTCTTTCAACAACTCCAGAACAAATCCTGCGGAGTTATCCGCTGCCACTTTGAAAAACTCCCCTATTTCAACCTCAGCAGTGGAGGAGCCAGAACCTCCTGCTAAATCGGAACAGGAACGAACCACCAGTATGGGAATCCCGTTTTGTTTTGCAACCTGAACCGCTGCTGCTGATTCCATATCCACTATCTGGGCATCCAATTTCTCTTTAAGCCACTCCCTCTTTTCTACCTGGTCTATAAATGAGTTTCCGCTAACCCCAACTCCCCCGATCTTAAGCTGAGGAGTTCTATCCAGAATCTTTTGAAATCTCTTTTTTGCCTGACTTACGACAGCTTCTGCTTTATCCAAAAGACCTTTATCGACTTCGAAAAAAACCAGAGTGTCCTGTTTTTCCTTTTCAGGCAATTTAACCCGAATGGGCATAATAAGAAAACCATCTTTACCATAATAACCGTAATCGTGGGTTGCCCACTTTTCAGGGATCACTATATCCCCAATGTCATTATCCGGATCAATCCCTCCGCAGATCCCGGTGAAGATTATTCTTTCGGGTTTGAATTCATCGATAATAAGCTGGGTGGTCATGGCGGAATTGGTCATCCCCACACCGGAGTTAACGACTATTACTTCGTTTTCTTCGAGTTCTCCCATCCAGAAGGTCCTGCCACAGAAAATCAAGCTGTCCTCAACATCCATATTCTCCCTCAAAAGCTCCCCCTCTGCTTTGAAAGCATATATTATGGCTGTCCTTTTTTGGTATTTTGCCTCAGAGCAAAAAAGCCCAGGTAAAATAAAAACAGAAAAAAGTAAAATATAAATTATCCTCTTTTTCAAATCTCAAATCTCCTTGTTAAAGTTTAAATTTTCAAATCGTTATCTGATCTAAGAGATTCCAGCTGTTTTTTTATCTTTTCGATCTCCTCCTGAAATCCAATAAAAAGCTCGGTAGCCTTCTTCTCCAGTCCAGCCAGCCTTAAATCGAAGGATTCCAAAAGCTCCTTTATATCTATTGTCTCTTTCTTTAAATCGAAAAACTCCTCCTTCTGCTTTTTATCCTCTAATTGCTTTTTCTCGAGGAATTCCTCGATGTTAGAGAGGGTCCGGGTGATATCCTCCAGCCCTTCCTCCAAAAGACCTCCCAGCTCCTCGATAGCTTCCCCTATCTCCTCCAGATCATCTTCCTCTATGTCCATATTAATCTCCTTTTTTTATACACTCTTTAGTATTTTTGTAACTCAAAGATTTTTGTGCATCCCAAATCCTTTAAAAAAGGCACCCCTTCAAACACCCTCTCTATCAAAATTAAAGGGTAAAAGAACATATCAGGTACGATCTTTAATATAAATATTATATTTTTGATCGATAAGACTTTGAGCTTAAGTTTTTTTGCATACTTCTTTATATCCTTTTCTGTAACTAAAATATCAACCATCTTATCCCCGGTCTCGAAGGTATATGATCTGGGATGTGAGCGGTAAGAAGCGGAAAACACTTTTCTGAAAGGAATAAATCTGCCAAAAATTGCTTTCCCCATCTCGGCGATTCCCTCTGGATTTGGTGTGGAAACAATGATCTTACCTCCCCTCTTTACAACCCTTCTCATCTCCTTTAACGCCACAAGCCTATCCTCGGGAGGAACGTGCTCGAAAGTATCCACGCAAATTACCTCATCGAAAAAATCATCCGAAAAAGGGAGAGCCTTAGCATTGGCATATCTTAGCTTGACTTCATATCCATTATATTCTGCGATCTTTTCACCGAACTCCAAAGTCTTCTCATCAATATCCACCCCATAAGCCTCAACCCCCATAAGGCTCAGTTTCATGGCTGAATATCCCCAGGCGCATCCTACATCCAATATCTTCTTGCCCGGCCTGGGACCGGCAAGCCTTATAACCTCCCCATTTCTTCGGTTATATTCGATCCACCGTCTGATTTTGCCTTTTTGATACCACTCCGAAAACATAAAAGGTTCTTTTCCTCTTAGCTTTCCTGGAACCTCCAACTTGAGAAAATTAACGTCTGGACACATTGTTTCTCTTTGTTTTCCTCTGAAATCTTACCTTCCCGCACTTGGGACAGAGCCATTTCCTCTGCTTGTGATAAGAACGGGTAAGTTCCCTCATCTTGGTTTTGCATCTGGGACAGAACATATTAGTCTATTATATGCAAAAAATCCCCTAGAAGAAATTGAAACCTGCCGATCAAAAGAGATATTCTGGACATAACCGTGTATCCGAAGGTGGCTCCAAAAAAGATCATCAGAAACCAGGTTCCCACCCTAGCAGTTCTCCCCAGCCAGCCCTTATGCTCCTTAGAGAAAAAGAAATACATCAGGGTTGTGCACAAAGCAGCCATCACCACTATTCCCTCAAAGGAGGTGAAACTTAACATCGATGCTTTCATCTGGGTTAGAATCTGAGCCTGCATAAAAGCCGGAATGGAAACCCCTGCTCCCGCACCGATTATCAAAGCTAAAGATATCCTCGAGATCCAGCTTAACCTGGGAGAGAATCTCAAAAACATTATAAATCCCAAAAACCCGGGAATCAAATATAATAAATTCCCCTGTTTGAAAAGGGGTAAAAAGAGTTTGGGCAAAACCGTGGTGTTTATGGCGACTACTACAAAATAACCAACCGATACACCTACCAGAAGATGCTCGGCAAATTTATAAAAGGGATTGTCCTTATAAAGAAAAGAAAAGACAAAAAGGGTTAATAAAGCTGATATTAAAGTACCTATCTCCATCTTTCTTCCAGTAGCACAGGTTGTCTCAACCTGTGCCTTTTGAATTATTTCTTCTGCCCAGAAAATATGAGACATTCCCCAATGCAACTAAAAATAAAATCACCAGGTGAGCAATGGACTGGGCATCCATCCCCTTGCCACCCATCCCCGGCTTTCCAATCAATATCTCGTATTCCGCTGCTCCTTTAAGCCCGCCCACCAGACCCTTTATCTGACCCGAGCTTAAATAAGGATAATAGGTGGTAGCCATAACCGCGGTAACTGCAATGGCTAATCTCTGATGGTACCTTGCCTCAGCATAATTTATCCAGTAGCTCGGCAGATCGCCGTCAGCTATCGATATAACCAGAGAGATATCATTGTAATTTTTTATCTTTTTGGTAAGTGGAAGCTCTGAGGTTGAAATTCCCCTGTAATCCTCCGGAAACACCCGATGTAAATCCTCACCCAGACCCAATATCGCAGCAGTATATTGTGGTCTGAAACCCAAATAAACATAATCCTCTCCATATCTTTTCTCATATTCTGCTGCAATATCTCTCAGAATCTGATCCCCGATCGCAGTCCCCTCAGCCAGCAAAGCGAAGCTTATGACTTTGAGATCTTTTGAGAAGCAGTGCCTTAAAATCGCATCTGCCATTGGTTTTATCTCGGGCAAAGATGACGCTTCGTGGTCAAAAGAGACCAAAACAACCTCCTCCCGTTCCAGTTCATCTATAGCATCGTAGACCATCCTCACCTCTTTGGTCACCCTGTTGGGAAGGCCTATTTTGAATATCAATGGAATCGCCACAGAAAAAGCTATTAAGACAAAAATTATTCTCCGGTCTATTCTCATCTCTTTACTCTCTTCCCAGATAAGTCCTTTCAATTCCCAGAATGATTCTCAAAGATGTCGAAATTGTCCCTAAGCCTATTCCAATTAAAATTCCCCTCCTGGCTGCCATCGAGGGAAAATTCAGAATCCAGTTAGCCAAATCGGGTATAGATGAGTGAATCATGTTCCCAATAGGAACCCTACCCAGCATAACCACCGCTGCGGTTAAAAGCAAAATGGTAGCTTCTTTACTCCTTGCCCTGAATCCCCGATAAGCAGCCGAGGCAACGAAAAATGCCAGAAGGGAAAACATGGTCGCCTGCATGGGTGCCTGAATATGATTGAACATCCACAAAAAAGGCGTGTCTTCTCCAGTACCCTGGGCAAAACCTAAAATCACCATGACTAAAAGCCCTGAAAGGGCAACCAGATTATATCCCCAGCCCTTAATTTTAGTCGAGACTTTTTTAGAATTTATCTTTATGTAATTTGCCACCCCTACCAGAAGGGTAAAAACGTATATTATCTGCATCCAGTCCAGAACGTTCTCATAAGCAAAGATAAAGGACCTGTGAGGGATGAAAAACTGAACAAGCATAAAGATTCCGAATACAAAACAGACTATGATAGGTAACTGTCTTCTCATCTTAATTTTTATTTTTTTAGACAGGACATACTGCCCTGCTTTTTTCTATGGAAAAAGCATTCTGAGAAATTCCGAATTAAAGGTTGCCAAGATCCCACCTGCCAAAACCAAAATTATGATTAATATCTTAAGATAATCCTGCCCCTTGATGCTCCCCAAGACCATTGGATCTTTGGTCAGATAACCGCTGGCAGCGAAAAGCTCCTCCCCTATCAATGTATAATCGCAGGCAACGATGAAAAACGAAAGCTGGATGGTCGAATCGGTCCCCGCTATCTGAATGGCACCTATGGAATTTCCGGTCTCAGCCAAAATCAAAGATTCCGCTTCAAAGGTTCCTAAAAACAGATTGGTTGCGGGTTTCTGTCTTACCATTATACCATCCACCGCTGCTACGTACCCGAACTGGCTCTGGGTGACGAAGAAGACGTTGTCCGGATTGTAAAACTCAGGATGACCCGCCCTGGTAAATCCTTCTTTGACCACCTCCTGAGCAACAGCCATCACCACTGGGTCATAATTGGGAAAGATCAAAGGGGTGTTATACTCCGCAACTTTCTCGGCAACGCTTCCTAAGATGTTCATCGAAGCCATGGTGGCAACCCTTTCCATCTTGCCTAAGCCAGCAGAGTACAAAATTGGCTTTCCCATCTCGGTTGCCCTGCCTATGGCATCGTCAATTGCCTGAAGGCCAGCTATCTCACGGATAAAAAGATTCCCCTTTTTTTTACCATAGAAAATAAAGAAGAATAAAAGAGCAATGCAGATTAAAATTCCAACCAAAACATTGGTCTTCGTTGGATCATACCAGCTCCCTTTCAAATCCTTGGAATCAACTTTCTGGCAAAATGCAATCGAGTGGAAAAGACAAAGGAAAAAAAGCATTAAAAAAAGAATTTGAGATCTTTTTTGAAATTTATGCATGGAAGTCCAAAACAATTTGAACATAAGCTAACCTATAATATAGGGATGTCAAGCCAAAATTATTCAGGAGTGTCAAGCTTTAGCTTAACTTAAAATCTCTCCTTGACAAAGACTTCAGATTTAGTTATTCAATGTCTTGTTGGACTTCAAATCCGACTTTGACCTATCAAATGATGAAAAAGATTTTATTAATCATACTTATTCTTTTATTATCCCTTTCCTGCTCTCAGAAAAAACAGGAAGAAAAAATTCAACTCTCCTTCTGGCAGTTCTGGACCGATCCTGAAGTTAAGCCAACAATCGAGTCGTTAGTATCCGAGTTCGAAAAACAAAATCCGAATATAAAAGTTACCCTTACTGACCTTACCTGGTCAGATGGGCATGAGAAGATAGTTGTCTCTTTCAGCTCAAAGACCGCACCCGATGTTTTGGAATTAGGTTCTGACTGGGTTCCGGAGTTCTCATCCGAGGGTGTGCTTTTAGATGTTACAGAGGAAGCTGAAAAAATAAAAGAAGATTATCTTATGTGGGAACCTGTGACCTACAAAACAAGAATATTCGGGTTCCCCTGGATTTTGGACACCAGGGTTTTGTTTTACAACAAAGAACTAATGAAAAAAGTGGGACTTAACCCGGAAAAACCTCCCCAGACCTGGGATGAGCTTCTGGAATATAGTAAGAAGATAAATAGCTTGAAACCAAAAGCCTATGGTTTCGGAGCTAATTCTTTCGAGCGTCATAGACTTTATAAAAAGTTTTTGCCCTTTTTCTGGTCAAATGGTGGGAAGATTTTGAATAATAGTTGGACTGAGTCTCAGATCAACTCAAAAGAGGGTGTGGAAGCTTTGGAATATTACAAAAAGCTCACCCAGGCTGGGATAATGGATACTCAGAGAAATTTAGACGAGATATTCAAAAAAAATCAGATCGGATTTTTGATCTCAGGTGGCTGGCTTCTACAAGATATTAAAGAAAATCATCCTGAACTTGATTTTGGAGTAACTCTCATGCCCAAGCCAAAAAAGGATAAAGGAATCTCTGCATCTTTCGCTGGAGGGGAATATCTGGTGATAAGCAAAGATTCTAAACATAAAAAAGAGGCTTTAGAATTTATTAAATTCATGATAAAAAAAGACAACTGCTTAGAACTCTGTAAAAATATTGGCTCTGCTTCACCATCAGCAAAGGATGCTTCTTTGGATCCATATTATAAAGACAACAAATATCTTTCAGTTTTTCAGAATCAGCTAAGATATGCCATCTCTCCACCCCCTCATCCCCAATGGGTTTACATCGAGGAGATAATAGAAAAAGCAGTCGAAAACGTTATGTATGATAAAAAAACTCCCCAACAGGCACTGGATGAGGCGAAGGAAAAGATGGACAAGCTTTTGAAATAGAAGTAGGTCGAGATTCTGTTCTCGACTAAAAGATGTCGATTTTAGAAAATCGACCTACTAAGTTTTTCTGTAGGAACAGCCTTTGCCTTACCGGTCAGGATGATTGTCATTTTTAATGGTGGGTTATGTGCTTTCAAAAAAACCTTGCTTTTCTAAAGAAATATGATAACATAGTTTTTGAGCGCAGAAAAGAAGACCATAATAGAAATATAACATTCGCAGGAGGAAAAGAATGCAGATTCTGTTTTTAATTTTGAGGACATTCCGTCCAATCATTTATCTGACTGCGTTAACCTTCGCATTAGCGATTCTTAACTGCAGCAAAAAATCAACCACCTCATCATCCGAAGACCAGGTTCCAACTGAACCGGTTAAAATCACCACCAGTGGTGGTGGTCACCCTACTGCATCACCAGACGGAGCTTGGTTAGCCTACTATCTTCCCGGAGGCGGGATCGGTAAAATTTCGGTTAACGGGTCTCAATTTGATACCCTGACTACATTTGGCAGTGAGCCCGATTGGTCCAGAACCGGAAATAAAATCGTTTTTCGCTCAGGTTCATCTCTTTTTACAGTTGATGTGGTAACTGGTGACACCACGCGTGTGGTAACAGGTGGATTTGATGATAACCCAGCCTGGTCCCCAATAGGTAATGAGATCGCAGTTGAAGGGTCTAAGGGTGTCACTATCGTCTCTTATCCCGGAGGTGCTATCTCGGTAGTTCCCTGTTCCGACCCGGATGGAAGCGGTTGTCAGGGTGAGGGTCCGACCTGGTCACATGACGGTTCCTGGATTGCGTTCGAGGATGGGTTGGAGATT
>LJUW01000040.1 GCA_001304315.1 candidate division Zixibacteria bacterium SM23_73_2 | reverse complement strand
TATAAAAATAAAAACTTAAAATCCGGGGGTGATTTTGGCTAAGGTTATCGCTGTTGCCAATCAGAAAGGGGGCATGGGTAAGACCACCACTGCGGTTAACCTGTCTTCCTGCTTTGCTTTGTCTGAGAAAAAAACCCTTCTGGTGGATTGCGATCCTCAGGGCAATGCTACCAGCGGATTGGGAATAGATAAAGGTAATCTTAAAATATCAATCTACGATGTTTTGATAAACGAGGTTCCAGCAGAGGATGCTGTGCTGAAGACGGAGGTGCCCTATTTGGAGATATTGCCCTCAAATATAAATTTAGTTGGTGCAGAAATCGAGCTAGTGAACATACCGGATCGGGAGAAAAGATTAAAATCAAAACTTGAGCCTTTGAAGAATCTCTACGATTTTATTCTTCTGGATGCACCACCCTCTTTGGGCCTTCTAACCATAAATCTTTTAAGCGCAGCTGACTCGGTTTTGATTCCGATACAGTGCGAGTATTATGCTTTGGAAGGGTTGGGCCAGCTTTTGAATACCATTTCTCTGGTTAAGAAAAACATAAACTCCAAAATAGAGATCGAGGGGGTCCTTTTAACCATGTTCGATTCCAGGCTCAATCTGTCCAAACAGGTTGCGGAGGAGGTGGAGAAGTATTTCGGAGATAAGATCTTTAAAACGATGGTCAAAAGGAATGTCAGGTTATCAGAGGCTCCCAGTTTTGGCAAGCCAATAATATTATATGATATAAATTCAACAGGAGCACAAAGCTACATTAACTTAGCAAAGGAGATCTTAGATCATGGCAAGGCAAGCATTGGGTAAAGGGATCGAGGCTTTAATACCCAAGGAAACTCCTGAGGTATTAGAGGGGAAAAGGAATTTAGCTGAGATAGCTATCGAAAGAATAAAACCCAATCCATATCAGCCCAGGGAAAGTTTCGATGAAAAATCTCTTCACGATTTAGCTGAATCAATAAAGGAAAAGGGTATTATTCAGCCGGTTGTTGTGAGAAAAAAGGAGGATGGTTTCGAGCTGGTTGCTGGGGAAAGGAGGCTTAAAGCTGCCAGATCGATTGGGCAAAAGCTTATACCAGCTATCATAATGGAGAAGTTGTCAAAACAATCTATGCTCGAGTTAACTTTGATCGAAAATGTCCAGAGAGAGGATCTAAATCCTATAGAGGAAGCAAATGGATACAAAAGGCTTCTGGAGGAATGCGGATTAACGCAAACAGACCTTTCAAAAAGAGTTGGCAAAGATCGAGCTTCAATATCTAACACATTGAGATTATTGAACTTACCCGAAGAGGTCAAAAAACTGATTCTTTCAAGACAAATCTCAGAAGGGCACGCAAGAGCCATATTGGCATTATCTATGCCATATGAGCAGATTGGTCTGGCAAATAAAATTAAAGATTTATCTTTATCTGTAAGAGAAGCAGAACAGATAGCTTATGGTAAAAGCAAAAGAAAATCCAAAAGAGCCGAAATTCACCAAGTTTCTTTAGAATTAAAAGAGCTGGAGGAAAAGCTACAAAGATTTTTTGGTACAAAAGTGAGGATAATGAAAAGAAAAAGAAAAGGGAAAATCGAAATAGATTTCTTTTCAGAACAGGAGCTTGACCGAATCCTGGAGCTTCTGAATCTTTAGCTACGACTGGTATTGAATATAGTCACAAAAAAGAATAGCCTTTAAAAGTTATGAGAAATAAACATCTAAATATTATGCTTTTGCCTGAGGGGAAAAGGGGCTTGAGATTTAAGATCTCTTTGAAGTTAGCTTATTTTTTGGGTGGTTTTTTTATTTTGTTTTTTTTACTTTTGGTTTATCTATTAGCATCCTACGGTATGGTTTATCAGAAGGCTCTTGAGGCAGACAAGTTGACTTTGGAGAACAAGCTGCTTTCTGAAAATAATGCCAGAGTCTCAGAACTTCAAAAGCAGCTTATAGCCTACAGGGATTTCGTACAAAAAGTTGGGGAGTTAGCCGGAATAAGAAATCCCAGAGATAAAAGCTCACCGCTTGATCAAAAGGATGTTTTTCACGCAATGAATGATGAAAATTATTCTCAGATTGAGGGCTATGATATGAGTGATCTTAAAGTTGAACGATTTAATTACGATCCCTTTATTGATAATTTCATTCCAGAGGATTATCCGGTTGAGGGGTGGATTACCCGGGGATTCGTTCAGGAGTTGGAGGGGAGTTATGCAGAGCATCCCGGGGTGGACATAGCCTGCAAGGAGGGAACCGAAGTGAAAGCTACTGCCTGCGGGTGGGTAAGATTTTCTGGCTGGGACCCAGTATACGGTAATCTGGTTATTCTGGAACATAAGGACGGCTATTTGACTCTCTATGCTCACAACAGAGAGATTCTTATCAAGGAAAAAGAATTCGTTAACAAGGGGAAGGTGATTGCTCTATCAGGAAACACCGGAAGAAGCTCAGCCCCCCATCTTCATTACGAGATCAGAAAGGATGGGATGCCGGTTGATCCCCAGAATTTTTTAGCCATAGGGGAAAGAGATGAAAGATAAAAAAGGAGAAGGTGATTTGAATACCATTATTGGAAAGGGAACTACCTTCGATGGAAATCTTATGATTCAGGGAGGATTGAGGATCGACGGAACGGTCAAGGGGAAGGTCTCTGGTGCCGATACTATCTCAATAGGTGAAGACGGAAAAGTGGAAGCTGATCTGGATGCTAAGGTTATAATCGTAGGTGGCAAGGTGATGGGAAACATAGCTGCCAAGGAGAAAGTGGAGCTTCAATCCAATTCGATTATCAATGGAGATCTGACCACCAGAAATCTGGTTGTGGAGGAGGGTGCGGTCTTTCATGGAAAATGCAATATGAAGGAGGAAAAATTAAACCAAAAGAAGAATGTGGATAACTAAGGGTTTATGTTGAAAAGATGTTAATTTTTTTATTTTTAAGTAGTTAGCTGAAAAAAATAGCAATTCTCAGCAAAGTTATCCACACCATTTGAGACTAACCGTATAGGATGGTTTAAGTTAAATCGGGATAAAAAAACTTTTTCGTTAACTGATCACGAGACTTAATTGAAATAGATATGCTTGAAACAAAAATGCCAGTTTTAGGAGCAATACTTTTTCTCTCTGGTCTTTTCGTGTTGGTTTTTCTTATGATAAGAATTCTGCGGTTAATAATCCAGAGAAGAGAAAGCAAAAAAAGGTGGATATACACTCAATCCAATTTTTTAAATGCCTCCATTTTTGTTTTGTCTTTGGTTTTGCTTTTGTTCTCCTGGCTTTTTTTATGGACCGGAAGGTCATTGAGATCTTTTAATATCTTTCAGACGCAGGTCAAGGTTGGGAAAATGGAGGTGATTCGGGAAACGGAGTTGACCACCAGGTTGGTTTTAACCCTTTTCAGATCAGATGGAAAGAGTTATACCCAGAACTTCTTCATCACCGGAGAGAAGCTACAGCTCGAGGCAGAATTTTTAGATTTCAAACCATCGCTGAAATCCCTGGGCATTCGTCCCTGTTACAAGATGGTAAGGATAAACGTCCTGGATTTAGCTGATTCTCTCTCAGCAGAGAAATCCAAGGCTAAACCGATAATATTTGAGCTTTTGGAGGGGGGGACCGACCTCTTTTTGTGGACCAAAAAGCTGGATAATATACTACCCTGGGTGGAGACAAGGGTATTAAAAAGTGATTTTTCAACGGTTGCCGAAAAGGAGATAAAAATTATATACCTCACCAAAGAAAGGATCGACTTAAGTTAATTCACTATAACTTTGACCTCGCATCGCCTATTGCCCTTTTAAAATCTTTGTTACTGTGGGAACCTTTTATCTTCCCCGTATATATAATTGAGTTGACAAAACGAATCCATTAAGTTAATTTAGAAATGGGTTATGTTTTAGCTTAATTTGCTTTTTTACCGCAAAAGAGTTCTGGAGGCAAAATGGTTGAACAAAAAATAGAGAAAAAAGATATTGAGGCGGTCGAGAAATTAAAAGAGGCAAGGGACAGAATTAAAAATGAGATAAAAAAGGTAATTATCGGACAGGAGAGGGTGATAGACGAGCTTCTGGTTGCTCTTCTGTCCAATGGTCACTGCCTATTGATCGGTGTTCCCGGATTGGCTAAAACCCTTTTGATCTCTACGATTGCCAGGATATTGGATTTGAAGTTTAGCCGGATTCAATTCACCCCTGATCTTATGCCCTCGGACATCACCGGAACGGATATAATCCAGGAGAACGTATCAACCGGCGAGAGGTCTTTCAGGTTCGTTAAGGGGCCTGTTTTTGCCAACATAATCTTGGCGGACGAGATCAACCGTACCCCTCCCAAAACTCAATCCGCTCTGCTTCAGGCAATGCAGGAGCATGAGGTTACCGCAGGTGGTGAAACCTACAGTTTATCCGAGCCCTTCTTTGTTCTGGCAACCCAGAATCCGATAGAGCAGGAGGGAACCTACCCCTTGCCCGAGGCTCAGCTGGATCGGTTTATGTTCAATGTTTACATAGATTACCCTTCGGAGGAGGAGGAGAACCTTATAGTCAAAACCACCACCTCTGCATATACCTGGGATGTGAAAAAGGTAATGGGATCAGATGAGATCGTAAGGCTGCAGAGACTTGCTCGCAGGGTTCCGGTATCCGATCACGTGATAAGCTATGCGGTAAGGCTTGCCCGGAGCACCAGACCCAATCCCTCCAATTCCTTGGAATACATTAAAAACTGGGTGAGCTGGGGAACCGGACCGCGGGCATCCCAGTATATGATCCTGGGAGCCAAAACCTTTGCCATTCTGGATGGAAGATATACCCCATCCACCGACGATGTTAAAAGGGTTGCTCCTCCGGTTTTAAGGCACAGGCTCGTGACCAGCTTCAATGCTGAAGCGGATGGGGTGGGGACTCTGGATATAATAAAAAAGCTTTTGGAGGATGTGGAAAAGGAGGGATAATTAAAAAAATAAAAATCACATAAGGAGGTGACGGTGATATTAATGAGGGGTAAGTTGAGTTTTTTTATGTTTTTGATTTTTTCATTTTTAATTTCGAATTTTTATCTTGCTTATGCTGGGTCCTTTGATTTTGAAAAGATCACCAACGAGATCTCACTTTACCAGAACCGTTACGATGATTTTTTAAATGCGGGGCAGACCTTTCAGCTGGTATCGATAAACAACGTAAAAGCCTGGACCTGGTTTAATCTGGAGATAACCTGGGACATGAATTACGACCTGGATGAAAGGGATAAACTCACCCATTATCTTGAAGTGGGTTTGGTCAAAGAGCTCATACCACATTTCAGCATAAACTATCAAAGAATACACGGCACCTTCGTTGGTCCCTGGCGTAAAAGTTCTGCGCCAGTGAATCAAATAGGGATAAGATATTCTTTTTAAAAGAGGTAAAAAAAGATGAAGAGAAGATTCAGATTCTCGGATTTTATGTTTGATTCCGGATTCAGACCGTTTGGCTTGTGGTTCACCGGACCCTGGAGGTATCCGAAAAAAGAGGAGTATCTGAGGATGCTGGAAGAATATAAAAAAGAACTGGAGGCTGAGCTAAAGGAGGTGGAAAAGGAGATTGGGGAAGTGAAAAAAGAATAATATTTAAAAATGATTTTTAGATTTTTTTATTGATCATTAATAGATCGGTCACCTTTATCTGATAAAAGGTTTGTTGCGAGGCTGAAAGATTTGCCTATCAAAAGATGAAAAGATTTATTTTTGTGGAAATTATGGACTGTTGCTCAACTCCCCTGGCCGTGCAGGCATTGTGTCATTCTGTCCCTGCCAAAGGCGGGAGAAGAATCTCATTTGCGAAGCATTCTTCGAATTTCCTACGAAATAAAAGATCCTTCACTTCGTTTCCCGGCCTGACGCCAGGGACAGGCAGGGTGACATTTGTAGATCTCAGCAACAGCCCCTTATTTTGTTAGATAATATTGGTAAAAGCTTCTATGAATGAAAATTCGAATATTGCTTCCTACAGAAGATTTTTAAAGCCGGATGTGGTCTCCAAGCTCTCCGGGATCGAGATAAAGGCCAGGCTGGTGGTGGAGGGATTTATCGCGGGTCTGCACAAATCCCCTTATCATGGTTTTTCAGTTGAATTCGCAGAGCACCGTCAGTACATGCCCGGTGATTCGATAAGGAACATCGACTGGAAGGTCTATGCCAAATCCGACAGGTATTTTGTCAAGGAGTTCGAGGAGGAGACCAATTTGAAAGCCTATATCCTTCTGGATACCTCCGCCTCCATGGGATACAAGTCCAACGGGATCCATAAGCTGGAATACAGCTCTTACCTTTCCGCGGCATTAGCCTATCTTATGCTTAAGCAGAGGGACTCGGTCGGTCTGGTGGTATTCGATGAGCACATCAGAAAATACTTACCTCCCAAATCGACCATGTCCCATCTCCATAATCTCTTGAAGGAGCTGGACAAGCTGAATCCATCCAGAACCACCGACATAAGTTTAACTTTACACGAGATGGCTGAAAGGATAAAAAGGAGGGGGTTGATCATCGTCATCTCCGATCTTCTGGATGATCCTGATCTGATAATCAACGGCTTGAAGCATTTCCGACATAAAAAACACGAGGTCTTGGTTTTTCATATCCTGGATTCCAGGGAAAGGGATTTCGGTTTTACCAGAGAAGCGGTTTTTAAGGATTTAGAGACCGGTGAGGAGATTTTGACTTCCCCCTGGCAGATAAGAAAAGATTACAAAGAAAAGCTTTCTCAAATAATCAAAAGATATACCCTCCAGTGCAGGGAGAGCATAATCGATTACGTTCTTTTGGATACCTCCGTTCCCTATGATATTGCTTTGTTCTCTTACCTGAGCAAAAGAAAAAGACTGTTTTAAAAGAGAGTGTTGATTGCTATTGTTGTTTAACGAAATTTCTTACTATTAACCAATAACTAACCACTAAAAACCAAAAACGAAGTTTTTATGGTTCTACTGGGTGCACATATGTCGATAAGCGGCGGTTTTTACAAGGCGCTTCTTCGGGGTGAGGAGCTTGGCTGCACGGCCATTCAGATATTTACCAAAAACTCCAATCAATGGCAGGCTAAAGAACTCTCCTCTGAGGATATCAAAAGATTCAAAAATACCAGAAAAAAGACCAATATAAAAACGGTCGTGGCTCACGATTCTTATCTGATTAATTTGGGCTCAAAAGATAGGGAGCTTTTGGGAAAGTCCAAAAACTCGCTTCTTTTTGAGCTGAGCCGCACCGAAAACTTAGGTGCAAAATACCTGGTGATGCATCCGGGTTCAAATCCAGACGAGGTGGACGGGATTAAAAGGATAGCTGACTGTTTGAATTGGATTCACCATAAAGCTCCAGAATACAAAGCCAAAATCTGTCTTGAGACAACTGCTGGACAGGGAAACGCCCTGGGATGGAGATTCGAACATCTGGCTCAGATCATAGACTCAGTAGAGGAAAAAAGTAGGCTTGGTGTTTGCTATGATACCTCCCACACCTTTACAGCAGGCTATGATATAAGGGACAAAGAAGCTTACATAAAGACCTTCAGGGAATTCGATCGGATCATCGGATTGAGAAAACTTATGGTTTTTCACTTGAACGATTCAAAGAAAAATCTTGGAACCAGGGTGGACAGGCACGAGCATATAGGGAGAGGATTTTTAGGTTTGGAAGCTTTCAGGATGTTAATGAATGATACTAAATTCAAAAAGATCCCCAAGATAATCGAGACCCCCCAGGAGCTAAATCGGGACGGCGAGAACTTAAAACTTTTAAAGAGTCTGGTGAAAGAAGAATGAAAAAGTTTTTTTTGTTTTTTCTTATTCTGTTTTCTCTTGGTATCCCTTTTGTTTTTTCATCCCGGTACATCCAACTGGAGATATCGGTGGAGGAGGGGGCGGAAGGGGATTCTGCGGATTTTCAACTTGTTGACCAGAGAAAGCTGGTTTTAAGAGAGGGGAAAGAGAACTTTTCCTTTCAAGGGAATTTCACCCTTTACGTCACTCCTACCATAATCGAGGATAAGATTTTTTTATCGGTTGACCTTTACACCTTAGGACCAAAGGTTGAGAGAATCTCAAAAGAGCTTTTGGCATCTCCCGGCGAACTTCTGGAGTATGGCCAGGTAAAAGTAAAAAATGACAGGATCTTCAGGGTCCGACTTTCTCCCTCGGTGTGGGAGGTACCCAAAAAAATGGAGTGGTGCGACTATTCTCCCCAAAATCCGGATGATTTTTACTCTGAGGTAAGCGTTCATTATACCATTTATTATATGGAAAACTCCCTGGCAGATTACCACTGGCTTAAAAACAAGGATTTTCTTGAAAGGGTTTACCGAACCCACAAAGAATCATGGAGGTTTTCTTATCCCGAAAAGATAAACTACGTTATCTCTCCCTGTCATCTGTCACAGGTTGGATGGGATTTTCGCTTCCACAGCGCTCTGGATCCGGTTAAAAACAGCGTGTATTCGGTTTATAACAAAGACATCCAGGGAATCTTTTCTCCTTTTGCCATGGAACTACTTCATTATAAATATTGGGGGTATGCCCCAAAGTTTATAGTGGAAGGGCTTGCCGGTGAAAAGTTCTTTGCGCATTATTATGCCAAAAAACTCAAAGAGAATAAAAGTCTTTGTCCTTTAAGTTCCCTTAAGTTGTCCAGGGATTATCGAGATCAACCGATGGAGTTTGCTTTCTATTCTGCCTCGTCCTTTGTGGGTTTTTTGATCGAGAGGTACGGAAAGGGAGAATTTAAAAGATTTTACCAGGAGGTTACCGACCTGACCTTAGATCAGGTTTTGTTTTCTATTTATAAAAAAAGCCTTACCCAATTGGAAAAAGAGTGGCATGGTTTTCTTGACGAGTATTCCTCGCCTGACTGGGAGCTTTTTGACGTAGCAACTTTTATGTTATCAAACAAACGATACGATCAATCCATAGTTCTTTTAAAAGACCTGCTCAAGCGAAATAGTGGAGAGGATAAGCTTGACTGTCTCTATCATCTCACCAATGCTTATTTTATGGCTGGCAGATACTCTGATGCAGCCTCGACCGTTCTTGAGATGATGGAGATAAAGCCGGAGAACCCGGAACTGTGGAATGCTTTGGGGAACAACTATTTTTTCGATGGTAAGGATTCATTAGCCAGAGAGGCATTTGAGAAAGCCCTTGAGTTTTCACCTAATTATGGAGATTGTTATTTTAAATTGGGCCAGCTTTCCTTAAAACAGAAGGATTTCAAAACCTCCTTGTTTTACTTTACCAAAGCGGAGAGTCTGTCCTTGAATCTATTGGAGCTTATTGAGGCTAACTTGAGCTTGGGTGAGGCTTACGATTTTTTGGAAAAAGACAGCCTTAAAAAAGAAAGATATAAGAAAGCAAAAGAGTTCTCGGAAATGTTTTTAAAAAACGCACCGGATAACAGTCTTTCCTATTTGAAGATGGGACAATCCCTTTTAGGATTAAACCAGTTTGGCCCTGCCATAGATTATCTCAATGGGGCTTTGTTTATGGAGAAAAGTGCTAAGCGTTTGGGCGAAATATATTTAGCCTTAGGAAGGGCATATCATAAAAAAGGGGAATCGGCTATGGCTAAGTCCCTTTATCGGAGAGTTCTTTTGGAAGGTTCGGGCAAGTTAGAGAAAGAACAAGCTGAGGAGTTTTTGAAAGCTTTATACTGAAAATAAAATTATGATTGGTTTTTTGAATCAGACAATTCTTTTAGCTTTTCCCGCTTCACTGATTCCGCTTCTTATTCATATATTCAACCGCAGGAGATTAAAAAAACTCGATTTCAGCTCAGTTCAGCTTTTAAAAACCTTTGAGAAAACGAAGCTCAAAAGGATCAGGTTAAAAGAGCTCATTCTTTTGATATTGAGATGCTTGATAATCTTTTTGGTGGTGGTGGCATTTGCTCGCCCCACATGGAGGGGCAGCCTGGGGGTGGTGAGCTCCTCAGCTCAAACCTCCGCGGTGATCTTGCTGGATAACTCCTTCAGCACAGGATATGAGACCAGGGAGGGAAGTATTCTGGATATCGGCAAAAGGAGGTCCAAAGAGCTTTTAAAAATATTCGAGGAGAATGATGAGGTAAGTCTGGTAGTTTTCAACTCCGAATTGGAGCTTTTAAATCCACAGCCGACCTCGGATAAGATGGCTTTGAGTAATTTGATAAAAGAAGTTCCAACCTCGTTTTTCACAACGGATATGAATGGGGCTTTGGCATTTGCCCGGGAGAAGCTGGAAGGTTCCAAGAGCATGAACAAGGAGATTTACCTCCTCTCAGATCTTAACAGATCAGGATGGCTGGGAGAGGGTATGACTTCTTTTAAAGACCAGAATGTGAGGCTTTACATAGTTAAGCTGTGGGGAGAAAAGAAAAAGAACCTGAGTATAATAAAGACAGACTCAGGAGAGGATCTGATCATTAAGGATAGCCCTTTTGAGTTGAGAGCCGAGGTGTGTAATTTCTCCCAGGATAAGATCGAGGACCTTCTGGTGGCATTGTATTTAAATAAAAAAAGGGTTAGCCAAACCGACGTTGACCTTCAGCCTCAAAGCAAAATGGATTTAGGATTCGTTCAAACTGAAAACAAAATTGGCATTCACAATGGTTTCTTCGAGATAGAGGATGATGAGCTTTTAGTTGATAACAGAAGGTATTTCACCTTTTATCTCCCCGAAAAAATCAAAGTTTTGGTTTTGGGGGAAGATCAAAAGGATAATTATTACATTAACTTGGCCTTGAATCCGGCTGAGGAGAAGGATTGGCATTTTGAGGTCGAATCTGTTACCATAAGATCTGGTGTTAATTTTGCTTTTTCAGAATATGATGTGGTCATCTTATCCAATGTTGGAAGCTTAAAGAAAGGTCATTTGAATGAATTAGATGCTTTCTTAAAAGGTGGCGGAGGGTTGATCTTAGGATTAGGAGGGGGAATCGATTTAAAATCCTATAACCAGAATATAATGGAGAAGTTTTTTGGTGCAAAGATCTCAAGATTTGTCTCGTCAGAAAAGGGTTTTTCGACTTTAGGTAAGATAGATTTCGATCATCCTGTGTTTAGAGTATACAAAGATGAAGAAGAAGTTCCTTTGGTCAGATTTTTCAGTTATTTCGATTTCCCAGAAGATAAGGAACAGAAGGTCTTAGCCAGATTGAAAAACCAAAAGCCGATTTTTTTAGAGAAGGATTATGGTCTGGGGAAGATCCTTTTGTTTTTAAGCTCTTTTGATTCGGAGGGAAACGATATGGTGCTCCACACTTTCTTTGTACCCTTTGTTCACCGTTGCGTTGAGCATCTGAGCAGATCACGATTCAGCTTGGGATTCGAAAAGGACTTTTTGGTGGGGGAGGAGGTGGAAAGGGAGCTTTTTCCTTCCCTTTTTGGCAAGAAGCTTAAACTGGTTGATCCCCGGGGAAAAGAGTTTTTCTTAAAGCCGGATTTCTCTCAAAGGAATCTGAAGGTTAAAATCGCTCAGACGAATTCTCCGGGAATATACTCTGTATTAGCTGATGGTTTGATCGTTGACCAATTCGCTTTAAATCTTGATCCGCTGGAGTCTGACCTTGAGGTCTTAACCCAAAAGGAGATTAAAAAATTTTTGGAGGGCTGGAATGTGGTGTTTGTAAATCCCCAGGACGATCTCGAGAAGAGTATAAAAGCTTCCAGATACGGCAGGGAGCTGGGGAAAGCCTTTTTATGGTTAGTTTTTCTCCTTTTGTTTTTGGAACTTTTCTTATCCAGAACAGGTGGGGGAAAGGAAATTTAAATTATGGTAATGTTATCAATCTCTTTAGCCAGGCAGGCATTGCCTGCTCGACCAGGGTGTCATTCTGATCCCCCGCCAAAGGCGGGGAGAAGAATCTCATTTGCGAAGCATTCTTCGAGTTTCCTAAGAAATAAAAGGTCTTTCACTTCGTACAGGGTGACATTTGTAGACTTCGGCAACAGCCCCTTAAGATGTATAAAATAGAAAGGTTGTGTCTTGAGTATCAGATAATAGAAGTTTTTTAGGAAAGCAAATGACCGCAAGAAGGATAAACAGTCTCGACTCCTATCTTTTTCACCAGTTGGCTCAGGCTAAGAAAGACTCGAAACGAAAGCTGATCGATTTAGGTGCAGGGGACCCTGACCTTTTCCCTCCTGAAAGGATAATTGAGCGTTTAAAAAGGGAGGCAGAAAAACCGGAGAATCACCGTCATCCCGTTTATGAGGGTTTACTTGAGCTCAAGGAAGCAATAGCGGAGTGGTTTTACAAAAGATTTAAGATAAAACTGGATCCTGAAAAAGAGGTTCTGATCCTGGCTGGCTCGAAGGAGGGATTGGGGCTTTCCAGCTTGGCTTTTCTTAACAGAGGGGAGGAAGCCTTGATTCCCGATCCAAGTTATCCGGTTTACAGACGTTCGGTTCTGCTCTGCTGTGGCAAAGTGGTTTTTTATCCACTAACAGAAGAAAAAGATTGGCTTTTGGATTTAGGGAAAATTAAAGTTACCCCCAAAACCAGGCTTTTGTATCTGAATTACCCCCATAATCCCACAGGAGCAGTTTTGGATCTGGATTTTTTGGAGAAGATATATGAATTTGCCAGAAAACAAAAGCTTGTTATTTTAAATGATATGGCATATTCAGAGATAACCTATGATGGTTACACCACTCCCAGCCTTTTGCAGATAAGGGGCGCAAGGAATCTCTGCCTCGAGTTTTTTTCTTTTTCCAAAACCTATTCCATGAGCGGATGGAGGCTTGGTTTTGCAGTGGGGAACAGGGATTTGATCGATGCTTTATTCAAGGTTAAGGTTACCTCCAACTCAGGAGTTTTTCATCTGATTCAAAAGGCAGGTATAGAAGCTTTAAGTCTTCCCCCAAAAGAGCTTTTGAAGATAAAAGATACCTATCGGAAAAGAAGGGACATTTTAGTTGATGGGCTTATAAAATTGGGCTGGGAGATAAGAAGGCCAAGGGGTACCATATTCTGCTGGGCAAAGATTCCTGGTTCTGCCAAATTTAAGGATTCAAAGCGATTCTGCTTGAATTTAATCAAAAAAGGGGGTGTTTTAACCACCCCGGGTGCGGGATTTGGTAAGAGTGGGGAAGGATATGTTCGTTTTTCATTAACCTCAGAGATCAAAAATATTAAAATGGCTCTAAAAAGGATGAAAGAAATCGACTTTTAGGAGTTTTAAATTGAGCAGTGAAGTTTTTCAGGAGATTGAGGTTCTGGTAACCGAAAGCCTCAATCCTAAAACGGCAAACATCGATTCAAAGTCGACCCGAAAGATACTGGAGATGATAAACCAGGAAGATCAAAAGGTGGCGAAACGGGTAAAAAAGGTTATACCCCAGATAGCCAAAGGGGTCGAGCTTATCGTCTCCTCCCTTAAAAGGGGTGGGAGGCTTTTTTACATAGGTGCTGGTACCAGTGGCAGGCTGGGGGTTTTGGATGCTGCTGAATGTCCTCCCACCTTCGGAACCACCCCTAAGACAATTCAGGGAGTAATAGCGGGTGGATACAAAACCCTGGTTAAATCCAAAGAGGGGGTGGAGGATGATTTTTATGCCGGGGGGGTGGATCTGCAAAAAAGAGGTTTAAATAAAGATGATGTGATCGTTGGCATAGCTGCTTCCAAAAGAACCCCTTATGTTCTGGGTGCTTTGAAATATGCAAAGAAGATAGGAGCCAAAACCATCTTTTTGTTTTGCAATCCACAATCTCAGCTTAAGGTTAAGCCTGATGTCGTGATCTCCCCGGTTTTGGGTCCGGAGGTGATTTCCGGCTCAACTCGAATGAAGGCTGGAACAGCCCAGAAATTGATTTTAAACATGCTCTCAACCTGCACCATGATAAAGATGGGAAAGGTCTACAAAAACCTGATGGTGGATTTGCAGGTTAGAAGCAAAAAGCTGGAGGAGCGCTCCAAAAGGATAATAATGATCTTGACCGGGATAGATTACAAAGATGCAGAATTTTATCTGGAAAAAGCAGGAGGTAAGGTAAAGACAGCTTTGGTGATGATTCTTGCTCAGGTTAATAAAAAAGAGGCGGAGAGAAGGTTGAAAGAATCCAAAGGGTTCGTAAGGGAGGCTCTGAGGGATAGGTAAAATTCATCTTTAGTTGCTAACCAGAAGCGGTAATTTAAGAATTTCAGTTTTTTTTACTATATTTAAAGCTGATTTTTCTCCAATTTTTGAAAATTTAGAAGGGTGGTGAAGGGTTATATATTTGTTGACCAAGGTATTCTGTTCATCTGGTTGATGTCAAGTTTTATCGGGAGTTTTTTATTTACACAATACAAAGATAAGGATAATTACCGATAATAAAATATAACCAAAGTTCGTTTTTATGGAAGATCTGGAAAACAGAAAAGAAGAACTTGAGGGAAAAGACCAAAGGATAGCTGAAGCCAGAAAGCTTTTCGATTTTTTTCTGAGGGCTTTGAAGAACGTGATGATCTATCCCCAGGATAATCCTGTCCCTTTAGAGTTCAAAAAGAATCTTTTTACAAAGTTCAACGATTTTTTGGATAAATACGGGGAGTTCAAAATCCAGGTGGATTCCAACGATCTATTGTATGAAAATGAGGTGATCCACAGGGATCAATCCAAAGACGAAAGCATCGCCTTCTTTATGCACAGGGATGGTATAAGGGAGATAAGATTTACAAAGGGGCTACCCCAGGAGGAGCTGAACCTATTTCTTGAAATATTGAAAACAGGGACAAAGAGGTTAGCCACAGATGATGACCTGGTGACCTTGTTATGGGGCAATGATTTTAATTACATAAAATATGAGGTGGTGGACGAGATCTTATCTGAGGAGCTCTCCTATTCTTTACCTGATTTTTCCCAGCCTGATCTAAAGAATTTGTATTATTCCGAGATAAAGCTTCCCGAGACCGAGGAGGAGAAGAAAGTCAAGGAGAAAAAGCTTGAGATTTTTGTCGAGAGCATCAAGGGATTTGCAAAAGAGGAGTTTGCGGACTTAAACCAGCTTTTAACTAAGGATAAGAATTACGATCCTTTAGAGGAGACCATTACGGTCGTTGTTGAGATGTTGAGTCAAGAGGAGCTCTCCGATTTTTACGAGACGGTTGGTCTGATCGAGAGGGGATTGGATCTTTTGGTTGAGACCTATGATTTCAAATCCGCTGCCCGGATGATCGAGGCGATGCGGGATCTGCAGCAGAGGTTTTCTGAAAGTTCCAGGGAGAGATCGGAGAGGTTGAAGGGTATGGTTGAGAGGGCAGGCGATAAAAAAAGAATAGAGATAGTTGGAGAGATACTCAACCGGGAGGAGGAGTTAAACCTTTTTTCGGTTCAGGACTATCTCTGTTCCCTTTCCTGGAATTGCATCTCCAATCTGATTGATCTCTTGGGAGAGTTAAAGGCTTTTTCAGCAAGAAAAATGGTTTGTAGGGTATTGGAGAAATTCGGAAAGGAAAATCTTGAGTTAGTGGGCAGAGGAGTATATGATCCTCGCTGGTATGTTGCCAGAAACACCCTGTGTATTCTGGGAGAGATCAGGTATTCAAAGGGTGTTGAGTTTATAAAATCCGGGATAGAACACAAAGATCCCCGGGTGCGCAAGGAAGCGATAAGGGCACTGGAAAAGATTGACCATCCCGGCTCAGGCTCTTTTTTGATTCCGCTTTTAGACGATGATCTGGAGAAAATTCGGAATATGGTGGTCAGGCTTTTGGCTAAATGGAAAGTCAAGGAAGCAATAAGACCTTTGCTTGAGATAATTAAGAACAAGGAATTTCATTTCGTAGATTCCGAGGAGAAAAAGGAGTTGCTTTCAGCATTAGCCATAATTGGAGAAGACCAGGTAATACCGAATTTCCGAAAAATTTTGAAAAAAAAGTCCTTTTTAAATAGGGGAAAAAAGATAGAGACTAAACTTCTGGCAATAAAAGCATTGGGAGGATCAAGTTCTTTGGAAGCAAAGGCTTTGTTAGAGGAGATCGAAAGAAAGGGTAATAAAAGTTTAAGGGAAGCATCTGGTAAGGCTTTGTTAAGATTTAAAACGGTATCTTAAAGTCGATTATATTATATGTCAAAAGAAACGACACAGAATTTTTCAGATCAAAAGGTTTTTTATAAAGAGGAAGAGCATCTTTTTGAGAGAGGAAAAGATCTGGTAAGTTGGCTTCATGCCTCAATAAAGACTGCCCAGATCTACGAGAAAAACAACGATATGTTTAGAAACCAGAGCGAAAGACTTTTTGCTCTGGTCTCAGAACTTGTCGAAAAAGAGGGGGAGATAGCTTTAGTCTACAAGGGGGGGTATCTGTTTTTGAATGACCTTCGATTGAAATTCGATTTAGAAAAATATGCCGACAGCAAATTCGTAATGGAGACATTCGAGAAATTTGATTGGGGGAGGATTTCAATTGAGGAGGGGATTACCTCGGAGGAGCTCGACATCCTGATCTGTATCATTGGCCATTTAGAATCTGAAGAAGAGGAGATATTTGATCTTTTCGAAAAGGAGATTCATCAACAGGGTATATCCCACATAAAAGTGGAGAGGATTCCTCCTTTTAAAAAGGATGAATATGAGAAATCCTTGAAGGAGAACCGGAGGTTAGCCAAGCAGACCTTCTTCAACTCCGTATCCATGGTCAAAGAGGTTATGTCCAGCTTGGAAGCTCGCAAGACCGTTAGCATTGTCCGGGTTAAAAGGGTGGTTCAATCCCTGGTGGATTTGATACTGGACGATGAGGCGACTTTTCTGGAGTTAACCGCCTTAAAAAATTTCGACGAATATACCTACGTTCATTCAGCCAATGTGTGTGTTTTTTCCATTATGTGTGGGGCAAGACTGGGATTTGATAAAAACAGGCTATGCCAGCTGGGATTTTCCGCTTTATTCCACGACCTGGGCAAGGTCAAGCTTCCCCATGATTTAATTAACAAGCCTGACCGATTTGACGATTCCGACTGGGTGCAGATAAGACGCCACCCCTTGCTGGGAGTCAAGACCATTTTATCATCCCGGAGACTGGATAGCTACTCGATGAGAGCGATCGTGGTAGCCTTCGAACATCACCTCAATTTAGATCTATCCGGTTATCCTAAAGTTGACCGGGGAAGGAAATTGAATCTTTTCTCCAGGATAGTAAGCATCGCCGACGCATACGATGCTATGACCTCGGGCAGGGTATATAACAAAGAGCCTTACTCTCCGGATGAGGCTTTACGCAGGATGTTTTATCGCTCCGGTGCTGTTTATGAC
>LJUW01000121.1 GCA_001304315.1 candidate division Zixibacteria bacterium SM23_73_2 | reverse complement strand
GTGCGGAAGGGGGGATTTGAACCCCCATGGCTTGCGCCGCCACCCCCTCAAGATGGTGTGTCTGCCGGTTCCACCACTTCCGCAAAACTCACTTTTTATCTTTTTCTTCTTCCGGAGCCGGAGGAAGTTTCGATTCACCCTTATCCTCCTGAGGCACTGGCGTGGGAACAGAGGTTGCAGGAACAGGACTCTCCTGCCTTTCTCTTCTCGCCTCCTCCTGAATATCACTTCCGGTGGGAGCTCTGCCAGCACGCATGGCTGGGGTCAGGAAGGTCAAAGTTAAAGCGCTTACAAAAAAAGCAATTCCCATAACGGTGCTCGCTTTTGTTAAAAAAGACGCTGCTCCCCTGCCTCCGAATACCGCACCGGTTATTCCGGAACCGCC
This sequence comes from candidate division Zixibacteria bacterium SM23_73_2, assembly GCA_001304315.1. Taxonomy (GTDB): domain Bacteria; phylum Zixibacteria; class MSB-5A5; order MSB-5A5; family SM23-73-2; genus SM23-73-2. The sequence continues at coordinate 4,631 of LJUW01000121.1, read as the reverse complement.
GAAAGCACCTGCCAATCCCTCTCCCTTTGCCGACTGCATGAGAATGGTCACCATCAAACCTATGCAAATTAGAACATGGACTATCAACAAAAAGCTATACAAAAAACCTCCTTCTGGTTTAATCTGATCTGACTATCTGATCAAAAGAATCCGCCCTAAGGCTGGCACCGCCAACCAAGGCTCCATCTATATCCGGCTCAGCCAGAAGGTCTTTGGAGTTCTCCGGCTTAACCGAACCTCCATAAAGGATACATACCTTCTGGGCAATTTCCTGGTTAAACAACAAACTAATCTTTTCTCTTATAAAACGATGAACTTCGTTTGCCTGTTTGGGAGTAGCGGTTTTTCCTGTTCCAATTGCCCATACCGGCTCGTAAGCAATAACTAATTTTTCTATTTCTTTCTTGTTTATACCTTCAAAAGCTCCTCTGATCTGTTCTTCCACTACGCTTTCTGTTTTTCCGGATTCTCTTTCCTCTAATATCTCGCCCACGCAGACTATGGGGGTAAGTCCCTCCTCAATAGCTTTCTTTATCTTTTTGTTGATCACCTGGTCGGTCTCTCCGAAATGAGCCCTCCTCTCGGAATGACCCAAAATCACGAAACTACAACCCGAACCCAAAAGCATCTTTGCGGATATCTCCCCGGTATAGGCGCCCTCTTCCTCCCAGTGCATGTTCTGAGCACCTAAGTAGATACTTGAACCCTGTATTGCTTTTTTCACCGAGGGAATAGAGGTAAAAGGAGGACATAAAACTATTCTTTTTGAGGAAACATCCTTAAGTCTTTTTCTGATTTCGGTGGCTAATTCAAATGCCTCAGTTTCATCTTTGAACATCTTCCAGTTACCAGCTATGATCGGAACTCTCATCTCTCATTCTCCTCACTTTCAAATCTCATTCTCTTATCTTTTTACTGAATACTGTCTACTGTCTACTTATCAGTCAAAGCTTTTATTCCAGGGAGAAGTTTCCCTTCCAGAAACTCCAGGGAGGCACCTCCTCCAGTTGATATGTGGGAGATCTTATCCTCCACCCCGGCTTTTAAAATAGCAGAGGCAGTATCCCCTCCTCCAACTATAGTGGTTGCACCCTTCTCCGTTGCCAGTGAAAGTGCTTTGGCTAACTCAACCGTTCCCCTGGAGAATTGATCGGTCTCGAATATTCCCATGGGACCATTCCACACAATGGTTTTAGCATTGGTTACCTTCTTTGAGAAAAGCTCTATTGTCTTGGGACCAATATCCACCCCCTTCCAATCGGAAGGTATATGGTCTTTCTGCACCACTTTCGATTCCGATCCCTCTTTTATGTCTTTAGCCACCACCAGATCCAATGGCAGGTCAAGTTCTACTTTAGCTATTGCCAATATCTCCTTGGCTAAGTTGATTTTATCTTCCTCGACAAGGGACGAGCCAACCTCCATCCCCATGGCTTTATAAAAGGTAAAAGCCATTCCCCCTCCGATGAGTATTATATCAACTTTGTCCATCAGGTTTTTTATCACATCTATTTTCCCCGATATTTTCGCTCCTCCTAAAAGGGCAACAAAGGGATGAGAAGGATTAGCCAGAGCATCTCCTAAGTATTTGATCTCTTTCTGCATCAGGTAGCCTGCTGCGCATTTCTCGAAATACCTGGTTACCCCCTCAGTGGAAGCATGAGCTCGATGGGCTGTGCCAAAGGCATCGTTTACGTAAACCTCACCCAGACCTGCCAGTTTTTTGGCAAACTCAGGATCGTTTTTCTCCTCCTCAGGGTAAAATCTCAGATTCTCCAAAAGGATTAATTCGCCTGGATTTAAAGAGTTGACCTCTTTTTCAACTTTATCCCCGATGCAATCATCAACGAATTTCACCGGTTTACCCAGAAGGTTTCCCAATCTCTCCGCAGCAGGTCTCAAGCTCATCTCAGGGACTTTTTTCCCCTTGGGACGACCAAGATGGGACATCAAAATCGCCTTTCCACCCTGATCCATAATCTTAGTTATGGTAGGCAAGGATTCGACGATGCGCTTATCATCGGTTATGTTCTGACGCTCATCCAATGGGACATTGAAGTCCACCCTGACCAACACTTTTTTATTTTTCAAATCCAAATCATCTATGGTTAGTTTTTCCATAACTTTTCTCCTTCTGAATGCTTTTTAATCAGGCAGGTTTTTTAACCTGCCCAAACTCCTATGTCAGGAAAAGATTTTATGCTTTACACTAAAAGCCGAAACTACCTTCTGGCAACAAACTATACCGCCTCTACATACGCACCCACCATCATCTCCATCATCTCTATCATCCTGCAGGAGAAACCCCACTCGTTATCGTACCAGGCAAAGACCTTTACCATGTTCTTACCTAAAACCATGGTGGAGAGGGCATCGAATATGGCGGAATGGGGATTGCCGATGATATCGTTGGATACGATGGGATCCTCGGTATATTCTATATACCCTTTCATATCACCTGAAGCTGCTTTTCTCATCGCCTTATTGACCGATTCAACAGTAACGTCCTTTTTGGTATTCACCACCAGATCGACTAAGGAGCCATTGGCTACCGGAACCCTGACTGCCACACCATTCATCTTTCCCTCAAGTTCCGGCAGAACCAGAGACAGTGCTTTGGCAGCTCCGGTGGTGGTGGGGATCATCGAAACAGAAGCTGCCCTCGCCCTTCTCAGATCCTTATGGGGTGAATCCAGGATGTTCTGGTCATTGGTGTAGGCATGGATGGTGGTCATAAAGCCGTGCACTATACCGAAATTGTCGTTTAAGACTTTGGCTACAGGAGCCAGACAGTTGGTGGTACAGCTCCCGATGGTTAGAATCTGATCGTTTTTAGGATCGAAGTCTTTCTCATTCACTCCCAGGATGACGGTCTTGACCGGCACATCCGATCCCTTCGCCGGGGCGGAGATCAAAACCTTCTTTGCACCAGCATCAATGTGCTTTTTAGCAGAGGCGCCATCCCTGAATTTTCCGGTGGACTCAACCACCAGCTCGACTCCCAGTTCTTTCCAGGGTAGATTCGATGGATCTTTCTCTGAGAAAACCTGAGTGGGTCTCCCATTGACCACTATTTTATCTCCTTCTGCTTTGATCTCAGAATTTAGAACTCCGTGAACGGAATCATACTTTAGAAGATGTGCCAATGTCTTTGCGTCAGTAACATCGTTTACCGCAACGAACTCCAAATTGGGATTGTTCATACCCGCACGGTATACTAATCTCCCGATTCTTCCAAATCCGTTGATACCCACTTTTATAGCCATAAAATGCCTCCTCTTTTGTTAAAAGTTCATTTTTGCTTGATGGCATAAGAGATGCCCAAGGTAAATCTTGCCCCTCGGTAATCTTTCAGCCCTCCCACCTCTTTTGAAAACTTGATCCACTGGTGTTTTATGTCAAAATTGAGCCATAAAAGCTCGCTTATTTGATAATCGAGCCCTCCGCCAGCAAAAAAACCAAAATTGGAGCTGGTTTCCCCATATCCCTCGAAAAAAGCTCTATACGAGCCGAAGGAACCGTAATCCAGTTTAGTTGAACCGATCACATAGGATATACCAAGATCGGTGTAAGGCTGCCAACTTTTCTTGAGATTTCTTGAAAGGAAAAAATGCTTTGCTCCAAAGGAAAGAGGAATTATGGTAACGCTTTCCCAGAAATATCCATCATCCACATCGAATCTGGTTTCTCCTCTGCTGCAGGAGCCCAGCAGAAACTCAAGGCAAAACCCCTTTTTTAGCCCAAGGGAGAAATAAAGCTCCAGGTACGGGCTATGGGTCTTGGCACTTGCTTTATAAGGAGAACTTGTTATCTCCTCATCTGCTTTTTCCACTCTCCACACCCCGCCTCTAAATCCAATCATGTCATACTGGCTTGGATCACCTGCAAAGGCCTGTGAAGACACCAGTATAAAAATAATTAGTAAAATGAAAAGATAAGATGTTTTTTTCATATTAAAATCACTTTATATAATGTAATTCGTCAATAAAAAGACCTTTTTTAGCCTTTTGACAAACTTTCTAAGGATTTCAAATATAACAAATTATACCTTTAAGTCAACAAAATTTCGAAAAGTTCCTTCAGGTCAAAAATGGTCCGGTCAGGTACAATATCCTGGTAATGCTGGTCCTTTCTTTTGAGGTGAACCGTGTTCATCCCCACGTTTTTCGCCCCAAGGACATCGGTCTTGAGTTCATCCCCCACGTGAACCGAGGTCCGGGGCAAACTTTCAAGCTGGTTTAAAGTATATAAAAAGATTTTCTTATGCGGTTTTCTCACCCTTAATTCATTTGAAAAGGAGAGGCCATCGAAATATTCTAAGATTCCGAATTCACCTAAAAGCTTTCTGGCAACGTTTCCCGGGGTTCTCCCGGTATTGCAGATCAAACCTATTTTATAATCTTTCCCCTTTAAACCGCTTAAAACCTCCTGGGCATTATCAACTAAATCTGGATGATTGTATAAAACCGGCTCGATATAAGCTTTCTTGATCTTTTTAAGGATTTCCTGATCTAGATTCTTAGGATTCAGATCGGTCAACATTCCCAGAAGGATATCTATCTGGGTGTTGGAATCGATATCTATGTTCTTGTCCCAGAACTTCTTGCACTCATCAAAAGTATGGCCATGAG
>LJUW01000039.1 GCA_001304315.1 candidate division Zixibacteria bacterium SM23_73_2 | reverse complement strand
TATGGTGGTATAAAATACTATCTTTTCACCTATTTTAAGATAAAAGACATCAGATTGGTTTTCGTCCCCCCTCGCTCTATCGGCGATTACGGTGGAGAAATAGATAACTGGATGTGGCCCCGCCATGCCGGTGATTTCGCCTTTGTCAGAGCTTACGTGGCTCCGGATGGAAACTCCGCAGAATATTCCGAGGAGAACGTTCCCTATGATTCTGAAGTTTATCTTAAGATTTCCTCTGAAGGTGTGGATGAGGGGGATTTTGTAATACTTTTGGGTTTCCCGGGCATAACCCAGCGGTATGAAAGCTCATTTTTCATCGAGGATAGGATTAATTTTGATTATCCTAAAAGCATAGGTAACAGCCAGGATTTAATATCGATCTTGGAGAAATCGTCTTCGGGGGAACCAGCTTTGGCGATGAAGCTCTCCTCAAGGATCAAAGGTATCGCCAATTATCTTAAGAAGTATCAGGGAATGTTAGATGGATTTAAAAAGACCAATCTTTTAGAGAAAAAAATCGAAATGGAGAGGACACTTAAAGAGTTTTTGGAGGTGAATCCCGAGTTAAACGAAAAATACGGGCTGGTCTTTACCGAGCTGGATAGCCTGTACCAGGATTACAGGAGTTTTAAGGATAAAGATTTTCTTGTGAAATGGATGCAATACGGCTGCAGATTTTTCGGTTTCGCCTCAACCATCTATAAATGGAGCCTGGAAAAGGAGAAAAAGGATCTGGACCGAGAACCCGGATATCAAGATAGGGATGTGCAGGATACCAAAAGATGGTTTGAAGAGGCCCAGGTCAATTTAGTTCCCTCAGCTGACAAAGAAGTTTTGATTTACTATTTTAAAAGAGCGCTTTTACTTCCAGAGGGTCAGAAGATCTATGCTGTAGATAGAATTTTTAAAGGTAAAGAAAACCAAAAAAAAGAGAAAGTAATTGAGGATTTCATCTCCCATCTATATCAGAATACGAAAGTTGGCTCTGTGGGACAGCGGCTTTTGATGTTTGATATGGAAAGAGAGGAGCTGGAAGAACTGGATGATCCCTTCATCGATTTTGCCATGGATCTGGAAAAAGATAAAGAGGAACTGAGAATAAGAAACAAAAGGTTTAAGGGTGCTTTGAAGAGGCTTGAGCCTAAATTGATTTCAGCTTATTTCGAATGGAAGAAAAAAAATCTTTATCCTGATGCTAACTATACCATCCGCTTCAATTATGGAGAGGTGAAGGGTTATGCTCCAAAGGATGCAGTGAGCTACAATTACATAACCACTTTAAACGGGGTTTTGGAGAAGGATACCGGAGAGGAACCCTTTGATGCCCCTGAGGAACTTGGAAAAGTTTATAATAAGAGAGATTTCGGGTCTTATTTTGATAAGAAAATAGGAGATATCCCGGTAAATTTTCTTTCCACCAACGACATCACCAACGGAAACTCAGGCAGCCCGGTGATGAACGGAAAAGGTGAGCTGGTGGGACTTGCCTTTGACGGAAACTACGAGAGCATGACCTCGGATTACCAGTTCGACCAAAACCTTACCCGGGCGATAAACGTGGATATTCGATATGTTCTTTTTCTTCTGGATAAAGTTTATAATGCAAAAACTTTGCTTGAAGAGCTTATAATTGAATAGATAGAAATAAAAGACAGAAATTTAGGAACAGTTGTTTATTTCTGCTGACCAACCTATAATAGTCTAATAGCTACTGGATTTGCAATTTTTCCACAGATTGCTTTGTATTTATGTAAATTCTTCATTTATTCTCTTGCTCTATCTTTCCCTCATCAATAATCTGGATAGGTCTATGGCGTGGCAAAACTTTTACCATAAGTTCTTTCTCCTCCCCAGGTTTTAATACGAGTTTAAACTCTTTTTGCTCCAGATAATGGTGAGCTGGCAGATCATCATTATATACTTTGAGAGTCCATTTGCCAGGCCTTATATCTTGAAAAGAGAACTTACTCTTTTGGTCTGTAAGTTGTCGCAAAATTTCTTCTCCGTCAGTAATCTCTACTAATGTGTTGGACAATCCTCTTCCCTTTCTCAGATCATCTTTCTCAAAGTTTTCCTGTTCGCCCGTGCCCATCAAAAACGGGCTTTCACCTGAAACGGTTACAGCCTGGGCTTTAAGGGCTTCGAATTCGGATACTCCTATTCCCTCCATCTCAGACCAGTTCAAAGCTAAAATGGATGAGTCTTTGGATGCGAAAATCACCTCCAGTATCCCTTTATAATCTTTGCCATTTAAGGAGTAACAGGACTTTTTGTTTTTGGGGATGAAAACCACCCTTTCTATTTTCTCCTCAAACTTCTCTCCCTCCCCCTCAGACAAAATAATTCCTTCGGAGCTGGATTTTAAAAAGACCTCTTTTCCTGAAAAATATACCCTCTTTTCACTTCCTTTAAAGCAGCCCATCACAAATGAGACATCCGCAGTAACAGAAATTGCCCCCTTTGTTTTAAGAAGTTTTGTGGATAGTGCTGGTTGATTGGGTTCAGGATAGAGGACTTTTTCCATATCTTGGTGAGACGTCGTTGTAACAAAAATAATCGAGGTATCCACGTTACCAATATTTTTATCCGAACCAGGGTCAAAGACTGCTACCCCACCTGAGATTCCACAGGAGGTAACCACACCGATTTCAATCTCAGTGACTTCTCCGCCCTTTACATCTATTATAATAGGCATTTTCTGGTTGGTTACTCGATTCAGTCCGATAGTGTTTTTCTCAACACGCAGATAGTAAGCTCCTGGTAAAAGGGAAGGGAAGATGAACTGGCCATTTTCGTTGGTAATGGCTGTGGCTCCGTGAGCTGTTAAAATGACCTCAGGGATTGGTGGTTTTCCTGTTTTTTCCTCATCATGAACTTTGCCTTTAAGAGTTCCAATGCTTTTCTTTTTGCTTATCGGTAATTTAAAGGGAATGGTATACATCAAGAGAAATGAAGACTCTCCATTTTTTTTCTGTTCATACTTAGACCATTGAGCCCTTAAAGTCAGGATGTGATTGTTCTTCAAAGTATAGGTGAAGGTCGAGAATAAATCGTCTCGCTCCTGAGCTTTTTCCGAGCCAGCGTTGTCTTTTCGATAATTCAGGCTGAATGCAAATTTATCTTTAATATACCATCGGGTTGAGATACCTGCACTTCTTGTCCATTCCGGATTTTGGGTGAAATTGTTGTGTCCGATTCTGGCGAAAAAACTGTAGTTTTGCCTTTGATTGGGGCGAAAAGAGGCATAAAGGTTATATCTTTCCAAATCATCATTTATTTTAGCTAAAAGTCTATCTTTAAATTCTCCTCTTTCCATGTGAGTGCTCAGACTGAATTTACCGAAGGTTTGAACCAGTCCCAATTCTAATGTTTTCTCCTGATAATCGTAATTTGCTGGCAAAGCATAATCCTCTCTGATTAAATCTTCATACTTTAAAGAAAGATGGGTGCCAAACGGAAATGAATAAAGGATGCTTGCCTGGTAAGATTTTTCCCGGTTGGCTATATCCTCGGTTGAGTCCAAATCGAGATTATTCTCGTAGGTGCGGTAAGAGAGATTCCCCCGAAGTTTATGGTAAATTGGAAAAGTAATTACGCCGGTGGTATAGTTAACATCTTTATAGTAGCCAAAATATTCGGGATCAGCATAGATCTTCTCGAAAGAGTAACTGATCTTCTTAGAAAGCTGACCATCCAAGTTTACTCTAAAAGCCAGGTCACCAAGTGTTTCTTGCCTATCCTTCTGGCAAGAGCCGAATTCCAGTTCCAGGTTCATGGTTTTACTGGGCTTTATTTCTGCCTGAACACTGTAGAGTTCCTGGCCATCGCCCCAGGAAGAGAAGGTTTCCCCCTCCCTTTTGGACAAGACATTTCCTTTGATATTAAATTTACTACTAAACCTATAGCCCAGATAAGTTCCCGCTCTCTTTGACTTTGGATTCTTCCATCTATCTTCTACATAAAAGGCTCCCAATCCGAATTTCCCTAAATGAATATCTGCTTCTACTCCCCTGCCGTAGCTGAACCTCTGAGTTAAGGGGGAAAGGGAATAACTTCTGTCACCAAAATGAAGGTCTATATGTTTCTGTCTATAGCTTAAACGAAACTCGTCCCTTTTTCCATGTCTGCTTATATCCTGAATGTCAGGACCCCGAAATAGAAACTCGACTTTTCTTTTTCCTTCTTCATCCAGACTCCCCCAACCGGAAAACTCTATTTGAAAACCAGTCTGTTTATCTTTGCCTGCACCGATTAATCCTATTTTGACAGGCAATTTGTGATAAGGGTCTAATTCACCGGTCACTTTAGGGATGATCGCAACTGAAACCGTTTGCCTGATAGAAACAGCACCATTTTTGGATTCTTCTGTTTCAGCCTTGATCTCAAGAACATTTTTGATTCTTTTATTTAACTTTTCATCTGTTTTTACCTCAAGTCCTATAGTCTGTGACTCCTTTAGATCTAATGTCACCTGAGATGGTTCTATCTCCAACGGATAAACTGGATTTGATTTGGCTTTGAGTTTTACTTTGGTTTTGGTATTACCTTTGTTAACTAAAAGAAACTTTACCTTATACTCTTCTCCGGCAATTACGGCTTCTGGTTTTTCTTCTACCAGAATTTCCAACTTTATTAGCGGCAATACCACCACTGATATGCTATCACTTTTGGTGATATTATAATCCCTCTGGCTTCTGATAGAATAGCTGACCTGGTAGCGATCTGCAGGAGAAGCAAGAGGAACCAAAAAAGCAACCACTCTGACTCGCTTTTCTTCTGGCTTTAGCCTGAGAGGAAACTCGTCGGAGATAATCTCCTGCCAATCAGCTGGCAGTTTCAGTTCCTCAATGAATTCCTCCTCCTCTTCGGTATCGTTGGTGACCAGGAAGCTTCCAGTAACGATTCTGCCGGGTTCTACTTCCACAAGTTCAGGCGAGGCAGATCTTACTTGAACTCCATAACCTCCATCTTCTGCCAAGCTTAAGGAGAATAGAAGAGGAAGAAAACAAAGGAAGGAGATAAAATCCTTTTTCATTATTCTATTCCTAAATCATACTTAGCACCAAAGACATGCTCATCTCCGTTATCGACTACCACTAAAGCTTTGTACTTTCCTTTAGGTATATCTGTTAAATCGATCTTGTGTCTTACAGAACAGGTTGGATAAATTCGCTTTTTGTCCCCTTCAAAGCGGCCGATAATCATACCATTCTGATTATAAAGTTCTACCCAAAGAGTGGGAGAAAGCCACATTTCTCCGATATTCTGAACATCTATCTGGAAAAAAGTATTCCCATCCTGATTAATTAGTTTCTTATCCAAAAACTTAATCCTTTTTGCTCCGGTATCTCCGATGTTGGTAACAATTTGAATCCCGTAGCGTACCTTTGTCTGAACACCGACCTTTACCCTTCCCTCTTTATCCTCAAGGTTTTCCGAGGCAACTTCTGATGCGGGCTCTATCATCACCATGCTCCAATAGGTTCCGAATAAATCAAGATTCTTGGGCACTTGGACGGTGTAAAAGACTGAGGCTTTTTCCTTTGGATGGATAGTGAGGCGGCTTGGGCTTAGGGTAAGCCAGCTGGCGTTGGAGCGATCGGAGCTGCTTGGCTCACCGTAGATGTTGGTTCCGTCAGCATAGAAAAGATAATCGCTCTTATAGATATCTACCTGCCAGGAAGTCTCCCCTGTATTCTCCAGAGTGATTTTCCCCTCAAATTTGTCTCCAGGTAAAAGAACCTTTTCTCGGGTCAGTCCTCCGATAACCGATACACCGGCAAAAGAAAAATCAGATAAGAGAATAATAATGAGAAATAAATAAAAAATCCTTTTCATTTTCACTCCTGGTTAAATCTCAACAACGGTGAAGATGATGGTTGTGTTATAGTTGGATTGTGACACATTTATCGACATACCAGTTAATTTATATTGCAGGTTAATATTATCTCGGTTGCCTGCGCCAGAGAAAAGTTCGGTATCCGTTGTCGTAATTTCGATATAAGAGAGCCCGCCTGAAATAGAGCCAGTGCCGGTTCCCTCTGAGGTCCTCTTCACCGAAATTGTGAAATCACCGTACCAGCCGCTATCGTTCCTCCTCACCTCTACCCTCCAATTATCACTATCATCCGTGCAGTTGGAGATGCTGGCCAATGTCGCATTAGTGGCACTTTCATAGGTATCGATCAGATCACTCCCTGCCCCGGAGATCAGATTAGTTTCGTCCACTGTTTCACTCCATCCGCCAGTTGCAGAGATGTCTATGGCTTCGATCTTGACCAGAAATAAGAAAAAAAATACTATAAAAAATGATATCCTTTTCATAGAACGCAGATGAGTAGAAGAATGCTTGGGACGACCGAAAAGCTCGGCCGTCCCATATTCACGGAAATATTAACCATCGGTCAAGGTAAGGGTCACTGTCCTTGTATCCTGGGCTACTACACCAGCGTCAACAGTAGCAGACAATGTATAAGTTATTGTCAGACCGCTCTCCGCAACTGTTGCGATCGAGGTTACCAGATCTGCATCGCTGGTGGTCAGAGTTACGTCCCCCTGGCTGGATCCTCCTGCGGTAGGAGCTGTAAGATTTACCTGCAAGGTAACATTGGCTGGCATAGCTTCATCAATGGATCCGGTCATTTTCTTGGTACTCTGATTAGTGGTGAGAGCCCAGGTTGTGGTGGCATCTGTATCAGCAGTGGGCTCAGAACCTGCAGTGGCAGTATTAACTTCCAGATCGCCTGGATCTCCGCTAACTGAAACCTCGTTGATCGCAGTAACCTCGAAGGTAACCGTCTGGTTAGCGGTGTTTGCGGCCATGGTCAGGCTACTTACCCACAGGAATAACGTCAGAACAGCTATGATGGCTGCAACGACTCTCATTTTTCACCCCTTTCTTTGAGTTTATTATTAGGATTTTTGACATCATGTTATCTTAAGGACATTGAAAAACTCCAAAATACACGATTAGATTCGCTCAGAGAATCGACCTGATTTTTTAAATAATGACACCTCTAACTTAAACAATTCGTTTGTTTTATTATCGGCTCAGCTTGAAAGACCTTTAGGAAGCTTAATGGGATTCAATTGTGGTTTTATTAGAAGAAAATAAGTAGAAAGCTTAATGTTAAATAAGACCTTTAGAGGAAGACTATCTGCGAAGGCCTTTCCAATAAGCAGCTTTAAGATCTCTTCTTAAGCTTCGGGAAAGCTAAGAGATGAAAGGACTTTGTTTGGGCTTTTTTCTGTCGATTATGAATTTATCTGGAATTTTTTTATATATTCAAATCATATGCGGATGGCGAACCTGCAGCAATCGTCCCCTTGTAAAATCGATTTTAGAACCACCACCATCACCGGTTTTTCCAGGATACCTTCCCAAATTTTTTTGTACCAGCCGCTTCCGCAATAACAGAAGGTGGGGGATATTTTGCCTCTGGTCGCCCTCACGTAGGAGCAATGGCAGTAGGATAATCTTTTTTCCCTTTTGGTTTTCGCCCTCTGGAATTTCTTGGGATCATAAGGGACCTTGGTAATATAGATGGTCTTTCCTTTCCTTTGTGGCTTGGCATAGTAAGGATCTTTGTGCATATGTTCCAGAAGTCTATCTATATCTTTTAGTTTTTTATATTTCGCCCTTAAGACTACAATCCTTCTTTGGGAGAATACACAGGATGACTTTGCCATAATCTCACATCTTTTGGTTTTGCTACTCACCAGCTGGTCCAGTTTCTCCATGGCTTTTTTTGTCCACCTGGCTTTTCCCTTTTGGCTGGTAAGCCCCTCACAGCTCTTCATCACCTCTCTCATCTTTGTCTCACCAGCAAGGTCTTTTATGTTTTTTGCGAGTCTTTGTTTCCAGCTTGGTTTTCTCATGCTATGTTCCTTGATTTTCTCTATTCTTTTTTATTTAAGTCAGAATTTTCATTGCCTCTATTCATTTATATTAGCTTTTTATCAGATGAAAAGTTTCAATAAAAACACTGGATATTTTGTTCTTTGGAACAAACAAAAAACGATTAAACAAAAAATGTCGTCTACCAGGGTGAACTTTTAGACAAATGCCCCTTTCAAAGACAGCAAGTTATTTATCTTGAGCTTATTCTACTCCGGAATTTTTAAAAGTCCTTTATAAATTTTTTACAACCTGTTGAGTACTTAATAAACAGCTTGAATTAGGATTTAGCCAGCTGAATTTTATTGCTTACAAATTTGTTGGGAAAAGTCCTGTTCCTCTTTTGTTATGATAACTCAAACCGATCTTGGCCTGGACTGTGATTTTCCCTTAAGCCGGTTTGAAAATAGATGAAAAAAATATCAATGCTAAAACTAACAAAAAACTTAAAAGATACTACTGCCATCTTTTGTCATGATAGAACTTAAAAGAGAAAACTTGCAGGAATTTTAATGTCGAAAACACTGTTGACAATGGATTGTATTTTGTATATTTAGCGATTTATTTTATTGTGGTATTATAATAGATAAAAAGATATGTTGTTTAACAACCAGACGCCAAACCATAAAGGAAGCGATGAAGGGAAAAATATTCAACCTTCTTTTACCCCTTTGGGTCCGGTAGCGGTTTCGGAGCGCATTGCTGCGGTGGACGTTCTTCGGGGATTTTCCCTTCTGGGAATACTGGTTATAAACATAGATTTTTTTGCCCTGCCCAGCTCCATTTATTTTAATCCGGAGGTTTGGGGTGGTTTTAGCGGGTTGAATCTTCTGAGTTGGAAATTCGGCTCCCTTTTTTTCCTGCAGAAGATGATGGCTATCTTCTCCATGCTTTTTGGAGCCGGTCTGGTGCTGATGAACCAAAGGGCCGAGTCGGTGAAGAGGAAATTCGGGGGGATCTATTACCGAAGGATTCTCTGGCTTTTGCTTTTCGGCCTGGCTCACGGATATCTTTTCTGGCACGGTGACATACTTTTTACCTATGCAGTGTGTGGTTTGCTTCTTTTTCCTTTAAGACGCCGTTCACCAAAATTTTTGATCGGGCTTGGTATTTTTATTCTGTTGTTCGGTGTTTTCATTCAGATGGGCTCGGGATGGTTTTTCCATACGGTTAAAAAAGAAGCAATGGCAGCCCAGGCTGCTGTGAAAGCTGGTGAGGTTCTTTCTTCGGAACAAAAAGGGGCTATTGAAGCCTGGGAGGAGATGAGTTCCGGATTTGATTCGTCAGCGGAGAAGGTTGCTGAGGAGATTGAGACTTACCATGGCGGATATTTAGATATATTCCGTCATCGTTTTCCCCAGACCTTGATGATGCAAACCCAGGCATTGATTTTCATGGTGTTGTGGCGGGTTTTGGGCCTTATGCTTCTGGGTATGGGATTGATGAAGCTGGAAGTATTCTCTGCTGAAAGGTCAAAAAGGTTTTATCTTGTCTTTATAATCGTGGGTTACGGGATCGGATTGCCACTTTGCGCTTATGGAATAAACTCTCTTTTAAAGCATGGTTTCGATTTCATATATCGTTTTAAAATTGGGGGTCATTACAATTACCTGGGCAGCGTTCTGGTTGCTCTGGGTCATACCGGGGTGGTTATGCTTGTCTGTAAAAGTGGGATTTTGAGCTGGCTTACCCAGAGGCTTTCAGCTGTGGGTCGAATGGCTTTGAGCAACTATCTTTTGCATACCCTGATTTGCACCACCATATTCTATGGATATGGTTTGGGTTTATTTGGCAGAATCCAGCGCTTTGGGCTTTTTATGATTGTGATTGCTATATGGATTCTTCAACTAATTCTCAGCCCTTTATGGCTAAAACATTTCCGTTTCGGACCTGCTGAATGGCTCTGGAGAACTCTTACCTACTGGAGACGTCAGCCGATGAAGATAGCTAATACTTCAACTTAAGAGAGGTGTTTTTAAGTTTTTTGAAATATTTAAAAAATTGCAAATTGAAATAAATTAATTATACATATGTATGCATTTAACTTATGATACTGAAATGCAGAAGAACTCTTTTTTGGCTAATCTTTTAATTGTTGAAACCTTAACTTTACTTTTTTGTAAAAACTCTTTAGAAAATATGGGAGAAGTGTTGTCTTAGTTTTTGATGTTAACTTAAAAAGGAGTACCCATGCAAAAGAGACCCTCTTGGATGGTGATTTTTTGTATCTTAGTGTTTATCTTTTTATTTAGCACAGTAGTTCAGTCTTCTGCTCCAGAGATCCCAAATACCCCATCGGGTAAATTGTTAGCTCTTCTTCTGGATGCTTTTAACTCCGGCGAGGAAGAAAAGTGGGAAAGTTTTATAAAGGATCACTGGAAAGAAAAGGAGGGGGCATTTGAAGGTCGGCTAAACTTTTTCAGGATGGTCTATTCCGATATAGGTGGGGCTGAACTTTATCGAATCGAAAATTCAGAGGATTATTCTATTTCCGTTCTGCTTCAGGCCAAAAATCCCGAGGGTACGTTTGAATGGGTAAATCTGATCCTGAATGCAGATACTCTACCTCCACACAAGACTGATCTTTTGTCCCTGCGACCGGGGGAGGAACCCGGGTTCGAAGCTCCTGAGGGTAAGCTAACACAAGAGGAGATGGTCGATTTTATGGACCGCTATCTGGAGCATCTGGTTTCCACGGATCGATTTTCCGGTACGGTCTTGATCGCAAAGGATGGTGTACCCTTCTATACCCGGGCATACGGACTGGCATGCAAAAGATATGATATCCCCAACAAGCTGGATACCAAGTTCAACCTGGGCTCGATGAACAAGATGTTTACCGGGGTGGCGATTATGCAATTGGTGGAGCAGGGGAAGATATCAGTTGACGATCTGGTGGGTAAGCATTTACCAGACCTTCCCCGCAAGGAGATCGCAGAAAAAGTAACCATACACCATCTTTTGACCCATACCTCGGGGATGCAGGATTACTGGGATGAGATGTTCGATGCTCCTTTTTGGGAGATCAAAACCGTTGACCAGCTGGCAGAGCTGATCTTCGATGATACCCTTCTTTTCGAACCGGGTACCGATTTTCATTACAGCAACTCCGGTCCCATCGTTTTGGGGATGATTATCGAGAAGGTCACCGGAGAGGATTATTACGATTATGTCCGGGAGCATATCTCTTTACCGGCTGGCATGGTGAACACCGATTGCTATGAAATTGATACCCCGGTTCCCAATTTGGCTATTGGTTACACTAAGGTGAACTATGATGGGACTCGTAATCCCGATGGTAAGTGGCGAAATAACCTTTTCATGCACGCGGTTAAGGGCGGTCCAGCTGGAGGCGGGTTTTCCACTGTTGAAGATCTTTTGAAATTCGATATCGCCCTGCGTAACAATAAACTGATAACCAAAGAATCGTTTGATCTTTTGACCACCGGCAAAACGGAAAGGGGACCGGGAACGATGTATGCCTATCTTTTCCAGGATCGAAAGGTTAATGGGCAGCGCATCGTGGGGCACGGAGGAGGTGCACCAGGTATCAATGCCAATCTGGACATGTATCTGGATAGTGGGTATACCGCGGCAGTGATGGCTAATTATGATCAGGTTGCCGACATGGTTGCGCGGAAAATAGAAAAGCTTCTTGTGCAATAAGAGATTTCCAAGGAAGAAATACTTTCTTAAATAATACTATTGGTGAAATTGTAATCCACTTTTTAAATGCGGGGGAAGGGTATGGCTTTACTTTCCCCGAACTTACATGAACTTTGCATATCTGATTCGATGGTACTGTTTTTTATTCCTGAGAACCGCTGGAATATAACGAATTTAGGTACGGTTCCGAGCATCTGGTAGCTTTAGAGGACATTTTGAAAGCGACTGATTTTGATGCAACATAAATAGACTCATTCCGTAATAAGTGATAAATCTTAAAACAGAGGAGGCTTTTATGTTTTTTAAAAGGTCTTGGGCTTTAGCTATGATTATTTTGTTTCTTTTATTTGGCTGGCAAAGCTTGAGGGCACAGAATCTGGAGGAGATCTTAAAAAAGCATACTGAGGCTCTGGGTGGAGAGAAGGCACTAAAAGCCCGAAGGAATTCTATGACCGAGTATGATATAATCGTACCCGGTGGCTTGATCGGTAAATATAAATCCCATTTCAAATATCCCAACAAGCTCAGGCAAGAGACGGATCTAAAAGTAATGAAAAGTTTAACTGTTTACGATGGCCAGAAAGGATGGATTAAGGATCCAAACGGACAGGTTCGGGAATTAGCTGGCATGGAATTGGAAGATGTCAAAAGCGAGATATACTTCAATCTTTATGGATATCTTTTTCCAGAACGAGCTAAAGGTGAAGTGAAATACTTAGGTCGGGAAGAGGTATGGGGGGTAAGTTATCATGTAATTCAAGCTACCCCTGAAGGGGTTGAGCCGGTAAAAATGTTCATCAACCCTGAAACATATCTAATAGATAAGACAGTAAGCAAGCAGGATATAGAGATAATTACCAATTATCTCTCTGATTACCAGGAGTTTGGAGGAATCAAGGTTGCGGCCTCGCTTATCACCAATACCGGTGATACCACTTATGACATAAAAGCGAAATTGATCAACATCGAACTCAATCCCCAATTATCCGAGGATCTTTTTAGAATTCCCTTACCTCAGGAAAAAGACTACGAGTTTTTATCCGGAAAAAGCTTTGTTGAGATTCCGTTCGTTTTGAACAGCAATCATATTCATATCCCAGTGGTAATAGGCGGGGCAAAGGCGTTGAACTTCCTCTTGGATTCCGGTGCCAGCATACCTATTTTGGATACTCAGACTGCCAAAGACCTGGGTTTGGAAGGCGTTGGCAAATTTGAAGGTCGCGGCGTGGGTGAAGCGACTCAGGAGGTTAATTTGATAACTTTGCAGAAAATAAGAATGGATGATTTGGTCATAGATAGTATCACTGCCGCAACGGTAGATCTTAAGCCTTTAAATAAATACGAAGGAATGCCGCTTGAGGGTGTTCTGGGATATGACATCTTCAGCAGATTCGTGGTCAAAATCGATTATGCTGATCAAAAACTAACTTTGTATGAGCCTTCCACCTTCGAATACAAAGGTGAAGGTGAAAGCTTTTCCATTACGCTTGAGAACAATCACCCCCATATTAAGGCAATAATCAATGGTCAATATGAGGGAAATTTCGTGATTGATTGTGGAGCAAGAAGCAGTCTGTCCCTTCATACGCCCTTTGTCCAAAAACATGATCTGCTGGCAAAAGCTGGTAAAAAAATTGATGCCTTTTCTGGAATAGGAATAGGGGGGAAAGTTAAGGGTAAGATCACCAGAATGAAAAGCATCCAGATGGGCAGTTTCAGAATATCTGCTCCCGTTACCGCTTTAGCCTCATCTGAAAAGGGCGGATTCTCCAGCGAGAAGATAGATGGGAATATCGGTGGTGGTATATTGAAAAGATTCACCGTCATCTTCGATTATCCTAAAAAATTGATGATTCTGGAACCCAACCTCAATTTCGATTATGAGGATGAATTCGATATGGCTGGTCTGTGGTTGACCCAGGAGAATGATACAACCAGAGTCGATTATGTTATTAAGGATTCTCCTGCTTACAGAGTGGGAATCAAGGAGGGGGATCTAGTGCTGGAGATTAACGGCCAGCAGACAAAGGATCTTCTTCTACGAGATATTCGCAGGATATTGATGGCGGGTGGGGGTACAAAGGTGAGCTTGATTATTCATTCTCAAGGGGAAGAAAAGAGAATGGACTTGACTCTGGAGAAACTAATTTGATGATGCTTTGGCATTTTGGATAATCTCGTATCGTTATGTTCCTTTTTGATCGCTATGTAAATAACTGCATCATCATGGTTTGTGGAGTATGATTTGATATCAATAAACAGAGAAAGAATATAGGGAAGTAAAGGAGTTCAATAAATATATCTATCTACTCCTTATATCTTTTTTTGTGGTGAGCCTTTTTACGGGCTTCACCACCGGTCTGGAGCTTAAGTTTTTTCTGGTGGATTCGATCTTTACTTTTTTCTAATTACAATTTTTTACATACTTATTCGAGGAAAATAAATACTTTAAAATAGTTTAAATCCAATCCTTAACTTTTTCCCTTCCTTCAAAATAAAAAAGGAAATAATAAAAACTTAAGTTCACCGACTGTCCCGCTTATGGCTGTCCTGATGGCCATCTAAATACAGACCAATGATCTCGTTCACCAAGCCTGAGCTGTCGCGTATGAACTGAATCCTGAAATAATCAAGCTCTTTGAAAATAAAAGTATCGTCGCCCATTGGAATGGCACGATACTTGGGATTATCCTCCCTTTGATAGTACAAAAACCCGTTTTCCAAAGTGATTTTTCGTGGTCCATACACCCCCACATACTCCTGGAGAACGGAGGCATCTACTGTCACTGGATTTCTCAGGGCATTTAATCTGGCGATATACCAATCCAGCTCTCCCTTACGCTCTTCATCTTTGCATTTATCCTGCAGTTTTTTTAAAGCCTCAAAGTGTGCAACTTCCAAAGCTTCATCGGCTGGTACCTTGATATCGGGTTCTACTCCTGTCCCTTCCCAGTTGGTTCCGGTGATGGGATTGACTGCCCGGGCAAAGGGTAGGTCCAGGGTAATGTTGAGATTCTTGAAGATTTTGGGATTCCACCAGTGAGCACCGCCACCGGTGGTCTCACCGATTATGGTGGCGCGTTTCAAATTCTTGAGATAATAAGAAAAACCCTCTGCTCCAGAAAAGGTGTGGTCGCTGGTAAGAATGTAAACGTCAACCTCACTCAAACATGGACCTTCAACATGAGCTTGCGTCCAGAGCTGTTTGATGGAATCGGATCTGGGGAAATACAAGCTGTTTAAATGAACTGGCTCCTCAAAAAGATAGCTGGAAATAAGCTGCCCGGTGCTGGGATCACCACCGCCGTTATTTCGCAGGTCGAAGATTAAAGCATCGGCATAGGCTAAGAAATTCATCGCCGCAGTTATGGTGGGACCAGCATCTGTTGCATCTGAAAAGCATTGCAGATCAATATAGCCGATATTCCCTTCCAGAAATTTTATCTGTTTAAAGCAGAAGTTATCCTGACGACTTTTCTCAAGCTGGTGCTTTTTTTCCCCATCAGTGAGAGTATCACCTTCAAATCTCGAAAGCTCCTCATCGGACAAAAACCAAACACCCAGATGCTTATCTTTGCTTATCTCCATAAGGTCTTGAGTTAACTCCCAAGTAAATTCCCTCAAGCTGGTTATTTTTTCGTATTTTTTCTGTTTGTACATTTTGCGGATATAAAGCTCCATCTCTTTAGCCACTTCCGGGTAGACGTAATTCTCATTTAGTGCCTGAGTAACGCTGTCGATGATCTCCGCCTGTATTTTGGAGTCGATGGTTTTACCCTGCTCATCCTTCTGAGCACCAGCATTAATCGTAAAAATCAAGATTAGTATAATCAGTAAGATGCATGTTGATTTCCAGTTGAGCAAGATGTTAAGATTTGAATTTCTAAATACATAACTTGAGATTGAATTCATAACTTTCTCCTTTAAAAAACCTGTTTTAACAATCTCATTTCTTCTGATATAATATAAAGACAGTTCAAACAGATACTATCTGTCCCGCTTGTGGCTGTCCTGATGGCCTCCTAAATACAGACCAACGATCTCGTTCACCAAACCCGAGCTGTCGCGTATGAACTGAATCCTGAAATAATCCAGCTTTTCGAAAATGAAAGTATCATTGCCCATCGGAATAGCACGATACTTGGGATTATCTTCCCTTTGATAGTACAAAACCCCGTTTTCCAAAGTGATCTTCCGAGGTCCATAAACACCCGCATATTCCTGGAGAACTGAGGCATCCACGGTCACAGGATTTCTCAGGGCATTCAATCTGGAGATGTGCCAATCCAGTTCCTCTTTACGCTCTTCATCTTTACATTTATCATACAGTTTTTTTAAAGCCTCAAAGTGTGCAACTTCAAAAGCCTCATCGGCTGGTACCTTGATATCGGGTTCTACTCCTGTCCCTTCCCAGTTGGTTCCGGTGATGGGGTTGACTGCTCGACCAAATGGAAGTGACATTCCTACGTTCAGGTTAGAAAAGATTCTTCCATCAACCGGATGAGCTCCGCCACCGGTGGTTTCCCCGATTATGGTTCCCCGTTTTAAGTTTTTGAAATTGTAGGTGAATTCCTCAGCTCCGGAGAAGGTACGGCTGCTGGTGAGCACATAGATATCAACGTCGGTCATTCGAGGTCCCTGAACATGCGACTGGGTCCAGAACTGGTGGGTGGAATCGGATTTTCGGATATAGAAACTGTTGAGATGAACCGGCTCATCGAAAAAGTAGCTGGAGATAAGTTGGATCATGCTGGGTGAGCCACCGCCATTTTGACGAAGATCGAAGATGATGGCATCGGTATGGGCTAAGAAATTCATCGCAGCAACTGCAGTGGGTCCAGCGTCACCTGCATCTGAAAAGCAGCGGAAGTCAATATAACCGATATTGCCCTCCAGAAGCTTTATCTCTTTAAAGCAGAAGTTATCCCTCTGTCTTTTCTCCAGCTCCCTCTTTTTCTCCTCATCGGTGAGGGTGTCACCTTGGAATCCGGCAAGCATCTCATCCGACATAAACATCACCCGCAGATGCCTGTCCTTGCTTATCTCCTGAAGATTCTCGGTCAGCTTCTGGCCAAAGTCCCTTAAGCTGGTTATTTCTTTGTATTCTTTCTTTTGGTATTTTTTGCGAAGGTGCTTCTCCATTTTCTGAGCCACATCCGGGAAAACATAAATCTCGTTGAGTGCACAGGTTACGCTGTCGATGATCTCTTTTTGGGTTTGAGCATCGATGGTTCTGTCTGGTGGCATCGCCCCTGGTGCCTGTGACAATGTGGATCTCGGGGAAAATCCGATTAATACCAGGAGAATACCCCAGAATACAGGCAGGGTCAATCTCATCAAGAAACTCTTGAATGATAGAATGGTTGAAAATGTTGCTTTACCCATAACTCCTCCTTTTTTGATTTTTATGGTTTCTTGATTTCAGTTTTAGGCTCATGGGAATCCCTCCTCGAATATAGCTGGTTGCCCAGGGCTGTGAACCTGAGACTTCTTCGAATCCCAGGGAGCGATAGAGGTTGTATGCTGCGGTCAGTTTTGGACTGGTGAGCAAAACCAGTCTTTTGGCTCCTTTGGTTTTCGCTCTTTCGATTGCTGCAAGCGTAAGTTTTCGTCCCACCTGGCGACCTTGTGCTTTTTTGGTAACTGCCATCTTGGTAAGCTCAAAGGTCTGTTTATCATGTTTGAGCAGTGCGGTGGTGCCGACGATTTTTCCATCCAGCCGGGCGAAGATAACAGAACCTCCGGATTTTATGATTATCCCATACGGATCTGAGAGGAATATCTGATCTTCATCCTCAACTTTAAAATACTTTTGGAGCCATTCGAGGTTTAAGGATTTGAAATATCGTTTGAACTGCGGTTGGTAATCTAAGATCTCAACTCTCTCCAGCTGGCGACCTTTGATCCGGTGAGTTGCCCTCTGAAGAAATCATCCCCGGCTTCTTTAAGGAGTTCTCCGGCAGCAGCCTGAATATCCGCCCAAACCGGCTCCAATTCTTTTAAGGCGGTTTTTCCTTTTTTGGTCAGACGTAAAAGGTGCCTGCGTTCGTCATTTTTGTCCTTTATCGATTCGATAAGCCCCCTGCGAGAAATCTCGCCGGCAATCTGGTTTATGGCCGGGTGGCTGAATCCCAGTGCTTTAGCTGCCTCGGTTACCGACACTTTTCCTTTTTCTTTCAAAAGATAAAACAGAGTGAACCAGCGGGGTTCGAAATCGACAGAGTTTTCACGATAGATGCGGGTGCCGTCCTTATACAGTTGCTCGGTCAGACGTCTTAGCCGGCTGGCTAAAGAGAGGGGTCCGAGCTGTCTTATTAAATCCAAGTTAGAACCTCCGTAAAATATCAGCATAGGTAAATATGTTTAAACTTACGTAAGTACTTACATATTATTTATCGAAAAGTTTCATTTTTTTATCAAAAAAGTCAAATTTGCTTCCGCATTTACAAATAAGAAAATTCTCAAAGCCCCTTTTGTTTCTCTCTGGATTCACAAACCCCATGCAAATAGAGTATATCAACCAGCCTTCCGGTATACCTTTTTAACTTGTATTTTTCACTTTACTTCAACGCGCTATCAAATTCTCCCTCAAATCTTTTTTATAGATTCATATTCAGATGGATATGGGTGTAAATTAACATAATCTCTTTAAAAATTCTTTTTTGATTTAAGTGTACCTTTATCTGAGATCTTTTTGTTGGCTTTCTTTCTACACCGGGTGCTTTTCAGGGAAGTTTGGGTTTTTTTCATATCGTAAAACATCTGTTTTTCATCTTTGCAAATAACTTTTTATAATATAGAGAGAGCCGGTCTCAACTCCGTAGACATAACCCTGGTAATCCTCCATATTATCTGTCAAATCGTAATAGGCTGCATCCAGGGTCCAGGTAACTTTTTTGGTGATGGAATATTCGGTTCCAAAGGAGACATAAAATTGGGTGTAGTCTAAATCGGAGTAAAGGTTGATGGAATCATAGTCGTAGTCGGCAGTCCCGATGTTATTTGTTACCTCTTTTGGAGGATCGGGCATCTCTACTATCTTCATACTTCCCTTGCTGTTAGTGAAGTTTCCGCTTAAATTGAAGTTCAGTTTCTCGTTGGGAAAGAAGAAGATGTTGGCGGAAAAGGAAAGCGCCTCGTTCTGGTACTCGGTCTCGGCGAAAAATGAGCCGTAATGCTTTTGTTCACCACTAACTGTGGTGTCCACAACGCCCCCTCACCCATTCATCATTGCCACGGCAGCCAATCCATTGGACTTATCGTAGACGTAGCTTAGGTTTCCAAAAAGGTTCCATCGGGGATTGGGGGAAAGGGTTAAGGACAAATTGGGCTGGAGCCTGGTTCTCTCGAAATCCAGAGTGTCGATATCGCTGTTGGTCTCCAGGCTGGCTCTTATACCCGCAGAGAGGGTTGCTTTTTGGTCAGGTTTGAAATTGAGTTTTAAATCCACTCCGTGGAGCATGGTGGCTTGATTGGTCACCTGACTATAGCGTAGCTCCTCTCGCTGATAATAGTAAAAGGGTGATGAGTATGTTTTGCCCGATTCCTCAAAGATGAGATTATAAGGGGCGGGGTCTTCGGTTTTTTCAAGAAAATATTTAAGACGTCCGGTGAATTTCGAATGGGGACGGTATTTTCCTCCCAGAGACATTTTCAGTTTGGTGGTTTTTCCCTCTGCTTCAGGCTCAGGATAATCGTCCCTGGTGGTCTGTTCATAACCTGCGGAAACGGAGACCCGGTATCTTCTTTCGGGCTGGTAGATGAATTCTGCGGAGCCCTCGCCCTGGGTTCGGGTCAGGCTTGAATATCGGATGAAATCGAACTGCTCGGGATCTCCTCCTCTCCAGGCCGGGACGTCGATTTCCACATCGTCATTCTCGATTCTTTTAAGGGATGCTGTGGCAGTGAATTTGGTTTTCAGGGTAGGATTTACCACGTATTTCAGATTCCCACCGTTGCTATTGATCTCCAATCCTTGGGAGATGTTTTTAGCCTGGGAGTTGGTGAAACTGCCATAAATTTTACTTTTTCCCATCTGGGTTTGAAGCTTAACTGTATGGGCTATCTTCTGGGTTTGCGGTATTTCACCAAAATCAACCTCCTCGCCACCGAAGATGACCCTGTCGGAGAGGTTCACGCCTTTGATCGGGTGCTCTGCTGTGTCGTAGAACGCTGTTGGTACCGGTGCTTCCGATTTGAAAGTGCGAAAGCTTCCCGTATAGGACAAAAGTAAAGCCTCAACAGGGTTTACCTCAAATCCCACCGAGGCTGCGTGGGTTTGGCGGTCAACCTCAACAGATTTGGAGACCATGTGGCAGGAGGAGCAGTGCATGGAGACGATTTTCTGGTCCTCCCCATCCTCCAGAATTGAGCGGTGGGAAGCTATGATCTTCAAATTGGCTTTGCCAGGGACTTTGATTTTAAAATCCGAGGTTAACTGATGACGGGTATAGCCAAAATCAGCATCGGGAGTCAGATCCTCGCTGGTAACCATCTTCCCCCCGCCGGGTAGAGTATTAAGCTTGTCTGTTGCCTCCCGTGCCATCAGGTTGTTCAGAAGGTCTTTTCCCCTCTGCCGGTAAAAGGAGTGGTAGGATATTTTCCCGGATAGAACCTCCTTTGATCTTCCCGAAAGATCGACTGAGATTCTTTTGGGATCGTAGAAGTGTCCTGAAAATCGAAGGGTTTTTTTGCCTTTATAATTTGAGTAATCCAGAAAGATCTCAGGCAAAGCCCCTTCTTCCCCGCGGTCGAACTCTCCCACCTTCTTGTGATAATCCTCGATTCCGGTGTAGTGACCTCCTATCCAGAGGCTTAAGCTGGAAAAACTCGGCTCATCCTGGGAGAAGGCGAAAGGTGCGGAGATCAGCAGCCCAAAAATCATGCCCAGACAGATAAAAAGACCTATAGGTGTTTTTTTCATATTCTTCTCCTTATCTTGTCAATGCTTTTCCAGCACCTGAGGTTGATTGAGACGGGAGGTCGGATCCGTGTATCTCGGAGTGGCACTGGGTACATTTGGTCAGAAAAGCCTTTTTCATTCCATCTGTGGTGGATTTGCTTTCCCTCTCCGGATGCATGGGAGGTTCGAAATCTCCTTCGATGCTCAGAAGCGTAGTGTGGAAATGCATGGAATGACAGGATAGACACAAAAAAGGCTCGTTCTGCACCAACATTTTGTCAGCCACCGTTCCGTGGGGATCGTGACAGATACCGCAGTCCTCGTTTACCGGATCGTGCTCGTAGATGAAAGGTCCCTGATAAGCGGTATGACAGGATAAACAGAGCTCCCGGCTGTCATCTCCTACGGTGTACTTTGCCTCCTTGGAGTGGACCGAGTGGCAGTCGGTACAGCTAATCAAATCTTCCTTAACCGGATGATGGGAGGGCATCATAGCCTGGGCCATTTTATCCGAGTGGCAGCCAAAACAGAGCTGGGGCTTTTGTTGGGCTAAGAGATTTTCTTCCTCTGAGTGTATCCGGTGACAGTCACTGCATCCCTCCGCAGTCTCGAAATGGGTTGCCTCACTCCAGGAATCAAATTCTGTTCCCCGGTGGCAGTCGGTACACACGTTCTTTCCGGTGGCGGTGAAATCCTTGAGAGAGCTGTAGATCAAATCAGGAGTTCCCTCCTCAGCATGCTTGGATCCGGGACCGTGACATGCCTCGCAGGTGTTTTCCCCCCCCACCGATAAGCGAGCGTGAATGTTGCCTTTGAACTTCTCGCTGATCTCGTTATGGCAGGCTGAGCAGGTTTCATCACCGACCATCACAGCATCGGGAGGAGATCCTCCCCAGGAGGGTGCCCGGGGAAGCAGAAGCAGAAAGCAGATAAAACCTAAGGTGAAACCCATTTCTTTTTTGTTTTTGAAACGCTTTAGAAATTTTAGCATAACCCTCCTTTCTCCTTTGAATAGTTTGATGATATAGTT
>LJUW01000038.1 GCA_001304315.1 candidate division Zixibacteria bacterium SM23_73_2 | reverse complement strand
CAGAGGGGCATGGACAGGTAAGTTGATATACCGAATATTCCCATGGCCGAAGCTACGCCAGCGAACTCGGCAATGGTGTTTCCGAAGTTGGTTAAAACTAAAGCGGAAAGAAGGTAAAATGTCGTTTTGACCCCGAATTTTTCTCTTATAAGATCAGAAAGACCCTTTCCCGATACCACCCCCATCCTGGCGCTCATCTCCTGGATGATTATCAACACCAAAGTTATGGGGATCAAAGACCACAAAAACGAATAGCCGAAGTGGGCTCCGGCAATCGAGTAAGTGGCAATTCCGCCAGCATCGTTATCAACGTTGGAGGTTATTATCCCGGGACCGATCACCGCCAGAAATATCAGAAATACTTTCCATCTCGATTTTAAAAAACCTTTGGACATTTTAGTATTAATTCAAGCAAAAATCTCTCTTCGCCTATATAAGGTCTGTATTTACTTTAATCCTCGAATTCGGGAAATTTGGCATCCACTGCATCCCTTAAGGTTATAATCCCTTTTAGTCGGTCGTTTCTGTCCACCACCGGCAATGCCATAAACTTGTATTTTTTGAAGGCATCTGCAATGGTGTTGGTGTCGTCCTCGATCGAAAGCTTGATCAGCTCCTTTTTCATTATGGAGGAGAGTATGGTATCCGGAGGATTGAAGATCAAATGTCTTAAGGTTAAAACACCTGCGAGCTTTTCTTCATCATCGGTTAAGTAAATATATGAGGTGGTCTCCAGAGGATCAGTCGTTTTTTTAAATTTCTCAAGGGCATCTTTTATGGTTTTGCTTTGATTTATGGATAGATATTCTATGGTCATTATGGCTCCTGCAGTTCCCTCGACGAATTTCAGAAGCTCCATTAACCTCTCTTTTTTTCCCTTATCCATTTCCCGGAAAAGCTTTTCTTTTTTCTCATCGGGCAGAGATAAAAGGAGATCAACAGCTTCATCCGGTGCCATCTCCTCTAAGATATCGGAAGCTTTATCCTCGGTATGTTCCTCGATCAAAGAGATCTGAAGCTTGGGATCCACTTCCTCCAGGGTTTCCGCTGCTGTCTGTAGATCCAGGGATTTAAAGACCGCTGTTCGTCCCTGACCATCCAGCTCCTCGATTATGTCTGCTAAATCTGAAGGATGTATCTCATTGAGCTTACGCAGGGTTACATTGAGTTTCAGCTCTTTTCTCTGTGGATCAGGGGCTGCTGGCTGGATGTATTTCCAGGAGATGAGCTTGTCCCGTATCTGATATGCGAAAAGCCAGTTGGTGATCCCATCCACCCAGCCGGTCCATTTAAGCCTTCTGAGTATTCCCCTGATTCCGATGTCAACGTGTACCAGCCTGAGCTCCCCTTCAGCTAAAAGTAGATGAACGTCGTTTACCCTTTCCACCTTTGCACCGAAGGTATCAACCACCTGCTTGTCCAGTATCTCGTCCTTTAGCAAAATGTGGTTTTTTTCGGTTTTCAAAGGTTTTAAATCATCTCCAACATCCTCTTTTAATTTTATAATGTTCTGATTTATGGTTTTTACATTGTCCCATCCTATCTCAAAGATCTCTTTTTTATTTTTGGGACCGCCTCTGGATTTCTTCTGTATACATATGGAGACTACCTTGGGGAAAAGCTCCCCTAAAACCGCTTTCAGATCACGGATCTTGCCCACCACCTCACCTCTTGAATCGACAACTCGGTGATTTATGATCTCAGTCAAAAAGAAAAACATCTTTAATGAAGCTTTTTTCATAATAATCGGTCTTTGTTTAAAAATCCTCTGATTAAGTTCTGGTTAAAATATGATATATTCGATATTATGTCAATTACAAAAATATATTAAGGCAAAAACATGTGTTTGTTTGATTGGAATTTACTTTTTCGGTTTAAAAATAAAGAGTCTTCTTCAGAAGAGCTGCTAAGAAATGGCTGGTACGAAGCATTCATACTAAAGTTTTCAATCCTTTATACCCGCTGATATACAGAAAACAAACAGAATTACTTGTACTCACCCCTTTTCATTCCCCCTCTCTTGACAAGAGAGGGGGATAGGGGGCGAGTTACCTACCTTGCCAAACGACCTAAATTTATAAATCTATTCTTCTTATCAAGAACTGTAGCAACTAAATTTGGAGAAGAACCAAAATTAAAAAGAAACTGAGAAGAGAAAATAAGTGAAGTTTTTTTCTTACACCTGAGTTAATTTATGTAAAAGATTTTCGGCTGCTTTTAGTGGATTTTTTGAACAAAGGACAGCTGATAAAACGCAAACTCTTGTGCATCCGATTTGAGTTAGCTTTTCGATATTTTCTACATTTATTCCTCCGATAGGGAAGACCGGTATTTTAATTTTATTTTGAACCTCTTTTACTAAACTTACGCCAATTATTTTTTCTGTTTTTTTGGAGGTGGTATGAAATACCGGACCCAAGCCCAGATAATCAGCACCCTTTTTTTCTTCTGCTTTTGCCTGTTTTAAATTCCTTATTGTTACCCCGATCATTTTATTTTTGCCTAAAATCCTTCTGGCAAAATCCGGGGGCAGATCATCCTCCCCTAAGTGAACCCCCTCTGCATCGATTAATTTTGCGATGTCCACCCTATCATTTATTATCAATGGAATTTTTCTTGAGCTGGTGATTTTTTTTATTCTCAGAGTATTTTTTAAGAAATCTTTATCCGAAGAACTTTTATCCCGGTATTGAATCATCTGAGCTCCGCCTTTGATTATATCCGATACAACCTTTTCGATATTCTTGTGGGGGCAAATGTCTTTGTCTACTATGACATAGAGTTTGGCTTTTCTTAGTATTTCCTTTTTGTTTTTCATCTTCTTTTTTTACAAGCACGAATAAAAGCTTCAAAAAGTGCTGATGATGTTTTTTCTTTTAAACTCATTTCAGGATGCCACTGGACCGAAAGGAGAAAATCATCTTTTGGGCTTTCGATTGCCTCGATTATACCATCCTCTGATTGGGCACAGGCAATAAATCCGGGTGCAATATCTTTTATAACCTGGTGATGATTTGTGTTCACCTCGATTTTTTTCTTTTTGATTATGGAAAAAAGCAGGGTATTTCTTTTTATTTCAACATGGTGCTTTCTTTTATATTTCATTTTTCCTTTGGTTGAATGTTCAATGGTTTTACGGTTTAAAAGTGAAAGGTCCTGATACAAAGTTCCACCCAAGGCAACGTTTAGGATCTGGTGTCCCTTGCAGATTCCGAAAACCGGATTATTTTTCTTTTTTGCCCGTTTGACCAGCTCTATTTCAAAGGTGTCCCTTTCTTTTGAAATCAAAAGATATTTTTTGGTTCTTTGAAGGGATTTTTTGATTTTCTGTCCGAAAAATGAAGGGTGAATGTCGCCACCTCCGGTGAGGAGCAGCCCGTCTATTGTTTTCATAATGTCATCTATTAATTCAAGTTTTTCAATATTTGGCAATATTAAAGGGACTCCACCTGCCAATTCTACAGCTTCGGTGTAATGTCTTTTCAAATAATCAAAAGAAAAGATAAATGGATATTTTCTTTTCTTATCCTCATAATCCATACAGCAGGTTATTCCGATTATTGGTCTTTTCATTTTAATTCACTTTTTTTAGTATCGGCAACACAGGTTGTCTTAGCCCATATTGAAAGGAGATAAACCCCACTCATACGTGGTTTTCATATCGCAGACTGAGGCTTGCGGTTACCTTTAGTCTCCTGATCATTATTTGAATTTAAATAAATTAATTGTTAATAAAATAATAAAAGCCGTTTTATCCGTTAAATCCGTAGACACCGCTGACTAAAAAGCATAAAGAATGCTCAGGTGAAGCCTCCCTCCCTCAGGGTCATTCCTTCGAATGATTCTTCTACCGTAATCCAGCCTCAAGGGACCTATGGGAGTGAAAAACTGCAAGCCCACGCCAGTGGTGAGTTTAAAATCATCCCAGTTGACATTCTCCAGCTCGTACCATACGTTACCGAAATCAACAAACACCGAATGGCCGAATTTCCAGAACAGCTCTCTTCTCAATTCCAGATTACCCAGGATCATTACCTTTCCACCCTTGGGATTTCCGGTCTCATCTTTGGGACCAAGGGTGTTTTCAGCATAACCTCTTATGGTGGATGCTCCTCCTAAATAAAATCTGTCAAAAGTGGGGACGTATTCACCTTTTCTTATTTTTTCGATATAACCCAATCTCAACCTTGTAGCTAAAACGTTCAGAAAATCGGGCTTGCCTAAGCTCTGGTATCTTGACCAGGAGAAAATATATTTCAGGAAATGGTGGTCGCCCCTTAAGAATCCACCTACCTGCTCAGCGTAGAAAGTGGAGAAGGAACCCCTGGTGGGAACGAAGATGTTTTCCCTCGAATCCCTTTCACCTATGAGGATAAGTTTTCTCCTGATGTTTATTCCCAGCTCTTTTTTAACGTCCTCGATCTGCTCCGGGGGCACGTCGAATATGTTTATCCTCTGGTAGCTGAAGGTAAACCAGCCTTTCATAAAATCGCTCAGCTCCTTGCTGAAGTTTAGATTCCCACCATAGGATTCGATCTTGTAATCCTGAAGGATACTTTTTATTCCCGGCTCGTAATACAAATCCAGGTCAAGAAGAATTCTCTGGTTTAGAAACCAGGGTTCCACTAATTTAAGGCTGAACCTGTTGGAAAGATTTTGACTGTATCTTAGGATCTCAAAACTGGAGAGACCGGAGAGACTGATCTTTCTTCCAGTTCCAAATAAGTTTCGGTTGCCCCACTCGGCTTTGAGATCCAGGGTGGTGAGGTCAGCCACGAAATTGGCAGGCTGGGTCTGGCTTACCCCTATTTTCAACCCGAAGAAGTTGGATTTTTTCTCTCTCACTTTTAATGTGAAATCGGGATAGGTGGGTCTTTTCTCCGGCTCCTCTGCTTCCAGGCTAATGTAGTTGAAAAGATTGGTTGAATAAACTCTCTTTTTTGACTCGACTATTTTTTTTCTGCTGTAAAGCTCTCCCTTTTTGATGGTCAGCTCCCTTCGAGCCACTTTTTCTTTGGTGTGCTTTAGTCCTTTCAAAAAGACCTCACCGAAGTGAACCGGAGGACCTGGTTCGATCTCGAAGGGGACTGTGGCTTTGGTCTTATCCTGGTTTTTTTCTATGGTGTTTTTGATCTCAGCATAGGGGTGCCCATGATTTGCATATAAGGTTTTCAATGAAAATCTGATTTGTTCTATCTGGTTCAGATTCAGAGGTTTTCCGGTTTGGAGGTCATTCACCATATCTGAACCTTTAGCTTTGAGCTCTTCGATTCCCCCTGAGAGAGATACCTGCTCAAGCATTGTCTGGACGCCTT
The DNA here is from genome assembly GCA_001304315.1 of candidate division Zixibacteria bacterium SM23_73_2. Classification (GTDB taxonomy): domain Bacteria; phylum Zixibacteria; class MSB-5A5; order MSB-5A5; family SM23-73-2; genus SM23-73-2. The sequence goes on along the minus strand of LJUW01000038.1, from coordinate 22,413 downwards.
CTTCGATTTTAATATAGATTATTGCTCTGTCTTCCTCGGGGAGCTGGTACTGGATGTCGATTTCCGGGTCGAGGTATCCGTAAGTTTCATAGAGGTTTTTTATTCTGTAGATATCTCTTTCCAGCTCCCATCTTTTCAGCCTCCTTTTATTAAGCAGATTATACCACCTGTTCTTCTGGTTAACCATTTTTTCATTGATTTCTTTATCTTTCAGGAATTGGTTTCCCTCTATTACAATCTCATTTAGCACCGGAGGCTTAACTGCCAGACACGGAGAGGGATAGAAAAGAAAGATGAAAAGGATGGCAGCAGCAACTATAAAACAAGAAGAATTTGATTTCAGTTTTTTCATCAATATTCAAAACTCAGGTTGATTCCCAGGTGGAACTTACCCGTTTTATCCTTGTATCCTTCGAAAAACAGATGTCGGTTAATGCGGTATTCCGCACCGGTTTCATCTCCTCTGGATTGGGAGAGGGACCGGGTATATTTCAAATAGATTTTTTCCGAGACGTATTTCCCCAGGGTTATCTCGGTATCCCAGAGGTTGAACTTCCCTGTTCCGGCTGGTCTGATCTCGAAGGTTTCTACTCCCAAGGATCTTATAGCCAAATTCTCCAATATTCTTCCGCCATAACCCATTCCTAAGCTTTTTACCACCCTTTCCTGAAAAAGACTTTTAGTTCCAAGGGTATCCAGGGCAGAAAGTCTCTGTCCAAAGGTCAACAGCTCCAGTGCCTCCTCTTTTGAGTAGGGGGAGTCGGGAGCGGGATTGACCTCAGGAGCAGATAAACTTCCAGAGATAGCTAATTCGATTTTTTCACTGCCGGATGTTATTTGTGTCTCCATCGGATTGGCAGACACCGGGTTTAACATATCTGCAGAGACTAAAAAATCGAGTTTGGGATCAACTTCCTCCAGATTATCGAAGATGAATTTTCCATTCTTTATTTTGAAACTCGTGCCAAAAAGAAAGTATTTACCCCTTATGGTCTCAAGTTCACCCAAAAGGTTCAAATCCCCTTTTTCCCTCTGGACCAAAACATCGCCTTTGAATTCGAGGTTCATATCCTCGTTTAGAATCCAGCAGTTGTTAACGGCGGAAAGGTTGAAATTGAAATCAAATATGTTGCCATCTTCTTCTTGAGGTGTAGTGATAAACAGGACTGAGAAGGGCTCTTTGAAATGCAGTTGGTGAAATAGAAGTTCCCCGGAAAGTGCTGGGGGGTTAGGTCCGGTGATCTCCATATTCAAATCAGAGACAGCGGAAAGATCCAAATACTCATAATTCAAGGGGAGGTCCGCTCCGGCAAGATAAAGATCGAAATACAGGTCTTTTAAACTTCTGAATTCGATCTTTCCGAAGCCCGCCAGCTCACCCTTTTTGATCTTTTTGGGAAAGAAAAATCTCCAGATTTTTTTCAGAAGGTTTCCAGAATCAAGGCTTTTGTGTTTAACCTCGCCCTCAAATTTCTCAAAGGTTAAGATATTGTTCTCCAATTTCAATTCCGAATCCAAATTTGTTATGGGATCACGGAAGGGATTGAATTTCATGGTCCCTTTGTTTAGTTTCAGCTGACCATCGATTTCTCGGTTTTGAGGAGTTCCTGAGATTTCTATGTTTGTTTCAAAAGGTCCTTTTATGTATTCTATGAAGGATAAAAATGGGTAGAATATTTTCAGCTCTTCACCTTTTCCTTTAACCTGAAAGGACTGTTCGGTATTAAGAAGCTCTGTCTTCAAAGGGAAAACTGAAAAGAAGAAGGGGAGATACCCTTGGATGGTGAATGTCCCATCTGGATGAGATAGATTAAGCTTTTCTAAATTTATTTTTTTATCTTTATAAAAAATCTCAGCTTCAAATTTTCCTAAATCGACCTGTTTGTATTTAAAATCAGAAACCACTGTTTTTGATCTTATAACCGGATCGGAGAAGCTTTGATTAATTGATACATTTCCCTCCAGAACCCCCAAAATATCTTTCTGGGAAAGAAAAGTATTGGATAAGGGGAACAGATCTACCTCAGAGAAGGATGCCTTGAAATCTATCTTATCTGGATAGTCAAACTTACCCGATATTACAAATGAGCCTATGTTGGATTTCAGTTCAAAATCCTTGGCCTCAAAAAAATTTTTATCCAGAAGGATCTTAACATCACTTGTTGTCTCGAAAAAATTATCTTTGAAATTTCCCCTTAAACCTTCTAATACTAATTCACTCGGGGAGACGGAATTATCGAGTTTGCCCCGAAGACTTATGTTGGTTTCATCGCTTATTAGACAAAGGGTGTCGATTTTTAAAAGGTCTCCTTCCAAATCTAATTTCACCCCAAGGGAATCATAGTCGATACCCCAGATACTGCCTGATAAGGCTCGGGATAAAAGCCTTCCATTCCTTTGGGCAGGGAAATTTACCATTTCCAGAAAACCCGAGAAATCACGGGTGAAGAAATCATAAACCTGAAGGGAATCGGATTCGAGCTCGGCTTTGACATTCAGATTTTCAGTGGTGCCACCTATCCAGAGATTGGCTTTCCCTTTTCCTCCGAGCTTTTTTATCGGGATTTTACCTTGGAAGTTGCTCAGATCAGGAAAAGAGGTCTGTGCTTTTAAGTTTACATTTCCCTGAAAATCAAGATTACCCTGGCAAAGAGCTTTTATGTTTTGATATTCAAGCGTAAAATTGGGAACGAAGTGAATTGAGGAGAAATCCAAGGAGAGTTCGCCTTGGGCTTTATCAAAAGTATACTTATCAATCTTGCCCGGTTCTAAATCCACCTTTATATTTAACAGGAAATCATCTTCTGAAAAACCCTGGCCATCCAAAACGATTTTGCCGGAGAAATCGGTCGTAAGGGAAGTGGGCACGATATTCGGGAGATAGAGGTTTTTAACCTGAACATCCAAGCTATAGTTTTCTGGTTTTTCTCTAAAATCCATTTTTCCAGAACCCGAAAGATATGATTTGAAAACCTCCCCTCGAATCCTACCGAAATTAAGGATTTTATTTTTATAAGAGTATTCTACGTCTACATTATCGAAAGCTCTTTCAAAAAGATCACCGGAGAGCATAGCTTCACCTTTAAAGGATTTTAAATTCCCTTCCAGTTTTCCATCGATTTTAAATTCACCAGAAAGCTTTGCTTTGATGAGCTGGCTTAATTCATCAAGATTCAAAGGATCAGTCTTTATATCAAGATTCAATTCGGGGTTTTTGAGATGGGCAAGGATTCCGGAGGTTGTGATTTTAGAACTTCCGGTGTTTAAAATTAAATCCGAAAGAAAAATCGTGTCTTTTTCAAGTTGGATTTCGCCTTCGATTTTTTTTATCGCTAAATTCTTGTTCGGGTATTCGAAATTGCAAAAGAGGATTTCTATATCATTCTTTTTATCCTTTCTTTCGAAGGATGAAAAAAGATTTAGATTTTCAATTTCAATAGGATGAGAATCATCTTGAAGGGTAAAAGTCCCACCATTTAAAAGCAGGGTATCCAATTTCACGTATAGGGATTTGGGGGGAGTTAAAACTATCCTTTTCTTTTTCTTGGGCTGGGGCAGAAGGTATTTTCCATTTTTTTTGTGTATTTGTATAAGGGGGGAATCAAGCTCAGCATAATGAAAAATCAGCTTTCCTTTTAAAAAATCAAAGGGATTGTACCTTAGATCGATCTTTTTTGTTTTAAGGAGGGTATATTTGTTCTCAGGAGTGTTGTAGAGCAGGTGCACATCACGAAGTATCAATCGATTGAATATTGAGCCGTTTAATTTGCCTATTTCGATTTTCAAAGGATAGCTTTTTGAGATATAAAAGTTCAGCCAGTAATTGAATGGACTGTAAAGCAAGGAGGTTTGGATTAAAAGTAGATAAATTATTCCAATTGCGATAAATATGGATATAAAAAACAGCATCGGGATTTTGAATCTTTTTTTCATTTTAAATCACTATAAACTATACGATTGTATCCTTGGGGTCAAGGAAAAACAACAGATTTGAGAAGTCGTATCTTTCAGACAATATTTTTGATTATAAGTTCTTTCTCACTTTACTCTTGCATAACAAAGAAACCTTTTTATCTTGAACAGAAAGGAGCCTTTTGGATGGGAAAGAAAAAGGAATGCCCTAACTGCGCTACTGAGATTCCCGAGGAGAGTAAAGTCTGTTATATATGCGGATATGAGTTTCCTCAGCACAAGACCAAAGGCAAGGTGTTCTGGATAGCCGGGATTGTGCTTTTAATCCTTTTTATGCTTTCTCTGGTAAAGTTTTTATTTGGCATTTTCAGATAAATTTTAACGACCTTTATTATTTCAAAAGGATCATCTTTTTGGTTTCCTTCTGTGCTCCAGCTTCCAATCTGTAAAGATAAACTCCACTGGATAGAGTCCTTTGGACATCGTTTTTTCCATCCCAGATGAAAGTTTTAAATCCCGGAGATTGTTTCTCCGAAACTAAAGTTTTTACCTTTCTACCCAGGATGTCGTAAATTTCCAGTTTTACGAAAAACTCTTCTTTTAACTCATAAGATATTGTGGATTGGGATAGTTTTGAAATAGTTCGAAATTCTCAGGCAGGGAGAAATTCTCCTCATTTTCCGACTCAGGAGCATAAACCAGTCCTAATTCGGAGCAGTCGACCTCCTCATAATTTAGGGTATTTGCCAGATAATCAGAAGCTTCTACTGTGTCTAAAAAAATTGATCCATCTCCTGAAAGATCAATATAGATAAGATAATCTGTGCCCTTCGGTATTGTCTCTAAAGGTATTTTCCATATGAATATCCTTAACTCTCCCGCTGAATCATCGTATCCTGAGGACATATCCTGTGCAGGCATACTATCTGAATTGATATGGTAACAAATTTGGACGATATCCTGAGCAGAGCAGAAATTCACAAGAAAAATAGCAAAAAGAAAAACACAAAGTGTTTTCATAACTTTCAAACTCCCTATTAACTTATACGCTTTTAGATACTTGAGGTGTAAAAGTTATGCTTTACCTCTGGTAATTTGCAAAAATCCAGGTAATTTGCTCTACGAATTTCGGGATTTGCAATTATTTCAGTTTGGTTTCCGATGTCGAATCATCTGTTTTTCAAAGACTTATGATAAATATCAAAAAAAGGCATAGCTTTTGCTCAAAAGTATGATGGTAAATAATGTCTTTAAATAAAATTTAATATATGAAAGGGGTGAAAATGTGCTGAGTAGATTCAAGAAAAAAACTTCGGGCTTTACCTTGATCGAGCTGATGATCGTCGTGGTTATCATCGGAATTCTGGCTGCAATGGCAATCCCGCGTTTTATGCATGTCACGTTAAAAACGAAGCAGACCGAGGCAAAGACGATATTAAAACAGATCTACGTGATGCAGAGAGCTTACAAGATGGAATTCGACACCTATTGTTGCAATGGTCAGAGCATGTGCGCAGGTTGAACTTTCAAGCCCATCGGTGTGGAGATCATGCCCAATGCCAGATACACTTATCGAATTACCTCTGATTCCACCAGTTTCACCTGCAGGGCAACAGCGAATCTGGATGACGATGCCACCATCGATACCTGGACAATCGATCAGGATGGAGCACTTCTTAACACCGTCAACGATGGCACCGGTTAAGTTTTAACCGGAAAGGGGAAATGGGGATTTAAAAAATCCCCATTTTTTTCATTTTATTGGATTTTTTTCTTGACAAAAAATATTATTTAGCGTAATTAATTAAAAGTCTCTTAGGAGGTGGGTATATGATTAATTTGTGGACAAATGAAGGAAATTCTATGGGGTGTGCCATAACTATTTTTATACCCACACACTCCTTAGGAGGTTGAGCTGAGATAAGTTAAAAATTATAACTCCGTGGCTTTCTCAGTTTTGCCACGGAGTTTTTTTTTGAAAAAAGGTGATTTTTATGTTGTCAGATTTTGCAGTAGAAACTTTGGATTTGTGCAGAAGTTTTAAATTGAAAAAAGCAAAGAAGGAAAACAATGACGGGTTGGTTACCGCACTGGATAACGTGAGCTTGACCATAAGAAAAGGGGAGCTTTTCGGCCTTCTGGGTCCCAACGGGGCAGGGAAGACCACCCTGATAAAGATCCTGTCAACCCTTCTTCTGCCCACCTCGGGAAAAGCTCTGGTGGATGGAATTGACGTGGTGAGACATCCGGAGAAGGTGAGAAAAAGGATCAATATGGTTACCGGCGGGGAGACCTCCGGCTACGGAATACTCACAGTCAGGGAGACCTTATGGATGTTCTCCCAGTTCTATGGCATACCCACCAGGATCGTGCGGGAGAGGATCGATCATATGCTAAAGCTTCTGGATATGGAGAAATTCGCCAGAACCAAAATCGGGAAACTCTCCTCGGGGATGAGGCAGAAGATGAACATAATCAGGGGATTCATCTGCGATCCGGAGATACTATTTCTGGACGAGCCCACCCTGGGTCTGGATGTTCAGATATCCAGGGATGTGAGGAAATACATTAAAAGATGGGTCAAGGAAAATACTAAAAAGACCGTTCTTTTAACCACCCATTACATGGCTGAGGCGGATGAGCTCTGCGACAGGCTGGCAATTATCGACCAGGGGAAGGTTTTGATATGCGACTCTCCGTCAAATCTTAAAAAGTCATTGAAAAGGGATGCGGTTTTCCACATCGAAGTAGGTCTTCTGACCGATGGCCTGGATAGGTTTAAAGCTGTTTCCGGCGTGAAAAGCTTTGCCTATGAACACAGGCATCATCTGGGAAGGACGCTTTTGAAGTTCATACTGGAGGATGATTCGGTGATCTCCAACGTGACCGGCACTTTGAGCCAGAATGGTTCTAAAATCATAACCCTATCCAAGGTGGAGCCTACCTTAGAGGACGTTTTCGTCTCTCTGGTGGGTAAAGGTCTTGAACAGTGAGGATCTCGATAGATGAAAACCGATTTTAAAACCAACATCAAAGCTATTATTGCCAGAGCCTACGTGAGGGTGGTTGCCGGGAATCGGGAGCCCTCCTGGGTAATATCTGAGACGGTTTTGCCCCTTATAAGCACAGCGGCTTTTGTCTACGTTTACAAGGCTTTAAATGCTCCGGAGGAGTTCACCGGTTTTGTGGTCCTGGGCGGGGCTATGAGCGCCTACTGGATGACTGTTCTGTGGTCTATGGCTGCACAGTTTTACTGGGAAAAGGAGATCGGGAATTTGGACCTTTATATGATCGCGCCCATCTCAAGGATGTCTATCCTTCTGGGTATGGCTTCAGGGGGATTCGTGTATGCCTCGGTCAGGGCAGGTTCGGTATTCCTTTTAGGAAGCCTTATTTTCAAGATAGACTTTGGAGTGATCGATTTCGGAAGACTGTTTTTGATATTTATCCTCTGCCAGTTCGCACTTTTCGGTCTGGGGATGCTTTTCTCGTCCCTTTTCATGATCTACGGCAGGGAAGCCTGGCACGGGGTTAGTCTTTTTCAGGAGCCGGTATATCTTCTGTCAGGATTCTATTTTCCGGTCAAAAGCCTGGGATTCACCTTGGCTCTTACCGCTTCCCTGATTCCTTTGACCCTGGGTCTTGACGGAATGCGGCAGTTGGCTTTTAAAAAGGGTGTTGAGATGGGATTTTTAAATATAAATTTAGAGATCGGAATATTGGCTTTTCTATGCGTGTTCTTCATGGTCGCTTCCCATTATGCCCTGCAGTTTATGGAAAATTTAGGTAAAAAAACGGGGAGGTTGACTTTGAGATGGCAGTAGAAAGTAATCAGATAACAGTAAACAGAAAACAGTAAACGGTAAATAGTAAACAGAAAAATAAACTGTAAACAGAAAGAGAAGAGGTGAGTATTTTGTCATTGCGGGCGAACGAGGTGAGTGTGGCAATCTCTTTTAAAGGAATTATAAAATATTTTTCGTCGAGCTCCCTCGCTCAAATTCAAGATAAGTCTCGCAAAGACATTCTCAGAGATTTTTAGATAAAATCAGGAGAGAAAATGGATAAGTATGATATGATAGCTGAGTTTTACGACCTCTGGACAAAGGATTATAAGGTTGATATTCCTCTATGGCTGGAATACGCGGAAAAGTGCGGGTCTCCGGTTTTGGAGCTTGCCTGCGGAACAGGAAGAGTTCTTTTGCCTTTAGCACAAAAAGGATTTGAGATAACTGGGGTGGATATATCAGAGAAGATGCTCGAAAAAACAAAGGAGAAGATTAAAAAGGAAAAAGATGATGTTCAGAAAAGAATAACCTTGACCAAAGGTAGTATGATAGATTTCGATTTGAACAAGAAATTCAATTTAGCACTGATCATTTTCAACTCCTTTCAACTGCTTTTGACTCAAAAGGAGCATGACTTCTGTCTGAGCTGTGTACACAAACATCTCAATCCCAATGGTAAACTGATTGTCTCTGCGTTTTACCCTGACCTGACCCGTCCCGAGGGTGTTTTGAAAAATGATAGGGATAAACCTATCCCTGACTATCCTGAGAAGGGTGATCTTACCGAGATTCTTTACTATCAATTCTTCGATCATGCCAAGCAGATTACTGACATACGATTCATTTTGGATACGGTTAAACTTAATGGCGGACTTAAAAGAAGGGAGTTCGATCTTAAACTGAGATACTTTTTCCCAGCCGAACTTGAGAGGATTTTAATTTCGAATGGATTCGAAATAGAGGAGTTTTTTGGGAGCTATGATAAATCTAAATTTACCGGTAAATCCCCTTTGATGATTTTGGTGGCTAAAAGAAAATAGAAATATATTCTGCTGTTGCATGGGATTCTCCGGACTCTGCTGAAAAAAGTAAAGAGTGTTGAAATATGAAATATTCAAGCATTAAAGATAACTTGAGAACGATCAAGCTTTCCAGCTGGCTGGGATGGGCGATGGAGTCCAACTGGGCTGACCCATTTCTGTTTGCGATATACTCTGTAATCAGGCCCATTGCTTCTTCTTTGATTTTGGTATTTATGTATATGGTGGTCACCGGCGGAAAGACCAAAACCGAGCTTTTCGCCTACATCTATATCGGGAACGCTTTCTTTATGTATGTTTACAACGTGCTTTTCGGGATCTCCTGGGTGATCCACGAGGATCGGGAGCATTACCAGACCATAAAATACATATACATTGCCCCCATCAGGATGTACTATTACCTCTTCGGCAGAGGGACCGCCAAGATGATCATTACAACCTTTGCGGTAATAATAGCCATCGCCTTTGGTATGGTGATCTTAAAAATCCCGGTAGATCTGGGAAAAGTTAATTATCCTTTGCTTCTGGTATCGATGTTGGTTGGTCTTTTCATCATAACCTGTCTGGGAGTACTCCTCGCCGGAGTCATGATTCTAACAGCTCATCACTCCTGGTATTTGACCGAGGGAATAGCCGGGATATTCTTTTTAGCCTGCGGTGCCATATACCCCATTGATATTCTTCCGATTTGGCTTCAATATCTTTCAAAGATCCTGCCCTTAACTTACTGGCTGGAGCTTTTAAGAAGAGCGGTTTTAGGAAAAAGCCTGAGTGTTACCTTGAGCTATTATTCTAACTTTCAGCTTATGCTGATAATGCTTGTAACCACTGCTTTTTTAGCCATGTTCTCCCATTACATTTACAGGACATTCGATCATATCGCCAGAAGGTACGGGAGAATAGATCAGCTGACTAATTATTGATAGTTGCGTATACGATATTGTTTATCTGGAATCCAAAAAAACTCTATTTATTGAAAGAAATCTAAAAAGGTGAACTGTTTTTCAGAAAAGAAATTCCACTCGTAGCAGCCTGCCCAGGGAGCCTAAATGGCTTTTTGGAGGTATAAAACCTTCACTACGGATTTTGAGATTTTAAAAAAAGAGGTCTTTATGGAAGGAAAAAAGGTAAGGTTAAGGGCTATCGAAAAAACCGATATTGATGAGGTGATGAAGTGGATAAACGACCCCGAGGTTGTGAAGTATATCGGATATCCAGTTTATCCTTTTTCTCGATATCAGGAGGAGAGGTGGCTGGAGAGGATTTTGGATGAGAAATCCCCGGATAAAGTATTTGTGATTGAAACAAAAAATGGTGTTTATTTAGGTGGAATTGGCCTTCACCAGATCAACTGGCATAATAGATCTGCTATGGTGGGAATTGTAATAGGGAAGAAGGAATACTGGGATAAGGGATATGGAACCGATGCCATGAGGATCATTCTGGATTTAGCTTTCAATAGAATGAACCTACACCGGGTGGGCCTGAACGTCTATGACTTCAATCAGAGAGCTGTGAAATCATATGAGAAATGCGGATTCAAAAAGGAAGGAGTTTTAAGGGAGGGATATTATTATGGTGGTAAATATCATGATGTGGTGGTGATGGGGATATTGAAAAAGGAGTTTAAGAAACGATAGAAACACTCACAATCTTTTTACCTTAGCTTAATGCTGCAGAGCTGGGAGCTCTGCCTACGAATATAAATTTAAGGAGTGCAAAAACTTGTTTTTGCATTCAGCCATCTAAAAAGATATTTTTGGCAACAACAAATTGTTGCACTCCCCAAAACTGTTTACTGTTTTATGTATGCTGTGTACTTTCTACTGTTTACGGATTCAGCTCCTCTAAAATCTTAAGGGTAATATCCATCCCCTCATCAGCATATAGAATATTACCGCCTGCAGTATCCAGTATCAAAGTAAAATTTTCCCTTAAAGCGACTAATTTTATAGCAGCGTTGATCTTATCGATCAAAGGCTTGGAAAGCTCGAATTCGCGCTTGGCTGCTTCTCCCTCAGGACCTAAGATCTGATTAGCGAACTCCTGATACTCACCCTGCTTTTTTAGTAAATACTGCTCCTTTTCCCTTTTCTTTTCCTCGGTAAGTAGACCACTCTTTGTATTTAACTCCTCCTGTAATCTTAAAAGCTCAGCCTGCATCGAGTCTGCCTGAGCCTGCCATTTTGCCATCTGGCGTTCGAACTTGGCTTGAGCATCGGCAAACTCCTTATATTCGATTTTTAACCTGTCAGTATCCACGTATCCGATCTTTACGTTTTGCGAAAATGCTGGAACAAAAAGACCTAAGATTATTAGGCCAACGATTAAAATTCTCTTCTGCATCTTTTATCCTCCTTAGGATTTTTGCTGAAACTTATTTCTCAATTAAGAAACATATATAAAAGGTTACTATATTTATTTCTCAAAGAAATACGTTTAAACTCCTGTTGTCAAGCTAAATAAGTTGGAAAATTCATATGATTTTTTTAAATTTCGTTGGAACAGGAGAAAATACTGAATCTATAAAGCAGAGAGATAAAAAGAATCATTTTTTTACTTTAAATTATAAAAACCACTTGACAAATAATCAAAAATTCGTTTTTTAATTTATTCTTTGTGAAGAAATTCACTAAGTTTTGGTCCTAAATAGATATGCCACAGGATTATGCTTTCACAGGCTTGTTTCTTATAGTAGGGGTGGTCTTTGTCGTTTTCGTTTTCTTTTTAGCTAAATTAGCCAGACCTAAAAACCCAAATCCGGAAAAGCTTAGAAATTACGAATGCGGTGAGGTTCCCTTTGGCTCAGCCTGGGTGCAGTATAACGTGAGATACTATATCTATGCTTTGATATTCGTCATCTTCGACGTGGAGGTTGTATTTTTGTTTCCCTGGGCTGTGGTTTACAAAAGCCTGGGGTTTTTTGCATTTGTCGAGATGATGATATTTCTGGCTGTACTGATATTTGGTTTGGTTTATGTGTGGACAAAAGGAGCCTTGAAATGGGTGCGATAAAAAAATTACCGATCTTTTTTGAGAAGCTACCAGGAGGGGGAGTTTTAACCACCACTCTGGACGGGGTATTGAATTACTCCCGTGCCTGCTCGATGTGGTATCTTCTGTTCGGTCTGGCTTGCTGCGCAGTTGAGCTGATGTGCACCGGTGCATCCAGATACGATTTCGACAGGTTCGGGATGATCTTCAGAGCCTCGCCCCGACAGTCGGATCTGATGATCGTTGCCGGAACCTTAACCAAAAAGATGGCTCCCCGGGTCAAAAGACTTTACGACCAGATGCCAGAACCTAAATACGTCATCGCCATGGGAGGATGTACCATCACCGGAGGTCCTTTCTATTATGACTCCTACAGCGTTTGTAAGGGAGTGGATCACATAGTTCCGGTGGATGTGTATATACCGGGCTGCCCCCCCAGGCCCGAATCACTACTTGAGGGTTGCATAAAACTTCAGGAGAAAATCAAAAAGCAGAAGCTGGCTGACTGGAATTGAGCTTTTTATGAACGAAGAAGAGATCAAAAAAGTATTTACCGAGAAATTTCCAGAGAAGATAGAAGAAAAAGAGGTTTTCGACTTCTCACCAGCCTTCCAGGTGGATAAGAGCATAATACTGGATGTTTGTAAATTCCTGAAAGAGTCCGAAGCCCTTTGTTTTGATCTTTTGTCCTGTATGGTGGGAGTGGACAGGGAAGACAGCTTTGAGGTCATCTACTGTCTTTTCTCCTTTGATAAAAAGCACAAGCTCACCCTCAAAGTTCCCTTACCCAGGGAGAATCCGGAAATAGAATCGGTCACTCCCATGTGGAAAGCGGCTAACTGGCATGAAAGGGAGATAGCCGAGCTTTTCGGGATAAAGTTTTTAAATCATCCTGATCCCAGAGGCATCCTTCTGCCCGAGGACTGGGACGAGGGTTATCCCATGAGAAGGAATTGGCAGGGTAAGGATTTTATCAAACGGCCGGATAAATAGTCATGAAAGCGCTGAAAACAGAAGAGTTCGAAGTTAACATGGGTCCCCATCACCCCAGTACTCATGGGGTGTGCAAATTCGTTCTGACCATGGATGGGGAGCAGATAATCGACCTGGTTCCGCACATCGGTTTTTTACACCGGGCTTTGGAGAAAATCGCCGAGAACCGAACCTATCTCCAGTACATTCCCTTCACCGATAGGATCGACTACGTATCCTCGATGTTCTGCAATTACGGATTTGTTTTGACTTTAGAGAAGTTAGCCAAAATAGAGGCTCCGGAAAGAGCGGAATATATCCGGGTTATCGTGATGGAGCTTAACCGCATAGCCAGCCACCTGATCTGGCTGGGAACCTTCGCTCTGGATATCGGAGCTTTAACTCCCTTTCTATACGCTTTCAGGGAGAGGGAAAGAATAATGGATCTTTTCGAGATGATCTGCGGGCAGAGGATGACTTTTAATTATATTAGGGTGGGAGGGGTTTCAAAAGATCTGCCGCCTGAGTTTATTCCCAAAGCCAAAGAGTTCACCCGGATTTTCGAACCCAAAGTGGACGAGTACGAGAACATCCTCACCCAGAATCCCATATTTTTGGAAAGGGCAAAGGGCGTGGGAGTGCTTCCCAGAAAGCTGGCAATTGATTACTCGGTTACCGGTCCCAATCTAAGGGCTACCGGTTTCAAATGGGACTTAAGAAAAGAAGAACCCTATTCCATCTACGACAGATTCGATTTCGATATACCCTTCGGAGCGAATTCGGATACCTGGGATAGGTACATGGTCAGAATCCGGGAGATGAGGGAGGCTAACAGGATTGTAAAACAGGCTTTAGAACAGATCCCCGAAGGTGATTTCAAAAAGAGGGTTCCGGTATTGTTCAAACCTCCGGCCGGTGAGATCTATACCCGGATAGAATCCACCCGGGGGGAGATGGGCTTTTACATCATATCTGACGGCACAACCAAGCCCTATCGGGTGAAGCTGAGAACCGCATCCTTTTCCAATCTGGCAGCTCTGCCGGAGATAGCCAGAGGATGCCTCATCGCTGATCTGGTGGCTATATTTGCCAGCTTTGACGTTATCATGCCGGACGTGGATAGATAGACAGTGCGTTTTAGTTTTAAATTGATGAATTAAAAAAGGTAAAAGATTTGTTCGAGTTAGAAAGACTTTTCAAAGCAGTTTATATCTGGCTGGAGGGGATATCAAACAGCCTGGGTATACCTCATTTCTGGTTTGACCTTTTCACCATGCTTTTGATAGCGGTGATCGTTCTGGCGGTTATGTCCGTGGGAGCCATGTTTTTGGTCTGGTGGGAAAGGAAAATCTCCGCACACTTTCAGCAGAGATTCGGACCCATGAGGACCGGATGGCATGGGTGGCTTCAGCTTCCCATAGACGGTATAAAGCTTATAACCAAAGAGGATACTACTCCAGCCTTAGCTGACAAGCTGCCTTTTCTCATCGCTCCGATAGTTATCTTCGTTGCCTCCTTTTTGGCCTTCGTATGTCTTCCCTTTGGAAGGGGTCTTATCGTTAGAGATTTAAATATCGGCATACTTTATATACTGGCAGTGACCACCTTTACCGTGATTTCGATACTTATGGCTGGCTGGGCATCCAACAACAAATACTCGCTTCTGGGGGGGTTCAGATCAGCTGCCCAGATCATAAGCTACGAGGTTCCCCTGACCCTCTCGGTTTTAGGGGTGGTCATTTTAACCCAGTCCTTGAGCATGGTCAAGATTGTGTCCTCCCAGCAGCATATCTGGAACTGGAACATCTGGAAGCAGCCTCTGGGATTTCTGATCTACCTCACCGCAGCGGTTGCCGAGGTGAACAGGACCCCCTTCGATATTCCCGAGGCAGAGCAGGAGCTGGTAGCTGGGTATAACATCGAGTACAGCGGGATGAAATGGGCCATGTTCTTCTTTGCCGAATACACCAATCTGATCCTGGTCTGCGGAGTTGCCACCACTCTTTTTTTGGGCGGATGGAACGGTCCTCTTTTGCCTTCCTGGATCTGGTTTTTAGGCAAAACTCTGTTCTTAATCTGGGTGGTGATGTGGTTCAGGTGGACTTTTCCCCGGGTAAGGGTGGATCAGCTGATGGGATTTGGCTGGAAGTTTTTGCTACCCCTGGCGTTTTTAAATCTTATTTTGACCGGACTTTTCGCATGAAGATAAAGAGGATAAAGGTTAGATGAAACTGATTAGAAAAACAGGACAGGGCATTTACAATCTGCTTCTGGGGATGTGGACCACCCTGAGGTATCTTTTCAGCCACGCCATCACCTTGCAGTACCCCAAGGAGCGCTGGATCATGCCGGAACGCTCCCGCGGGGTTTTGGCTCTGATTACCGATCCGGAGACAGGTAAATTAAAATGCATCGCCTGCGAGATGTGTATGAGAACCTGCCCCACTGCTGCTATCAACATAGTTCCCGAGACCGACGAGACAGGGAAAAAACAAAGATACCCCAAGGTTTTCGAGGTGGATCAGGGGATCTGCATCTTCTGCGGTCTGTGCGAGGAGGTTTGTCCGGTAAAGGGCAAAGCGATTAAATTCGTGAACCTATACGAGTTCTCGGTCTACGACAAAAAGAAGCTGATCTACGACCAAAAAAAGCTGGCTGAGATCGGACAGGGATATAAATGATACCGTTGAAATATAAGGTTAACCAAAACCTTACGACATTTAACGTTTTTTAAATATGATGTTTTAGAATTGATATGATTTTAAACTGACAGATAAGCTTTTGGTTTGGCTTGTGACCCGGTCAGGTCAGCGAGACAGATGTCAGGGAAGAAAAATGATGTTGAATGAAATAATTTATCTGATAGCTGTTTTTTCGGATTTTGAAATGGAGGTTTGATTTGGAGAATAGCGTTCAATCGGCAATCTTTTACATTTTGGCTGCAATCATAGTCTGCTCCGCTGTTCTGGTGGTCACCTTGAAAAACATATTCCATTCCCTTCTTTTTCTGGTACTGACCTTTTTCAGCGTAGCCGGGATCTATGTGCTTTTGCATGCCGAGTTTCTGGCAGCTGTTCAGGTTTTGATCTACGTCGGGGCGATAACCGTGCTTTTGATCTTTGCCATAATGATGACCGCCCAGATATACAGCCCGGCTTTGCGCCAGAGCAACCAGCAGGTTATTCCGGGAATTATCGTTGTGGGTATTTTGCTGGTTGTTACTTTAACCGTTTTGGGAAATACCACTTGGAGGGTGAGCGAGAAATTGCCTGCGAGTCAGTCGGTTAATTTAATTGGGAAATCTCTTCTGACCACCTATGTTTTGCCCTTTGAGGTGGTCTCGGTGGTTTTGATAACCGCTCTTATCGGAGCGATAATAATTGCCCGGAGGGACTAGATTGATAACTTTGAATCACTATCTGGCTTTATCGGCGATCCTGTTCTGCGTTGGCATCTATGGGATTTTCACCCGAAGGAATGCCATCGGTATTCTGATGTCGATTGAGCTGATGTTCAATGCGGCCAATATAAATTTCATCGCCTTTTCCAAGTTCATTACCCCGACCCTATTGACCGGGCAGGTTTTCGCAGTTTTCGTGATCACCATTGCAGCAGCGGAAGCAACCGTGGCTTTAGCCATCGTGATTTTGATCTACAGGCATCACAAGGAGATAAACGTGGATAAGATCAACATTATGAAATGGTAAAATATTTCAGGAGATAGATTTGATGTTAGAATCAAGCTGGCTCATACCTTTATTGCCGCTTTTAGCTTTTGGAACCATAGTATTTTTCACCAACAGAAATCCCAGACTCTCATCTTATATCTCCATTGGAGCTGTTTGTGCCTCTTTTGCCTTATCCGTTCCGGTTCTGTTTGAGGTTCTGCAAAACCCGGTTGCTTCGGAGTTCAAGTTCACCTGGATAGACCTGAAAGGCTTCACCATCCAGATGGGGATTCTGATCGATCCCTTGACCGCGGTTATGCTCATGGTGGTAACCATCGTATCCATGCTGGTGCACATCTACTCGGTGGGTTACATGGCAGGCGATCCCAGGTTTTCCAGATATTTCTCCTTTCTCTCCCTTTTCACCTTTGCCATGCTGGGGTTGGTCTTGTCCAATAACTTCTTCGAGATATTCATCTTCTGGGAGCTGGTAGGATTGACCTCTTATCTTCTTATCGGCTTCTGGTTTGAGAAAAAGGTGGCTGCGGATGCAGGTAAAAAGGCGTTTATCACTACCAGAACAGGCGATTTAGGATTTTTAGTCGGCATATTTTTATTGGTCTCAGCAGCGGGAACCTTTAATTTTCAACATATCTTCCATCAGATCGAGGCAGGCCATATACCAGCGGGGATTTTGACCATCTCTGCTATTTTGATCTTTGCTGGTGCGGTCGGCAAATCAGCTCAGTTCCCCCTGCACGTGTGGCTTCCCGATGCGATGGAGGGTCCCACTCCGGTCTCAGCCTTGATTCACGCTGCCACCATGGTTGCTGCGGGAGTTTACCTGGTTGCACGAGCAATGTCGGTGTATGCTGCCTCCTCCTCCGCAGCTCTGATCGTGGCGATAATCGGCGCCTTTACCGCTTTTCTGGCTGCCTCCATCGGTCTGGTTCAGAACGACATAAAGAGGGTACTGGCTTATTCCACCATCTCTCAGCTGGGCTACATGATGCTGGCCCTGGGATTGGGTGGTTTGACTGCCGGAACGTTTCACCTGATGACCCATGCTTATTTCAAGGCACTTTTATTTCTTGGTGCCGGAAGCGTTATTCACGCCATGCACACCAACGATATCTGGGAGATGGGAGGGCTTTTTCCTAAGATGAGAATAACCGCAATCACCTTTATCATAGCTTCCCTTTCCATCTCAGGTATTTTCCCCTTGTCCGGTTTCTGGAGTAAGGATGAGATATTCGCAGTGGCTTCGGGGTATCCCCACCCCATTTTTCTGATCGTTGCGGTATTAGTCGCTTTCATGACCTCCTTCTACATGTTCAGGTTATGTTTTGTCACATTTTTCGGGAAACCAAGGGACCAGCATAAATTCGAGCATGCTCACGAATCCCCCAGGGTGATGACCATTCCCCTTATGATCTTGGCATTTCTTTCCATATTCGCCGGCTGGGTGGGAATACCCTGGCTTCACAAAGGATATTCCTCCTTTGTCTTTTTTCATCATCCCCATCATGCCGAGCCGAAGATCTGGTTGATGCTTATATCAACCGTGGTAGCTTTATCGGGAATAGGGCTGGCTTACCTGATTTATTACAAAGGGGCCATATCAGCGGATAAAATAAAACGGAAATTTGCTTTTCCTTATAAAGTTTTGTTTAACAAATATTATTTCGACGAGCTTTACTCTGCCATCATAATAAAGCCAATTATTGGTTTGGCCAATTTGCTTTTCAAATTCGATCTGGGTATTATCGACTGGCTGGTTAACGCCTTTGGAAATTTCTGTGTGTTTCTCTCGGAGGTCAAGGAGTGGTTCGATTCTCATATCGTGGATGGAGGGGTTAACGGGCTTGGCTGGATTTTCAAGAAATCCGGATCGTACTTGAGAAAAATCCAAACCGGAGATCTATCCAACTATATTCTGATTATTTTCTTTGGGATTTTGTTGATTATAATTTTTAAAATAGGTTTGTAAGATAATGATTAGGAGGAAAACAAAAAAATGAGCTTCCCAATTCTGTCTTATATGATCTTCTGTCCCCTTTTGGGGATGATTCTGGTTATGCTTTTAAGAAAGGAGCAGGTGCAGGTGATAAGGTGGGTCTCTGCTTTATTTTCGTTTATCCCTCTGGTTCTGTCTTTTTTCCTTTTGGCCCATTATGATCCCTCCACCTCCAGGATGCAGTTTGTGGAGTTTCACAAATGGATTCCCTCTTTGGGGGTGAATTACCAGCTTGGTGCGGATGGTCTCTCGGTTCCCATGCTTTTTCTGACCGCACTTTTGTCCTTTGTCTCCATTATTGCCTCGTTTAACATCAACTTTCGGGTGAAGGAATATTTCGCCTTTTTCCTCCTTTTGGAAACCGGGATGATGGGAGTTTTCGCAGCTTTGGATTTCTTTTTATTCTATATATTCTGGGAAGTGATGCTGGTACCCATGTACTTCTTGATAGGGATATGGGGGGGACCCAGAAAAGAATATGCGGCTATCAAGTTCTTTTTGTACACGCTTTTCGGCTCGGTATTTATGCTGGTGGGGATTCTGGCTTTGTATTTCACAGTGGAGCCTCATACCCTGAACATGATGGAGCTGATACGAAGAGCTCCGGATCTTACCCGGGGATTTCAGCTGATTGTTTACGTGGCCTTCTACTTAGCTTTTGCCATCAAGGTGCCGATTTTCCCCTTCCATACCTGGTTGCCCGATGCTCACGTTGAAGCTCCCACCGCGGTCTCGGTTATCCTTGCCGGGATTCTGTTGAAGATGGGAATCTACGGTCTTCTGAGGATCTCCTATCCCATGTTTCCCCAGGCTGCAATTTATTTCGCCCTTCCTCTGGCTATTTTAGCATTGATAAATATCGTTTACGGTGCCTTGGTATGCATGGCTCAGAAGGATTTAAAGAAACTGGTGGCTTATTCTTCGGTGAGCCACATGGGGTATTGTCTTTTGGGCATAGCCGCCATAACCGTAACCGGGATATCTGGATGCGTGTTTCAGATGGTTTCCCACGGGTTGATCACCGGGGCTCTGTTCCTTCTGGTGGGGGTACTGTACGATAGAGCACATACCAGAGACATCCACGCCTTTGGAGGGTTGTGGATCAAACTTCCTGTATACTCCGGAATCATGACCCTTTTCTGCCTGGGTTCTTTGGGTCTTCCCGGACTTTCGGGTTTTATCTCGGAATTCATGGTATTTTTGGGCTCCTTCCCGGTGTTTAAGGTTTTGGTTGCCATTGCTGTTTTGGGCGTGGTGATAACCGCGGGGTACTTTTTAAGGATGATCCAGTGGATGTTTTTGGGAAAATTCAACACCAAATGGGAGGCTTTGCCCGAGATCTCCGGCAGGGAGATTTTCACCGTTACACCCTTGGCCATACTCATGATCTTCATCGGGGTATATCCCATGCCCCTGGCTAATATTATCAAGGCAACGGTGGAGAATATAGTCCATTTGGTTGGAGGTTAGATTTTCTTTTTAACTTTTTAACTATCAGGAGAAACCTTGAATTATAGCCTGCTTCTTCCCGAAATATTCTTGCTTTTGTGGACTTTGTTTATTTTCGTTTTGGATTTCTTTTGGGATAAAAGCAAAACCCACTCTCTGGGCTGGCTTTCCCTTTTGGGTCTGGGAATTACCGCTGGGCTTTTATTCGGTTCGGGAAAAGGGAATCTTTTTGGCAATATGTTTTTGTCTGACGGTTTTTCCTTTTATTTTAAGCTGGTCTTTTTGTCTGCTGCCTTTTTGGCGATTCTGTCCTCAATAGATTTCGTTAAAAAAATCGACAAATACCGGGGCGAATACTTCGGTTTAATCCTTTTATCCACTTTGGGAATGATGTTTCTGTGTTCTGCTGGTGAGCTTATTACCTTATACATTGCCCTGGAGCTCACCACCATTCCTCTTTTCGTTTTGGCAGCTTACCTGAAATCGGATTCACGCTCGGCTGAGGCAGGGATCAAATACGTGATCCTGGGAGCGATCTCCTCTGCGATTTTGATTTACGGGATTAGCATAATCTACGGTTTGACCGGGGCAACTGATCTGGCTTTGATTCAGTTCAGCCTGGCTTCCCAGCATCTTAAATTTGGCGCTTTGGGACCTGCACTGATTTTCGGTATCATATTCTTCATTGCTGGCTTTGGGTTCAAGCTGGCATTAGTTCCCTTTCACGTTTGGGCACCGGACGTTTACCAGGGGGCTCCCACCCCTATAACCGCTTTTCTTTCGGTGGCATCCAAAGGAGCTGGCCTGGCTGCGTTTGTTAGAATATTTTTTGTCTCGTTTAACGTCTTTCAACCCGACTGGGTGATGATAATAGCTGTGTTGGCTTCACTGGGGATGATCCTGGGTAATATCGTTGCCCTTATGCAAACGAATATTAAAAGGATGCTGGCCTATTCTTCAATTGCTCAGATCGGTTACATACTGATTGGGGTGGTGGCTTTTTCCTGGAGAGGGATCTCTTCACTTTCCTTTTACATGTTTGCTTACCTTTTTGCCAACATGGGAGCATTCATCGGTGCCATAACCTTCAGCAACGTTACCGGAAGCGACGAGATCAAAGATTATGCCGGTTTGTCCCGGAAGTCCCCCGGATTGGCACTTTGCATGACGGTATTCCTCCTGTCCCTGGTGGGCATACCACCCCTGGCAGGATTTGTGGGCAAATATTATATATTCGCCTCTGCTATTGAGAGGGGTCACATCGGGATAGTTATTATAGCGATATTGACCTCGGTTATAGCTCTGTATTATTACGTTGGGGTGGTAAGGGAAATGTATTTCCGCAAATCAGAAAAGGAATTCTCCTTTTCCATTCCTTTCAGCTTAAAATTAGCCCTGTTTATCTGCGTGATCGGCGTTCTTTTGGCCGGTCTTTTCCCCACTCCGTTTATCGATGCAGCAACTCAGGCTGCGCAGGTTTTTTATTACTGGTAATTGGTAATTGCATCCCTTCCGCATTCGCAGGCTGAAGCCTGCGCCTACAAACTCTCGCGAATTTTTAAAACATCATTGCGAACGAAGTGAATCAATCTATATAAAAGGGATTGCTTCACCCTTCGATCTTTCAATGACGACGCAAATGTTGTTTTTGTATTTTTAACACAGCAAGAAGAATTTGCCGAATTTTAAATTCGGCAACAAAACAGTACAAATTTTTTGTAGGGGAGGGGCTTGTTGAGCCTTGCAAAAATTCCGTTACTGTAGGGTTCCCTCCCGCTACCCCTGCGGGAGACCATAAAGGTCTCCCCTACAAAAAATAAAAGCCCACCTTAAGGGTAAGGTGGGCTATTGAATGTAGAAGTTTTCTTGTTTTAAAGTTGTTTTGAATAAAAATAGTATGATAGACAAGTCAAAAAGATTCACTGCTAAAAAAAATAGGGCAGGAAATGGGTCCCTGCCCTGATTGTTTTTTGTTTTTTCGCTTACGGGCTAATGTAGTTTTCGCAGTCGTGCGGTGCTGGTCCGCTTTTCATATAGTAATTAGCTAAGTATATCACATCAGCGAGATCGATTGCATCGTCTCCGTTAGCGTTTCCGCGACAGATCGGGTCAGGTGGAGGATCTCCGCTTTTGAGATAGTAATTTGCCAGGTAAATAACGTCCGAAAGGTCGATACCTCCATCCTTGTTCACATCCCCGCAGGTGAATTCGAGACATTCGAAGGTGCAAACGTAGAAAGCATCAACACCTGCTTCCACTACCGAACCGTTACCCAGATCCGATGCCTCGAAACGAACCTTAACCTGATCGGTAGGGGTGAGGAAAGCACCTACACTGAAGCTCTTCTTGTACCATCCGTATGGAGGAGTTACCGGTCCAATCGAATCCACCAGAGTCCAATCGGCTCCGTCATTGTTGGAAACATATATCTTAAACAGGTCCGAGTCGGGGCTGGCTCCGAAGTTGTTGGTATACCAGACGTAGTATTGGATTATGGCGTCGCTTCCTGAGCTCAGATCCAGGGTGGGTGAGATCAGCCAGGTGATCCCACCGTCCACGTCGGAATTGCCATA
>LJUW01000120.1 GCA_001304315.1 candidate division Zixibacteria bacterium SM23_73_2 | reverse complement strand
GTTCCAGCAGGAGATAGCTGGATTTTTACCCTGGAGGCTCTGGATTCATCAAAAAATCCCATCTACAGGGGAAGCACCATAGCCTCAGTCGTCGGAGGACAAACCAACCAGGTTAATATAAAATTGTCTCCCGTTGTTTTTCTGCTTAAACTTGATCCTGTTTATCAGAAAATCTCAAATTCCGAACCTTTCGTCCTGGAGGTGAAGCTGTATAACGTTGAGGACCTTTTCGGCATCTCCTTCAGGGTGGAATTTGACACCGCTTCTCTTATTTGCACTGAAGTCAGCTCTGGTGATTTTTTGGGCTCATCCGATTCCACCATCTTCTTCAGCAAAGCAGATACCCTCAAAGGTTACGTGGCTGTTGGATACAGCAAAATCCAGGGGAACGGTTCCGGGGTATCGGGAGATGGAGTTTTAGCCCGGATATATTTCAGGGCAAAAGAGGTACCTGGAGAAAACCCGTTTGGAGTAAATTTAGTTTTCAACACAGAGACCCTATGTTTTTATGACCCGGCTGGAGAAAGACCGGAATGGAAGGACAGCCTTTATATCCATAATGCTCAGATTTGGCTTCAAAGCTCCATCCAGAGATTAGGCTATTCTGGGAGATGAAGAATTTAGCGTATGTTTAATCTATAGGAAACCATTTGTTATAAAAAAATGACAAAAAAGATTTTTGATTTAATTTCTCCTTTAATTTTGGTTTCGATCCTTTTTATTCTAAGCTCTGCCGATCCGGGGGAATCTAATCTGAAAGTAACAGATTCAAGCCACACCCCCTGGTGGAGCCGCTGCTATGGGGGTGCTAACCTGGACAAGGGCTTCTCGGTGCAGCAGACCAACGACGGTGGTTTTGTAGTAGCAGGGGGAACCAACTCCTTCGGAGCGGGAAGCGATGATGTCTATCTGATTAAGACCGACACTTTGGGGAGCGTTTTATGGACTCGCACCTACGGGGGGAACTCTTACGATTATGGACGTTCGGTTCAGCAGACTGAAGATGGGGGATATGTGATAGCAGGTGAGACTAACTCCTTTGGCTCAGGCAGCAACGATGTCTTTTTAATCAAAACCGATGCCAGCGGAAACCTCCAGTGGACTCATACCTATGGAGGTAGCGACTGGGATTATGGCTATTCCGTTCAAAAGACAGCTGATGGAGGTTATGTAATTGCAGGTGCCACCTTCTCTTACGGTTCCGGGAAAAACGATTTTTATCTAGTCAAAACCGATACCCAGGGGAATCTCCAATGGAGCCGTGCTTATGGGGGAGCTGGTGATGATTATGGCTACTCTGTCCAGCAGACTACTGATGGGGGATACATATTAATAGGTGTAACC
Organism: candidate division Zixibacteria bacterium SM23_73_2; assembly: GCA_001304315.1. Lineage (GTDB taxonomy): Bacteria > Zixibacteria > MSB-5A5 > MSB-5A5 > SM23-73-2 > SM23-73-2. Next base: position 3,701 of record LJUW01000120.1, on the reverse strand, counting down.
AATTCCTTTGGAGCTGGAAGCGATGATGTCTATCTGCTTAAAACCGATTCTCTGGGAAACCTCCTGTGGACTCGCACCTACGGTGGAAGCAGCAACGATTATGGACACTCGGTTCAGCAGACTGAGGATGAGGGTTACATAATAACAGGCCAGACCAGCTCCTTCGGATCGGTTAACCGTGACCTTTATCTTATTAAGACCGATGCTTCGGGAAACGTTGAATGGAGCAAAACATACGGAGGCAGTGGATTGGACAACGGCAATTCGGTACAGCAGACAGAAGAAGGCGGATACATAGTTGCTGGAGCAACTTACTCTTTCGGTTCCGGACAAGCCGACGTCTTTCTAATTAAGACCGATACCTTAGGAAGCGTTCGGTGGGCCCGTGCCTTCGGCGGCCGCAAATGGGATTACGGTTATTCAGTCCAGGAGATTCAAAACGGCGGATATGTGGTCACCGGATATGGGGATTCCCTGATCACCGGCGCAAAAAACATCGTCATCCTCACCCAGTTGGATTCCTTGGGAAATACCTGTTTTGGGGAATTCGTCTCATCCAATGAAAATCAAGTACCAACCTCCGTTACTGATCCAACCACTCAATTGACCTATCCTGAATCTCTTTTCACCACACCAGCAACCACGGCAACTTTACCCTCAACCAATACCACCACCATATGTCAGGAACTGTTTCCCAACTACCCACCTGAATTTGACCTCTGCCCTTCCTCTAAGACGGGTCTGGTGGGAGAAACTTTAAGATTTTTTATATCAGCTTCGGATTCAAACTCAGCTGACACCTTAACCTTAACCAGGTTTCCTGAATCCTTTGGCACCTTTCCTGACAGCATTCAGGGAATAGGAGTTGTGCAAGGGGAATTCGTCTGGGTTCCTGATACAGCTGATACTCAGGGAACTCATTGGATCTTTTTTTATGTCTCCGATCAAGACGAAGCTGCGGATACCTGCGAGGTCGAAATCGAGGTGAGAATAAACAATCCTCCTGTGATCCATCTGAACCCAGTTTTTTCTGATACCACGATCCAGGAAGGGGAGACTCTGTCTTTCTCTGTATATGCTTCAGATCAGGATACCACCGATACCTTAACCCTCATCAGGTATCCAACCTCCTTCGGCACCTTTCCTGATAGTATCCAGGGAATGGGGGAGGTAACCGGAGAGTATATCTGGACTCCAGGATATGGACAGGTAGGTGAGGATTCTATATTATTCAAAGTCACCGACGGGATAGTAGCTGATTCTGTTTATGTAAAAATTACAGTGGAAAATAAAGTTCTAATGGTAATATCGCACCATCCTCAATCTGATGAGGAGGATGTGCTTATCGATGATCGAATACTTTTAACCTTGAGTGAACCTATCAAATTTGAAACGGTGAATAGCAGCTCTTTTAAAGTTATCAGCAGAGCAGATTCCTCTTTGGAAGGAATTATATCAATAAACTATTTAACTGACTGGAGCACATTGACTTTTCGTCTGCCCCCGGGCTCTATGTACTCGATTCTGGACACCATCACGGTAACACTTACCACCGATATCCTAGATTCGGCTGATTACGGAATGGCAGAGGATTACTTTTGGGAATTCTATACCGGAATCGGAGTCTATCCGGGTAATACCAACAATGACCTCATCGTGGACGAAAGGGATATCCTTCCTCTGGGTTTCTATTGGGGGAAAACAGGATCTTCCAGAGGTAAGGGATACCAGGACATTAGCTGGTCAATTAAGCCCGCACACAGATGGAATGCGGATTCCAGTTGGGACCCTCATTCAGCTGTCTATGCTGATGCTGATGGCAATGGTAAGGTGGATGAATTCGACATCTGCGGAGTTGCGAACAACTGGGACAGCACCATCTCAGAATCTTTACAAAAGATTAAAAAAAGTATTGATCTAAGCAAAGAAGGTTATCAAGAACACATAGCGATATATGAGAAGATATACAAAGCCCTTTTAAGTTGTCCTGAATCAAAAGGGAAAAAAATAATAAAAGAATTCCTGGAAAACATATTGGAGAAGAAATCAAAACCTGACGAGTTTGAGATCTTTCAGAACTATCCAAATCCCTTTAATTCCATGACCGTTATCAAATATTCATTACCTCAGGACTGTCAGGTAGAGATTAGCTTATTTAACATTTTAGGCCAGAAGATAAAAACCCTGGTAGATGAATATCAGACTCAAGGATATAAAAAAATAATTTGGGACGGTAAAAACGATAAGGGAGACGAGGTAGGAAGCGGAATCTATTTCTATCGAATCAAAGCATCAAGTTTTTCCTCCACAAGAAAAATGCTTTTTGTGAAGTAGCCTTCAAACAAATCTTTTGAGGGAGGTCGAAAGTGAGTAGAAACAAAATCAGCCAAAAGGAGTGGCAAAAGTCTCTGGTCAGCTTCAATCGAAGGGATTTCATGAAACGCATGCTGATCGGTGGCGGTGGCGTCATTCTTCTGGGCAAGTTTGGAATTCTGCATCTTTCCTCGGTGCAAGCAGAGAAGGCGATCACCTATCGGATGATCACCGTTGACCTGGAGAAGTGTACCGGGTGCAGAACATGTGAAACGGTCTGCTCTGCTTATAATCACAGGGTAAAGGTAAAAGGAGAATGGTTCAATGGTTTGGGAAATCCTCACCTCACAAACATCCGTATTCATGGCTTCAACCCGGATGTAGACGTCCCAGCGGTCTGCGCCATGTGTCCTGATAATCCCTGTATCCAAGCCTGTCCGGTTGAACCCCATCCGGAGACGGGAAGGAAAGCACTCTACCGGGACGAAAAAACTAACGCGATAAAAAACGATCTAAAACGCTGCATAGCCTGCGGAAATTGCGCTCAAGCGTGCAGGGAGCAAAGGGTGGGTGTAATCTATCCCAATCCCCAAACCAACAAGCCCGAGCGTATGTGCACGCTCTGTGACGGTGATCCCCAGTGCGTCAAGTACTGTCCCTTCGAAGCACTTTCTTATGTGGAGATCGATCTGGGGGATGAGTTCTATGGCAAATCTCCTGAGTCCATTGCCGAAGAGCTAACCCGTCGATGGTACGCCATCAATGAAAAGGAGGGTAAAGATGAGTAATAACAGACATGGATATCATGGCATCATCCTGGATATCGACCTGAGTACCGGAAAAATTGAGAATAAACCTATCCCTAAAGAAGACACTGCCAATTTCGTTGGCGGACGAGGCCTGGGAATGAAGATACTCTGGGACCGGCTTGACAAACCCGGAGTTGATCCTTTCTCTTTTGAAAATCCTTTGATCTTTATGCCGGGACCTCTGTCTGGATTTCCTGTACCCTCGTCCTCTAGAACCTGCGTGATAACCAAATCTCCTCGCACCTCGCCCATCAAATCCAGATATCCACATGCTTCCACAGTATCCTACTCCAACATGGGAGGCTTTTTTGGCCCGGAGATCAGGTTCGCAGGATACGATGGGATTGTGGTAACAGGAAAGGCATCTTCACCAGCTTATGTTGTTATAGATGATGATAAGGTCGAAATTCTCGATGCTGAAAATTTCTGGGGCATGGGAACCGACGAGTTCGATAAGAGATTTATCCAAGAATTGGGAGACCCACGCTTCAGAACATGCTATATCGGCCCGGCAGGTGAGAATCTCGTCTCCTATGCTTGTATCATCAATACAGCAGCCCGGGCAGCGGGAAGGGGAGG
>LJUW01000003.1 GCA_001304315.1 candidate division Zixibacteria bacterium SM23_73_2 | reverse complement strand
CCGAGCCAAGTCATGCGGTTTCGCCGAGAGATCGAGCAGAACCTTAATAGTCTGAGCCCGATCGTAAGCTGAGATTCCGGTGGTGGTGTTCTCCTTGGCATCCACCGAAACGGTAAAACGGGTACCCATCTTGGCGGTGTTGACCAGGGTCATGGGATGAAGATCAAGCTCCACGATCCTTTCTCTGGTCAGAGGAACGCAGATAAGACCGCGAGCATTTTTGGAAAGAAAGTTTACCGCCTCCGGGGTAATCTTCTCGGCAGACATGATCATATCCCCTTCATTCTCCCGGTCCTCATCATCCACCACGATAACTAACTTACCCTTTTTAAAATCCTCTATAGCTTCGGGTATCGAATTTAATTTTTCCATAAGTCTTTTATCACCAGCCTTTTTCTTTTAAAAAATCATAGGTGATTTTTTCTTTTCCTTTATTATAAATTTTCTCGATGTATTTTCCGAGTATGTCAAATTCAATGTTCACCTTATCACCGATCTTCTTTTTACCCAGTGTGGTATGGTCATAAGTGTAGGGAATTATCGTTGTTCCAAAGAAATCAGAACCGAAAGAAACCACGGTCAAACTAATTCCATCCACCGCAACCGAACCTTTTTCAACAATATACGAGGAAAATCCATCCGGTATGGAGATTCGGAGGTTCCATGAATTTTGTTTCTTTAATATGGATTCTATCCTGCCCATACAGTCGCTATGCCCCAAAACGATATGCCCTCCCAACCTGTCGGATAGCCTCAACCCTCTTTCGAGGTTAACCGGCTCCCCAGGTTTCAGCTCACCTAAATTGGTTCTCTTCAATGTCTCCTCAACCGCTTCCACGATAAAGGAGCTCTGACCAAGCCCCACCACGGTGAGACAGGCTCCATTGATGTTAATGCTGTCTTTGATTTTCAAATCTGATAAAACTTCCACCCCCTCTATCTCAAACCTCTTCGCTTTCCCCCCTCCGATAATCCTTTTGATTTTCCCCATCTCCTCAACCAGTCCGGTAAACATCATCTCCTCCATAAAGGATAACCTGATAGAAGAAACCCCGAGTTATATTCCTGGAGCTTCACCTCCTCAAGACAAACACAATCGGAAACTTCAAAAATACCGAGATCGCCAAAAGGATTTTCCCCTTTTCCTAAAATATCAGGTGAGAAAAATGAATAGATTTTATCAACCAATTTGTTTTTTAAAAAATATGTGTTTACTTCTTTCCCGCCTGTTACCAACAAACAGAAGATATTGTTCTCGATTAAGTTATGCAACGTGTTTATTGTATTATCTCTTTTTTTATCAAATACGAAAAGTCTGTATTTTTCTTTTCTCAACAGATTAAATAAATACTCAGACTGCATGGAGTTAACTAAGATACCATTCACCTCCAGATATAGCCTTTTTAAAAACTTTTGAAAATCAGAATCATCATAAAAAGGTTCTGAGGGGACCATTTTACCATCCAGGCTCAGATTCAAAAACAGTATCACAAAAGGAAGCTTCTTTTTTCTGAATTTGAAATAGATCTCATTTAATCTTTTAGCTTCCTTTTCCAAAACTCCCACTTCTACCTCTATTTTCCCCTCCATCAATTTCTTGATCCCCCGACCTTTTACTTTAGGATTGGGATCATAAGCTGCGCATACAACTTTTTTTATTCCGGCTTTCATTATCGCCTCGGTGCAGGGAGGGGTATTCCCATAGAAACAGCAGGGTTCTAAATTAACATACAAAGTTGCTCCGGATGCATTCTTACCCGCTTTCATCAAAGCATTTATCTCCGCGTGAGATTCTCCATATCTTTTATGGTAACCTCTTCCCACAATCTTTTTATTTTTCACAACAACTGCGCCAACCATGGGATTAGGCAGGGTCTTTCCCAGACCCTTCCGGGCCAGGTTCAAGGCCATTCTCATGTAATCTTCATCCTGCATATCTAATATCAGAACTCAAACAAAAATACCCGAGTTTCCTCGGGGCAAAAGATACAATACAGTCATAACATCTTCCCTCTTCCATCCGGACTTTGACCGTCGGCACCGGAATTCCACCGGTTCGACCCCAGAGGGCTCGTGGGCTTTCACCACCGATCGAGGAATTCCACCTCACCCCGAGGGTCTTTAGAATATACGAAATATATTTTTTTAGTCAAGAAATAATTTACATAATTTACAAAAAATGCAGGGGCATATGACCTTACAAAATGAGGGTCAAGAGGCAAGGATCAAAGTACGAATGTTGAAGTTTACTTGATAAGCTTGTTTTGAGAACGATAAAAGTGGAGTATCAAGCCCCCCGCCAAAGGCGGGGGATCTTCCGCATAAATCTCATCAGGTTAGGGAATCCTCTTCCCGTACTAACAAGGGAGTTAAAATCAGCTAAAAGTTCAGATCACCAAAAGAAAAAGCCACCAGATAAAGGCTACCTGGTGGCTTCCTAACCCTGGGTATTACATCTTTACTTTATAAATACCATCTTTTTCACTTCGACAAAATCTTCAGTTTGAATCCTATAGAAATATATTCCGTTCGAAACCTTCTTTCCTGAATCATTTTTGCCTTCCCAGATTGTCTCATGTAAACCAGGGTCCTGGACTTTATCCACAAGAGTTTTCACTAATTGACCTAAGATATTATATACATTTACCGTTACTCTAGTCTGCTCTGGAAGATTATACTTGATTACAGTCCGAGGATTGAAGGGATTGGGGTAGTTTTGGTACACTCTAAACACTAAATCGGATTCTTTAGGAAAAGTTTCTTCTTTTCCAATGGTCTCATAATAGCCTTTAGCAACCAAGACAAATCTTCTCTGCTTCGACAGATTGTCTGGTAATGATTCGAAGGATAGCTTGATTTTCTGGTTAGGTGATAGTATTGTCTCACTATCATCTTTACTCTCGACTAAGGATGTAATGTCTTGAGCCTCGGAATGCCAAGCAGTTAACACCAAGAGAGGAGTAATTGTAACTTCATCGTCTCTTAAGAAATAATAGGGTATATAATCAGCGCTGAAATATTTAGTCCATCGAATTCTTATTTTGAGATCTTCACCCGCTTTTGCGAACTGGCTTAGTTCGACCAAAGTCAGTACTTTTGAAGTTCTAGGACAAACCCTGGCTGTATTTTGCCACTCGCCTTTAGCATCCAAAACATCTACATACACAATATTTCTTCTCACTTCCTCATCACCCAAAAGTGCCACCTTCTCCGCATTCTTTGGAGGAGGATCCACTCCTGTTCCTCCACCATCGGCCATAGGAGCTGTTGGCTTAAAGAAGTGAATTCTTGATATATCTCCAAAATTGACAATCAGATGTCCAGGTGATTTGCTGACAAAATACTTTCTGTCTTTTTCTTTTACCTCCTCCAGACGGTCTACGCCATCTTGATCAATACAGCCTATAGGAGAAACGTCCATCGAATAAGCCCATACCTTCCCTTCTGGGGTTACCCCAATCTCATTTTTGTAAGGATAATCCACAGCCAAAAGTTTAATATAATCGATTTTCGATATCTCATTCTCAAATTCCCTTATCTCTAACTCATATCTACCTTCCTTCGGAATTAAAGGCTGAGAAAACACGCAATAGTCGGTGATTGCCGACCTATCGGTAGATTCATCCTCTGAAGCGGTCAAAATCACATTTTCATTTATAAACACCTCTCCATTCCAAAAATAAACATAAGGACAGCCACTCGGTGGTGGTTCTTCCTCAACATCAAAAGTTTTCGAACGATCGACCTGATGAGCTCCTTTATCAGTCACTGAAACGTGGATTGTAACATTATTAACTGGAGAGCTTGGGGCATGATAAGTCACAGTTGGTCCAGATCCCGTTATGTATCCGAGGTCTTCAGAAGGTGGACCCGTGAGCCACCATGTATAACTTAAACTATCCCCATTGATTAGAGTATCCTCATCAGATGCCAACACAGAAATAGCATAATTGTTGTTTACGTATATTGCGCTAGACATCATTATGTTGGAAACCTCAGGTGGGGAACCCCAGTGAGGAGAGAATCTTAATCTGTCAATATAAGCAAGAAAATAACCAGTTTCACCAGGATAATAATCATCATAAGCAACTAATAACCTTGTAATTGTGTCACCATAAACTGGACTAAGATCAAATGCAAAAAATTCCCACATGCCCTGGGCAGTACAGTAGTGATATGCTGGATGGATACGTTGTCCATACTGATCAACAATATTAGTATCTTCTCTCAGTGGCTGACCTGAAGTTGTGTTAGCGTCAAGGGAGATATGGCCATCGCCTTCTGGTGAATCATCCACTCTGAGAATGAACGATATGAAACGGGAGGAAGAGTCAACTGGTACAGTCAGATCATCATATAATATCCAGTAAAGGTAGGAGTTATGGCTTACATGAGAACCATAATCCGTTCCCTCGACTTTAAACCACCTATTTTTATCTTCAATGTAGTAATCGTAATCTACCAATTCAACTTTACCAATGGGATTATTCACATATTGACATCCCTGGCATTTATGTTGGCAACAAACTGGATCAATGATCTCGAATCCAGAATAGGTAAATGGAGCTGAAAAATCCGAGTTGAAAGAAAGGTTCAATGATGGGTCACCCAATATTGCATACATTCGAGCTGTTGCAGAACCGCTCCCTTCAGTATGTGTTTTTAATTTTGTAGCAGCAGCCAATTGACCTAGGTTAGTGATATGATTATCGAAAATGTTCTCAAACAGATATTCTGTAAAGTCGAAATTTCCAAATTCAGATGTTGCCCCTGTACCGCCTATGAAGGCAATAGCTCCCTTCTCAGGTGCAAAAAGGAGATTCTGATTGATAGTGGTATAACTATTGAGCAGAGTATCTTTGATTGGCATATCGAACTGTGCTAAATGGCAACTCGCTCCGATAACAACCGGATATTTATTCGAATTTGACAAATCAACCAGAGCATTAAAATCGGCCTCCGAACCATATCTGTCCAGGAAATAAACTAAGTTTCCACGGTCTGATCCAGTTCCCAAAGCATTTATCATCAATTGACCTTGATCAATTAGTTGCACTGTAGTGTCCTTTCTCTCTTGGTCAGTCGAGAAATCAGAGTAGTGAAGAATAGTTTCTGACATGCCATCTGGTATATACTCTGTTGCCAGCTTTTGTGTATGACTATTTACCATTCCTTGAGAAGGATAATCTGGAAAGGGTCCCCTATACTTGTCACCAGCAAGAAGTAGTATATTATCCTTCCAATTCTGATCGCATGTGTCGCTTTCGTAAAAAATCAGCTTGTCCACATAAGCTTGAAGTTCATCATCTGTTTGCACCGGAAGCCTACCAATGTGAATGTGAGAAAGTCGATATCTATTTGCCACAGTATCAACTTCCCCATATGTCTGGTCATAGGCGGTCCGCCATCCAAAATAATCTTCTGCATAGAAAGTAGGAACGAAATTACCTTTTTGTGCATTTGCCAGGCTGTCCCCTTCAGTGGTGTCAAAAGCACAAGAGCCAATCAAAAGCAGATATTGAGGCATGCGCTTTCCCTGATAATATGCTTCCTGTATAAGATCCTTGATTGAGGAGTTGCTCATTCCGTCTGATATAGTATCAACATAAACAGTGAAGCCCAACGAACTCTTGTGATCGATTAAGTTCGCCAAACCTACGCCAGCCAATGTTTCGTGAATAATCATAATATAATCAGCATCTGTGTGGTCAATTGCAAAAGCAATACTTTGTAGCGGAAATAGCGCCACTAGCAGGGAAGGTAAAACGATCAAGATTACCAGTTTTTGTATTCTATAATTAGTTTTCATCATGTCCTCCTGGGATTACTTTATCAAGAGCATCTTCTTCATCTCATTTCTATTTTCGGATTTTAAAACATAAAAGTATACACCACTGCTCACCTCGTCACCATTATTGTCTTTTCCATCCCAAGTGATATGGTAAATACCTGCTGACTTCAAATCATCCGCCAGCGTCCTGACTTCTTGACCCAAGATGTTGTAAATCCTTAGAGTAGTTACTTCAGGCTTTTTAGAACCCAAGGCAAAACAAATGACTGTTGAAGAGTTGAAAGGATTTGGATAGTTTTGGTTGAGAGAAAAATGAGAAATGACTGTCGTACTTGCCACATCTGGTAAGAACTCAGTGGTATTGTCTTTATTAACCTGTTGCAGTTTATAATAATATTTAATTCCAAGACATACATCATCATCAATGAAAGAAAAATCTATACTTCTACCCTCTGTCTTGGAGTTTAATTCGAACAGATATCGATTGATTTTAGTGTAATCACTCCTTTCATCAGTTGACCTGTAAAGGTTGAAACCTTTGACCAAATATGAGGATACCACACTCCATTTAATTTCAATCTTCTCTGCCTTAGAAAAAGCTTGAAAAGAACTCAAAATTGAGATAACTGGAGAGCCAGAAACATTTCCCCAGGAGCTACTATACCCACCTAGATCCTCAAAGTAGATACCTATCCATTTGGGTTCGAGCTCGACAAGCTCTTGCGGAAATGCCTCATTATTTGTCGGATTAACATAGAAATACAGTTGCTGAGGCGAGAGTGGATTGAATGTCGTGGGCTCTATTTTAACAGTTGTCTCAAAAATCTGATCGTCTTCAAAGTGGACGAAATATCCAGTGCTATTGTCTACACTATAACGTAGATTGAAATTCATCTCAATTTGCTTAACCTCCGACCCATGATAAAGATATACCTTAATGATATTCAAATCTAATTCATCATGTGGGGTGCTGACTCCAACAACGAGATAGTCAATGTAGTCTCCAAAAAGAGGATCCATATAGGTCCAAAAGATCCACGGATCTCCGCTATTGTTATATGGCAGGAAACCAACTGGATTCTTTCTTTTCCCAGTAGGCGTATAGCCTTCAATTACCCCTAGATGTAAATGTGGTCCCGCACACCTGGCACCCGTTTGACCAGACAGAGCGACAACATCACCTTGCGCAACTTGCTGACCTTCTGATACATATATAGAGTTTGACTTGAGATGAAAATATTCTGAGTAGCCCCATACACCATGATGAATTTTAACAATGTTTCCCGCGTTATCGTCCCATTTTACTTCATCTACTTTGCCTTCGGCTATAGAATGAACCTCTGTACCTTCGGGAGCGCGTAAATCCAATCCCTCATGAAAGTCATACTCATATTCCACACCACCTATGTTTCTGGGCCCAAAAGGTGATGTGGCAGTATCAGCAAAGTACTCATCCAGATTAGAGATTGGCCAAACAACGGCATGGAGAAGACTGGGTTCTGCGAAGATGAACATAAACGTAAATATGGTGAAAATTGCCGAAATTTTTCTAATCATTCCATGGCTCCTTCATCAATAATATAAATCTTTTTCTTATCCGTGGATGCAGTCAGCCAGAAATGCTTGCTTTTGTTTTTGACTTTTAGACTATAAACAGCTCCCGGAAGCACATACTCTCTACGAAATTCTCCAGTTCGTGGATCAATTATAAAAAAGAATGTGCGAATATCAGGTGTTATACCTTCCCCAAAATAATAGGAAATGGCACCGGGCATAACAGTCACCAATTCCGAGCCAATTCTCACCGCGCCCACACTGCTCCTGATATCTCTTTTTTGTGTATTTAGTTCTCTTTCCCATATCATTTTTCCCTCGTTGAAATTATCCAAGAGGGTCAAATTTGGCTTAGCATTTTTCCCTTGCCCAATAGAATAAACAGCTATGAATCTTCCATTTTGGGAAAGAGACACTGAAAGTATGTTCTCAGAGCTCTTTTTCAGCCACAATAGCTTCCCGTCTTGGCTAACTGATGCTATACCCTTTCCGTCAAAGAGGGTAAAATGACCAGTTGCTGATTTCTCAATATCAAGGCCGCCCGCAACCACAGACCTAAAGAGTAGCGAAGGGATTTCCCATATTTCTTCCTCTGAAAAAGGATTGATCAGGAAACATCCTCTGTTGTCTACATAAATCAATTCACTATCAGAAAGAGCCTCTGCATGCCAATCACCAGGCGGAACACTCCGTGACCATAATAATTTGCCTGTGCTATCATATACTTCCAAATCATTATATGAATCCATGTTATTTTTGGTGTGGAAATATCTGCCCCCAGGAGAAGCATACAGCCCCGACTTTGACTTCACTCTAAACAGATGCTCACCTTTTTCGTTAAAGATATTGGTCTCCAGTAGATTTCGTTCTCCCAGACCAATAACTGACAATTTGTCCTCTCCGACTATATAATATAAATATTGAGGGTAAGTATTTCCGTTTATACTCCACTCAAATCCTTTTTCGAAATTAATAAACTTAAGTGATTTTGTTCCATCATTTGTTATCGAGATAGCAATAACTTTCTGGGAAGCTTTGTAATTTACGATATTGGCATCTATCTCCTTCGACCAACTGATCCTTGAGTTTGGGAATAGCTGTAAAATTTCCTTATCTGAAGCTGTTTGTCCTATCGCGAAAGTATATAAAATAAGCACTACAATAGATAGCCCTAAAAAGAACCAAGTAACTCTCAAATCCTTCATAATTTAGCCTCCGGGTCTTAGCCTGCTAAAATCTGAATCAGGCCCATTGAATTGCTGTTTTTAGTTATCTATAAATAATTAAGCGGATAAACTGCATTTGTCAAGGAAAATCTGCATTTTTTTGTATTTTACAAGTAGATTATATCCAAGTGTTTTTTTAATATAGTTATCTAAGTGGAGTGCCAAGCCCCCCGCCAAAGGCGGGGGATCTTCGACTTCAGCTTGACCTGTAAATCCGAAAGGATTTACTCTGTGAACATACAAGTCAGGTCAAGCTTTCGCTTGACCAGGTTAGCCTGCCTGTCCGCCAGGAAAGGCTAACACTCCAGAGCTTGGAATACTTTCAAAAATCACTTATGATACTTCTCCCCCTTGATAATCGAAAAAGCGCGGTACACCTGCTCCAGAAGAACAAGCCTGGAAAGCTGGTGGGTGAAGGTCATACTGGATAAAGAGAGTTTGAGATGACAGTTTTTAACAACTTTCTGGGATAAACCCAAAGCTCCCCCGATGATAAAAGTAAAATCGCTGTAACCTTCGTTCATCTTATCTGAGAAAAGTTGAGCTAAACTCTCGGATGGAATATTTTTTCCTGCGGAGTCTAAAACGATCCTGAAAGAGTTTTTATCAAAATATTTAAAAATCCTCTCTGCCTCTTTATCCAGGATTAACTCAGAGGATTTCGAGGAGGTTATTTTTTCATCTTTAACTATAATAATATTTAATTCAAGATGCTTTCTCATAAGCTTAAGGTAATGCCTTATCCCTTCATCCAGCCATTTATATTTAGTTTTTCCAACAACTAAGAGTTTAAGATTAACCATAAAAATCCACTGTTCGTGCGGGAATTGTCGTAAAGACCCCGCCAATGGCGGGGGATTTCCCGCACATCCTTCAGGTTCGGGAATTCCTATTCCCGAACCAACTAAGAAAGCTAACTCTCAAACCTGCAAGATTCAACCTTCTGTTATCTTTACAATCACCTTTCTTGTCCGGGGACCATCGAACTCACAGAAATAAATCCCCTGCCAGGTTCCCAGAACCAGGCTTCCGTTCTCAATCAGAATGGTCTCGGAGCAACCGATTATGCTTGCCTTGATATGCGCAGCTGCATTTCCCTCCAGATGTGAGTAGTTATCATCGAAAGGAATCACCTTGTTTAACTCTTTAATGATGTCCTTTCTTACCGAAGGGTCAGCATTCTCATTTATGGTTACCCCGGCAGTGGTATGAGGAACGTACAGGGTTAAGATTCCCGATTTGGTTTTGCTTTGGGAAACCACCCCCTCAACCATGTGGGTAATATCCAGAAGCTCGACCCTAGAAGAAGTTTTTACCGACAATTCTTTTATCATTCCAACAAAGCCTCCACAAAAGATTTTGAATCGAATTTCTCTAAATCCGAAACGTCCTCCCCCACCCCGATCCATTTAACCGGTATTTTAAGCTCAGAAGCGATAGCAACCACTATCCCACCTTTGGCAGTTCCGTCCAATTTAGTCAGAACCAATCCGGATAACCCTAAAGCATCATCGAAGATCTTAGCCTGGGATAAAGCATTCTGTCCGGTGGTAGCATCCACAACCAAAAGTATCTCCTGGGGAGCGCCGGGAAGACATTTACCCATAACCCTTTTTACCTTCTTCAGCTCCTCCATTAGATTGGATTTGGTATGAAGCCTTCCCGCGGTATCGGCTATCAGAACGTCCGTACCCCTCGACAGCGCAGCCTGTACCGCATCAAAGGCAACCGATGCTGGATCCTGACCAGGCTGGGACCTGATCATATCCACCCCCACCCGGTTCGCCCAGATCTCCAGCTGCTCGCCCGCTGCTGCCCTGAAGGTATCGCAGGCTGCAATCAATACCTTCCTGTTATCACCCAGATACCTTTTTGCCAGCTTCCCTATCGTGGTGGTCTTCCCGGTACCGTTTACTCCCACTATCATCTGCACCCAGGGTTTGGTGGATAAATCACTTAAGTTTCTATTTTTATAGGAATTCTCAAGGAGCGAATTGATCCTATTCCTTAAAAGTTCAAATATCTTATCAGATCCTTTTATGTTTTTCTTTTTGGACTCCTCCTGGATCCCGGAGATGATTCTGTTAGTTCCCACAACTCCGATATCAGCAGAGAGAAGTATACCCTCCAGCTCCTCTAAAAAAGCTCGATCCAGCTGTGGATTGATCCCCACCAAACCTTTAACTTTATCAAGCAGGTTATCTCTGGTCTTGGAAAGGCCCGATTTCAGTTTTCCCAAAAAGAACATAATGAAAAAAATCTTTTATGTCGTTATCTCTTCCTTTTTTAACTTGACCGAGACTATCTTAGAAACTCCTGATTTCTCCATGGTTACCCCGTAAAGAACGTCAGCCGCCTCCATTGTCAGTTTGTTGTGGGTGATGATTATAAATTGAGTGTTTTTGCTGAAATTTTGTAATAGCTTTATAAATCTTAAAAGATTGGAATCATCTAAAGGAGCATCCACCTCGTCCAGGATACAAAAAGGGCTGGGTTTAACCAGATAGATGGCAAAAAGAAGCGAGATCGCAGTCAATGCCTTCTCCCCTCCTGAGAGCTGATTCAAGTTTAATAAAGCTTTCCCCTTGGGATTGGCAGTTATATCAATAAATGCCTCCAGGGGATCATCCCCATCTTTAAGTACAAGACCAGCCTCCCCACCTTCAAAAAGCTGGGTAAATACCTTCTGGAAATTCCCTTTTATCTGATCGAAGGTCTCCAGAAAAAGTCTTTTTGCGGTTTTGTTAATCATAACTATGGCTTCCTTCAAAGACTTCTCAGCGGAGAGCAGATCATCAAGCTGGGAGGTGAGAAAATCCAAACGATTTTTTTGAGACTCGTACTCCTCCAGAGCTAAAAGGTTCACCGTTCCAATTCTTTCCAGCTTTTCCTTCACGACCTGAACCTCATCTCTTCGCAGCTCCGTATCTTTTTTTTCCTCGCTTTGGGGTAAAGAAAAACTCTCCAGCTCCACCTGATATTCCTCCCAGGCTTTCTCTTTCAACCTCTGGATTTCAGAGGATACGGTTAGTTTCTCCAGCTGGAGTTTATGCATCTGTTCGGAGACTTGCTCCTTTTTCTCTCTTAAGGATTTTAAACCTCCCTCGTTTTCGGTGACCTTATCCAAAAGTCCTTTTTTTAAACCATCCTTTGACTCCACTATTTTTTTCTGCAACTCCCTTTTCCCTGAAAGCTCTTCTTTTCTTTTCTCTTTTTCCTCCATGGTATTTTTAAGCTCCCCGAGCTTTGCGAGAAAATCATTTTTCTCTTTCTTCCTATCCGAAAACAAAGCTTCCAGCTCATCCTTTACCTCGGACAGCCTTCTCCCCTCGATTCTAAGATTTTCCTCTTTTCCGCCCAAACTAACGGTCTCAAATCTCAAGTCATTCAGCTTCTTGTAATTTTCCTGTTGTCTTTTCTCCAGATCATCTAAGTTTTTTCTCGATTCCTGAACCCGCGTTACCAGATTATTTTTTTCTCCGGATAATTTAGTAAATTTTCCCTCTTTTGCTTCTACCTCCTGCGAGAATTGGTGCATTCTTTTTATGCGTTCGTCCTCAGAGCTTTTTATCCCGGTAAGTTCTGAGGAAAGCATGTCCTTTTTTAAAGTCAGTCTCTTAAAATCCTCATCGATTTTCTCTTTTGAGTGTTTCAATTCTTCGATTTTAGCATCTTTATTTTTTAGCTCAAGCTCAAACTTTTCTTTTTTATCACTCAATCTCTGTATCTCGGAGTTGGTTTTTTGCAGATCGTCCTCTATTTTCTGAATTTTTTGTTTCAGGGAATCGATTTTATCCTTCCTTCCCAAAAGAGATTTTTCTTCTCTCTGACCACCCTCCAAAATGTAACCCTTTCGAATAACCTCCCCTTCAAGGGAAACTAAATCATAATCTGCTAAAACATCTGAAAAGGAAATTTTCTCAAAGGAATTGTCTAAATCAGAAACGACCAAAACCTCTCCCAATAAAAGGTCGAACAACGGTTTATAAGCCGGATCGCACAGAATCAAATCATTTGCCCAGCCAATTATGTTCTGCTTTAAATCATATCCTAAAACTGTTGCCAAATCAGGCCTTCTTGATGCTGTCTCTTTCTCCTTTAATCTTTTTTGAATGATAAAAGTGGCTTTCCCGGCTTTTTTCTCTTTAAGAAACTCAATTGCATCTTTTGCGCTTTTTTCATCCTCACACAGAATATAGTTTAAAGCCTCACCCAGAACCTGTTCAATCGCACAAAGATGCTCCTTTTTGGTCTTTACCAGATTTGCAACAGAGTCGATAATACCGGAAAGATTCTGTTTGTTTTCAAAAATCGCTTTTGTCCCGGATCCATAACCCTCATAGGTTAAAAGCAACTCATCCCATATTTCTTGCTCTGATCTCTTAGATTTCAGCTCAGATTCCAATTTTATCTTCTCTGTAGAAAGATTTACCAAATCTTCCAAAAGGGAATCGAATTCATTTTGAACAGCAGAAATTGCCACCTTTTCTTCTTCCAGACAATCTTTCTTTTCTTGGTTGAAAGAGGAAAGCTCACCTAAATCGATTTGAATCTGTTTTAATTCAGCTTCCAGTTTTTTCTTTTTTTCAGATAAATCACCAATTAATTTTTCTTTCTGCTCCAGCTCGTTTTTTTGGATCTTGAACTCATATTCAGAACTTTGAAGGCTTTCTTCTTTTTCCTCCAATTGAAAGCTTAGCTTTTCAAACTCCGCTTTGGCTTTTTGAAGCTCCCCCTGTTTCAGCTCAAGCTCCCGTTCGATTTTTTCGCTTTCATTTTTCTTTTTTTCTGTTTTTTCTGAACAGAGGAAAAGCTCTTTTCCCTTTTTCTTAATTTCCTCTTCTACCGATAAGATCTTCAAGTTGAGATTTTCTGCCTCCTTGTCGGATTTATTTACAAGCCCCTCTATGTTTTTCATCTGGTCCTTTTTTAATAAGATCTCAGTCTCCAGTTGTTGAAAGCTCTCCGACAAAAACAACTCCTTCTCCTGAAAGGTTGAAAGCTCCTTTTCCTTCTGCAAGAGTTCAGCTTTAAGAGTATTTAATTTCTCATCTTTCTCTTCTATTTTTTTTCCAATATTGTCTTTTTCGCCATCCTTTTCTTTCAATTTCTGGTCAATCCCATCCAGGGAAAAGCTCAAGCCCTTGTATTTATCCTCATATAGTATCAACTCCATCTTTTTCAGATCATCCTTCAGTTCTTTGAACCTCTTTGCTTTGTGAGCCTGCCTTTTCAGAGAGTTAACCTGTCTTTGAACCTCAGCTATGACATCTTTGATTCTCAGGATATCATTTTCCGTGGCAAGAAGTTTTCTCTGGGTCTCTTTTCTTTTTTTCTTGTATTTTGAGATTCCAGCTGCTTCCTCGAATAGAAATCTCCTCTCCTCCGCATTGGGGGATAAAAGGGAATCGATCATCTCCTGTTGAATCATGGAATAGGAATGTGCACCTGCACCGGTGTCCAGGAAAAGATCAACGATGTCCTTTAATCTGCAGGGAACCTTATTTAAATAGAACTCCGATTCATTCGATCGAAAATATCTCCTGGTTATCTCAACCTCACTGTATTCCACTGGTAAAATCCGGGATTGGTTCTGGATGGTCAGGGAGACCTCCGCCATCCCCAGGGGTTTAAGCTCTTTGGTCCCGTTGAATATGACCTCTTCCATTCTCTCCCCGCGCAGAACCGAGGTTTTTTGCTCCCCCAGAACCCATCTGATAGCATCCAGGATGTTAGTCTTTCCGCATCCGTTGGGTCCCACTATAGCCGTCATACCGCTATCCAAGATTATCTCGGTTTTGAAAGGAAAGGATTTAAATCCTAAAAGGGAAATTTTCGATAAATACAAACCTACCTCATCTCTTCTTTGAAGTTATTGAATTTTATCAGCGTCTCAGTAAAAGATTCATATAATTCGTCCAGATATCTTTCATCCTCAGACAAAGAGATCTCGAAATTATAAAATGGCAATCCCGCCTTGTTTTTTACCCCTATTCTCAGTGGCGAACCGGAGAGAAACGATAGATAGGAATTCAAAAAGTTTTTCTCCAGATCCAGATCTATGGTAATATCAAACCTGAGATTTTTCAGCCTCTGGATAAATTCTTTGTTTGGCAAGGAAAACCAATTCAGATCTGATTTTTTCAAAATTATCATTCTGTAATTTTTCAGATGGGACGAGAATCCCTCCTGCTGAAAAGGCAGAAATAAAAATTTTTCTGAATCGGAAACAAAAGCACTTAAAGAGCCCAGATGGTTCAAAGCTTTGGGAAACGACTCTGCTTTGGTTGGAAGAAGAATCAAAACCCTTTTTGCTTTATTTAAAACCTCACAAAACGAAAGCACTTTCGGATTGAAAAAAAGCCTCGTTTTCAAAACCACAAGATTTTTCACCAGGATATTAAATAAAAGCTTATTCCTCAACTCTATCCTCTTTTTGTTCCGGTTCGGCTTTTGGAATATAAGTGCTGTCCAAAAACGACTTGTAGTTTTTTGTGTTCAACTCCAGTCTCTTGGAACTTTCATTTAAATGAAATGGCTTTAAAATCTGTCCGTTTACAAATCCCCTTAAAACCTCCGGTCTACCCATCTGGATTACAAAATCGTTTTTTGCAGGAAAATCCATAGCTGTATTTTTGCCAATAATGCCTTTAAATAAATTCACACCATCCCCCACCACAGTAAGCCAGCTGTTTTCAAAGGCTTCCAGCCTTAAAAGCATTCCATCCTCCGTCTCGGGAAAAAAGGGGGGAACCACGGGCGTAATCTCTTCCTCAACAGGAAAAGGACCGTAAACCTCTGGATTTATCTCAGATTCGAAAGTAAACTCCTCCAATTCAGCGAATTTGAGAAAAAATCCAACTATTACAAAACCCAAGACCAGTCCTAAAAAGAGGTGGAGCAAACTTCCACCAGCTTTAGGAGGCTCAACCTCATAGATATCCTGTTTTTCTTTGATCCCCTCCCCTTTATCGATAAATTTCCCTTTGATCTTCTCGAAATCGACTCCTAAGAATTCAGCATAGGATTTAAGAAAGACCCTCTGATGAGCCTTGGTGGGCAACAGGTCTAACCTGTCATTCTCCATAGCCTTAATATATTCAGGCTTTATTTTCAGCTCATCCGCTATCTTGGATATCCTGAAACCCTTTAATCTCCTCTGAGATCTCAGATATATTCCTATGCTTTTCATTTCTTAACCTGAATTGAATTCTACCAAAAGCCTCTTTAAGCTCTTCACTGGAAGCCCAATAACGTTATCCAACTCACCCTGAATACCCTCCACCAGAAAACCACCCATCCCTTGAATCCCGTAAGCTCCGGCTTTATCCATGGGTTCTCCAGTAGCTATGTAATTTAAAATCTCCTCTTTTTTTAACTGGTTGAATTTCACCCTGGTGCAGTCGTAATCCGATCTGTTTTTCCCGGTCTCTTTATGGATCAAGGTTATTCCGGTGTAAACCTGGTGAGTCTTACCGCTTAATCTATTGAGAATAAGAAAAGCTTCGTCTTTGTCTTTTGGCTTTCCCAATATCTTACCCTCAAGAACCACGATGGTATCCGCTCCCAGGATCAAACCACCTTTAACCTTATCCAGAACCGATTCAGCCTTTTCTTTTGAAAGTCTGAGCACGTGGGATACAGGATCCGAAGATATATCCTTCACCTCGACGTGCCTGGGGATCAAAACCTCGAACTCAAACCCCTCCCTTCTCAATATCTGTTTTCTCCTCGGGGAACTCGAAGCTAAAATCAGCTTAACATCTTTTAAAATCTGAAACCTTTTTGAACTCTTAAGCTTCTCAGTGTTCATATTGATTAATTAAACATAGTTTCTTTAAAAGATTCATCTGCTCTCGAGAATGAATGTGACCGGACCCCAGTTAAAAATTTTAACTAACATCTTAGCACCAAAAATCCCCTCCTTTACCCTCAATCCTTTTTCTTTTAAAAGCTGGACAAATTTCAAATAAAGCCTTTCCGCTTCCCTGGGTTCCAAAGCCCCGGTAAAGCTTGGCCTTCTGCCCTTGGATGCATCACCGTAGAGGGTGAACTGGGAGATAACCAGGATTTCAGCTTTCATATCCAGAGCGGAAAGGTTCATCTTGCCCTGGTTATCCTCGAAGATTCTCAAGTTAACAACTTTATCTGCTAAATAGGAACAGTCCTTTTCAGTATCACCGTTTTTTGCTCCAACAAGGAGTGTCAATCCCTTTCCTATCTCACCCACCTTCCTCTGGTCTACCTCAACCGATGCTTCCTTAACCCTTTGCAAAACTACTTTCAAGACTATCTCCTGAGGCTTTTTGAAATAAATAATACAACATTTTGTTATTGTCAACCTAAAAAAACAATATATTGTAGCATTATCAATTTTTTTGAAACCTTTTATTCCTTTTATCCATATATTTTAAAAGGAAATGAGATAAAAAGCAAACGAATTTTTGTTTGCACAGGACTTTAAACAAAGGATTCAACATGACTAAGCAGGTGATAACAACTTATATTTTCTTTCTTCTTTTAACCTTTTGGGTTGTATCCGATATTTTTCCTGCCACAGGAAGAATCTACGGCAGGATCTATACCGAGGACGGGGAGGTCTACCAGGGTAGAATAACATGGGATAAAAACGAAGGAATATGGGAGGACATACTCGATTGCACTAAAAGCTATCGTACTCCCCACTCCGAAGGGCGGGATAAAGAAGAGGATATCGTGATATTTGGAATCCGGATAAGCTGGAGCAAAAGTGGGGAATACTCCAGCGCCTCCATGGGGATCAAGTTCGGGCACATTCAATCCATAAGACCTCGCTCCAGCAACAAGGCAACCATATATCTTAAATCCGGTGATAACATCAAGGTCAAAGGTTACAGTACCGATATCGGGAGCTCGGTCAGGGAGATCGTGGTATTGGATCCAGATTATGGGACAGTCAAATTGGATTGGGAGGATCTGGATAAGGTGGTTTTCGAAAATGAACCGGAAGATCTGCCCCAGGATGATAAAAAAAGACTCTACGGAAGGCTTACCACCAGAGACGGCGAAGAGTTCGTGGGGTTCATCACCTGGGATCAGGATGAGATTTTCTCCACCGATATCCTGGACGGAGAAGAGGACCGAAGAGACTGGGAGATACCTTTCGGAAATATAAAAAAGATCGAGCGCCACTCCCGTAGCTCAGCCTTGGTTTATTTAAAGAATGGAGTTAAACTCAACTTAAGTGGAACCAACGACGTTAACTCCTCCAACCGGGGGATTTTGGTTGAGGATCCAAATTTCGGAAGGGTTGAGGTAAAGTGGGGAGATTTTGACGAGCTGGAATTTTTAGATGTGGGAGAAAGATATATTAAAAATTACGATGAATACGATGGGGGAAAACGCCTTTACGGAACAGTCTATACCGAGGACAGAGATTCTTATACCGGCTTCATAACCTGGGACGATGACGAGGAATATACCTGGGAGATGCTCAACGGTGATTACCAGGACCTGGAAGTTATGTTGGAATTCGGTCAGATAAAATCGATCAAAAAGCGTTCCTTCTGGGGAGCGGAGGTAACCTTAAAAAACGGAAAGACCTTTACTCTGGAAGACTCCAACGATGTCAATGATGAAAACAAGGGAATCTTCATATCGGAGAACGGAAGGGAATATACTGTCGAGTGGGAGGATTTCGAAAAAGTGGAGTTTTTTGAAAAATAAAATCCTCACTTCTTGGAGGGCAAGGCAAAAAGCCTTGCCTTTTATTTAAAATACGGGATTGTTGTTCAACCCCATTTTGTCATTCTGAGTCCCGCTAACAACGGGAGGAAGAATCTCATTTTTACTGCAAAATAATAGACCCTTCACTTCATTTCCCGGCCTGACCGCCGGGGACAGGGAGGGTGATATTTGTAGACTTAGGCAAAAGCCCCATACTTGGTTCAAAAATCCAGGTAAGTTTCGATAGCTACAAGCGAAGTACCAACAACAGGAAATATTGAATTTACATTATCTTCATTTCACTTCCTTAGGTAGAGAATCAGATCCAAGGTTTTCAAGCATAAACTTAGCATCATCAGCTAAATCGCAATCCGGGTAGTAATCCATAACCTTCTGATAAGCCTCCTTTGCCTTATCGTAATCTTGCAATTGTTCTGAATATACGAAACCGGTTAAAAACAAAGCTTTGTACTTATTGGAGCTTTCCGGGAAAAAATCAATTGTTTGTTGATAAAGGTCAATTGCCAGCTCAGGCTTTCCGCTGTTCTGGCTCTCCTGAGCAAAATCGTAAAACTCCTTTTCCAGATCATAGTCAGGATTTTCTTTTAAGATTTTCTTAAAAACTTCTTTTGCTTTTTCATCCTTAGAATTATCTAAATAGATAATCCCCATCAAAAAAAGCGCTTTGGGAACACCGGGAGTTTGTGGATAGAGTTTGACAATCTCCCGATAAGCTTTCAGTGCAGCCTGATGTTCCCCCACAGCCAAAAGAGAATCAGCCTCGGTAAAAAGTTGTTTCTCGGTCTTCTTCTTGGTACAACTGTTAATCGATATTGAAAAGCTCAAAAGTATAAGCACAATCTTGATATATGTATTTACCTTCATATCCGTCTCCTTTTGTTTTTTCCTAATTTTCCCCAAATTTCAGTTTATGAATATAATATAAAAAGATTTCTCGTCAACTGATTTTTATAAAAAGATTTAATTGAGTAAAAATTTTATTCCTTACCCTGAATTTAAAAGGAAGGACCAAATCGCAGTTTTTAGTCAATTAAATTAAACAGGGGTAGGACGTTTTCCATCCTACCCCTTTGATTTATAATTGCCTACGACATCTTTTATAAAATCCAAAAAGGGGCCAAAATGATTGTAAAAATCATCTGTTGATCCCAAGAATAAACTTCACATCCCTAACAAGGGGCCTCATTGTTTAAAACTCAAGGCTCATAGAATCCACATCCATGAGGTTGTGGACCGCCTGTTAACTTGAATTTAGCTAAATATATCACATCCGAAAGATCAATCACATAATCACCATTAGCATTGGCTCGCCAGATTGGATCTGGAGGTGAATCTCCACCTTCGAGATAGTAATTCGCCAAATAGATAACGTCAGATAAGTCTATATAACCATCCACATTCACGTCACCGCATAAGGTAAAGGGACAGTGCATTTCTCCTGCTCTGGAGTTTGCCGCAGCCAGACTGTCTATTACAACCTTGCCATCGCATTCGAATGAAAAAAGCTCGACCGTGCCAGGAGGAACGGGCATCTCGCCGGGGAACAAAGACCAGAGCAGGACTCTGAGCTGTCCGGACTCCTGGTGCCAGTCGAAGGCCATATCAGAGTGGTTAACCAAATTAGAGATATCAGAGGTTGAGCTGAAGACCAATACTATCCCCCCGATGGTATCCGGGGAAGTAGAAGAAACAATGATCTGGTTTCCATTCGTGGCAGTATCCACATAAACCGTATCATCCGATGGGGATACGGTATCCCAGGGCAATGCTTCATTTTTTACAACCTCTGCAATGAAAACAAAATCCGAGAGGGTCAAAGGGATGTTGTCGAAATTGACATCACTCGCTTGAATTGAGATCCCGTACCAATAATTGTCGATTCCAATTTGATCGTAGGTGCAAAGATGACCGCTTAGAAAACACGGTCTAAAACAAATCACATCAGAAATCTCAAATGCATATTCATTTAGGTTAACGTCTCCTCGCCAGTAGAAAGTATCTGCTTGCGTAAGAGGATCCGTATGAGAGATGGTGAATGAGATTAAGAGGATTAAAAGAAAAAAGGATATAAAAATCCCCCCATAAAACTTAGTAGTCAGATTAAACATCTCTGACTCCTTTCTTTTTGTTAGGTTAAAGATACTAAAAAAATCCTAACAAAAAATTGGGGGTGCCTATCTCCTTTCTTAAATATTTCTTTATTAAATATAACAATTTATAATGTTTTGTCAAGTTAAATTTTAGGGTTTATATGAATTATTTCAAAGTAAAACTGTATCTTTTTTCTTAGCTGCCTTTTTATAGGGAGCTTAAATTTCCGAATTAGTTCAAAATTTCAAAGCTCAAAGAAATAATCTCCTCATGTAGAAATTCCTAACTTTATCATGATCATAGGACAGCCTAAAGCCAGATGGGCGAGAGAAATGAAATAAAGTTTAAAACAGAAATACTATAAGTATAAAACATCGATAATGAGGAAATTAAAAATACCGGACTTGGGATTTAAACCCTTTTAGACACTGTTTCTAAATTATATATGGATGGCTATTGCAAAGAGAAACGAAAACTTAATCTTTTTGCGGTAGCCCATAAAGACCCAAGAAACACAATCCGAATTGAAACAAATTGAAACACGGGGGTATTTACCCCCTAATCCTTAAGTTTGATTATGAATCAGCCTGTGAGAAATCACGCCAAGATTTCCATCTAAATATTACTTCATTCAATCTAGAAGAACAGATATAGTAGTTACCCTTAACAGCTTATCAATGAATCAACTAACCCCCAATTGTACCTACCATGCTGCTTACTTTGTTTCTTTTGTGTTAATACAGTTAATTGAGAGTTGTAGAGAATTACAACATTCACTTTCCTCAATATTATAGTAAACAACTATTTTTAGGTTTAAAATCTTATTCAACGTTTTTGTAACTTGAGGGAGAAACCCTTTCCCTGAGTGCGGTAAAAGCATCTAACACGGAATTTGGGAACTCCCAGAACTGTCAGTACTGTTAGCTCCATCCCTTATTTTATGCTTGACAACAGTTTATTTTTTAGTAAAATGTCAATAGGAGGTATTTCGTATTAAAATGATAGGTAAAAGCATATCTCATTACAAAATCCTGGAAAAACTTGGCGAAGGTGGAATGGGTGTAGTCTACAAAGCTTACGACACTAAACTGAAACGCACCGTGGCCCTGAAATTTCTAACCCCACAAGCTCTGGGAACCGAAGAGGAAAGAATCCGATTTATCCATGAAGCGCAATCTGCTGCAGCATTGGATCATCCTAATATCTGTACCATCTACGAAGTTGATGAAGCTTCAGGAGAAACCTTCATTTCGATGGCCTGCGTTGAAGGTCAAAGTGTCAAAGACAGAATTGCATCAGGTCCTCTGAAGATGGATGATGCTCTGAACATTGCTATTCAGATTGTGGGGGGTCTGCAGGCGGCTCATGAACAAGGGGTAGTGCATAGGGATGTTAAGAGTGAAAACATCATGGTGACCTCCAAGGGACAAGCTAAAATTATGGATTTTGGCTTAGCAAAATTATCTGGTCGAACCACAATCACCAAAACAGACACGACCATGGGTACAGTAGCCTATATGTCGCCGGAGCAAGCACGTGGAGAAGCAGTAGATCCTCGCACAGATATCTGGTCTTTGGGTGTTATCCTGTATGAGATGCTCACCGGGCAGTTACCCTTCAAGAGTGAATATGAACAGGCGATAATTTATTCCATTTTAAATGAAGACCCTAAACCGATTGTTGAATTGAATAAAGAGATACCGGAAAGTCTGAATGCGATTGTAAATAAAGCTTTGGAAAAGAACCCAGCTAAGAGGTATCAAAGCACAGATGAGCTATTTGCCGATTTGCAGGTAGTGGAGGATGAACTTGTAATAACTAAGAAACCGAGAATTAAAAGAAAAAAAACAATAAAAACAAGGGTAGTAATCATATCCCTAGCTCTGTTATTAACAGTAATTTTGATGGTGTTGACTATACGTCAGCGGGAGGTGCAAATTCCCAGAAAGATTCCTATTGGCGTGATGTTTTTTGACAATCAGACCGGTGACGATAGATATGACTACCTGCGTAAGGTTTTGGCAGATATGTTAATTACCGACCTCAATCAGTCCAGATATCTGCAAGCCATGACCTTCCAGCGAATGTTTGATCTCTTAAAATCACTTGGTTTTGAAGATATGGAAATCATTGATGCTTCCGTAGGATTTGATTTGTGCAAATTGGCGAGTATTCACGTCATGATATTGGGAAGCATCATGAAAAGCGGTAATACGTTCGTGCTTAATACCCAGGTGCTGGATGTTGATACAAAGAGGCTCTTAGCACCACCTTATAGAGTTACAGGAAAGGGAGAAGATAGTATCTTAGGGCATTTGGTGGACGATCTTACGGATAAGATAAAAAAAACAATGGAGATTTCC
The DNA here is from genome assembly GCA_001304315.1 of candidate division Zixibacteria bacterium SM23_73_2. GTDB lineage: Bacteria > Zixibacteria > MSB-5A5 > MSB-5A5 > SM23-73-2 > SM23-73-2. The sequence goes on along the minus strand of LJUW01000003.1, from coordinate 28,187 downwards.
ATAAGAGACATACAAAAAGAGAGGAAGGATATAGGGGAACTAACAACCACCTCTTTGGAAGCATACAAATATTATTTCACTGGATGGGAAGCAGCCTTCCAGATGCATAACCAAGAGGCAATCGACAACTTAGAGAAAGCAGTGGCTTTAGATACGACTTTTATAGATGCTTACAATGCTTTAGCACGTCAATATTATACTATTGGTGAAAAATCCAAGGCTTTAGAGACCATTGAGAAAGTAAAAAGATTTTCTGGAAGATTAGATGAGGAAAAATTAGTTGAAACTCTCGCACTGGAATCTTATTTCAAGCACGATTGGGATTTAGCGATCAAATTCTATCAAAGATTGATAAGCATAAATCCACAAAACATCGGTGCTCATGGCGATCTTGGAACGGTTTATTATCAGAAGAAAATGATGTTTGATGAGGGTATAGCTGAGTTGGAGAAGGTATTAAAGCTTGATCCTCAAGGAGTCACCCATTACAGCAGTTTCGCCTACAACCTCCTCGGCTGGGCTTATCTCCGCCAGGGGAAGTTGAAGAAAGCCCATGCCGCGTTCGAAAAATACGCTGCTCTATTGCCCAATCAGGCTTATCCCCTGGTTGTTTTAGGAGACTTCAACTTAATCGTCGGTAATTATGATCAGGGGATAACAAGTTTACAACGTGCCTTCAAAATAAAACCCGACCTTCCACTCACCTCAATGCTTCTTGGAGAAACTTATGTGGCAAAAGGTATGTATGACCAGGCACTGCGTTCTTACGAACAATATCTTACTTTATCTGCAGGTGAAGTCAAACAGGCAGAAGCGCGTTTTTATTTAGGCAGACTCTATTATTTAAAGGATGATTATTCAAAGGCTATTCAGCAATGTAAGCAATCCTTGGAACATGATCCGCAGATGATTGAAGCCCACTGGATCCAGGGGTTGATTTTTGTAAAAAAAGGAATGTTCGATCAAGCTGAATCTGAGATCTTAGCCATTGAAGAATTAATGGAAAAAACGAACGTAGAGGAGTCAAAATCATATTATTACCATCTCTTAGGTGAGGTATACCTTAGTAAACGCCTTTATCAGCAGTCATTGGAGTATTTCAACCAGGCAGCTAATATTAAGTCTTTAGACCGTATATTTTTTGTTAATGCATCGGGAGAGGCTTATTTTAAGATAGGAGAATTGAATAAAGCAATAGAAAATTTCGAGGCTGTGCTTGAATATAATCCAAATTACGCACAAGCTCATTATCTCCTTGGATTGGTTTACCAGAAAATGGATAAAAAAGAAAAGGCAAGAAACCATTTTCAAAAATTTTTGGAAATCTGGAAAGATGCAGATGAAAATCTGCCCGAGTTGATTGAAACTAAGAAGCGACTGGAAGAACTATAAAAGACCATTAATCCGGTTCCTGCTTAGAGGGGGATTGCAAAAAGAGTGAGAAAAAAGGAGGTGAGATTAATGCCAAAATTAACACCGGAAGATTGGAGGAAGCTAAGGGATGAGTACCATGTAGCCTTCACCACATGGCCTAAAGATGTCTTCGAATCTTTGTTGGTTAAGGTATGTATGCCTAAAATTAGCTCAGGGAGTTCTTCATCAAGCCAGGGAGAAATCGATGAGACCGATGCCTTAATGATGCGTCAGGCACATGCAGAGCCACCCATCGTTCCTTAACCAAAACTTAGACGAAAGGAGATCGACCCATTGGGATATTTCAGGTACGAAATAAAAATCGGAGAGGGTACATTGCGATCCCTCTTAGCAGGAAGCGGATTTTTCGAACCTTAGGTTTGTCATTGTTGTATTAACTCAACTAAAGGGAGCAGATTGACTTGTGCATCTGTTTCCTATTGATTAGGGAACCAATGTATTGGCAAGAATCTCTCCTGTTTTTGAAGGCTCACAAAAACAAATCAAATGAGATAAAATATAAATAATTGTTAAACTTGGGAGTTAAGTTGTTGAAAACGAGGAAACTAAAAATGCCGAAGGCGGGATTCGAACCCACATGCCCTTTCGGACACTGCGCCCTGAACGCAGCGCGTCTACCAGTTCCACCACTTCGGCATCTTATTTAATATAATACGAAAAGTTATATATCCGCAACTATTTTTTAAAAATATTCAGGCAATGCTTTTAAATCCGATCATTCTTCTGGAGAAATAAAATATCTACACAAATATTCGACCACTGGATAAATCTCTTAATCCCTCTTAGTTAGCCATATACCATCTATTCTTCAAAATCCCCCATCTTTACTTTTTTAAACTTACCTCTTAAAGCATCCTCCATTATCGAAAGATGCTTTCTGTATCTTTGGTTTTCCGGGGAAAGCTCTAAAGCTTTTTGCATCTGCTCTTTTGCCTTTTTAAACATTCCCTTCTTGAAATATACCCAGGCAAAAGTATTATGAATCATCTCCGGGTGGGAGAATTCAAATTCAAAAGCTTTATGGCAAAGTTTTACTGCCAGATCCAAATTTACCTCTCTCTGGGCGTATTTCCAGGCTATCTTGACATAGAGTTGAACCACCGAGTTTATCTGGGGTGATGTCAAAGGTTCTTTTTCTATCTGCTCTAATTTTTGAATTGTCTTCAAATATTCACCCAGCTGATAATAACAACTGGCACAGTATATAAAGGCACAAGTTACCTCATACTTCTCTTTGTATTCTGGTTTAAGCTCAAGTGTTTTATTCCTGGGTGGTTCAGGTGAAGTTTTCAACAACTCAGAACCTTTCTGGCAGACGAACTCAAACTGCTCGATTGCCAGATCCCATCTTTTTTCCAAAAAATATATCTTGCCAAGCATGTCGTGGTTGAAAATCGTTCCACGGTATTTGGTGGCTAACCTGTATTCCCTTTCCGCCATGGTCAATTCATTCAATCTGAAGTAGAGTTGGCCTTTCCATTCGTGGACGTTGGTAAAATGGGGAGATAATTTTTCTAACCTTTCAAACCAGCTTTTGGCTTCTTCAAACCTCTCCTGCTCAAGGTTAAGGCAGCCTAAAAGGTAAACCGCCACCTCACAAAAAGGATTTTTATCCCACGATTTTTCAAGCTCAGAGATCGCTTCAGCTTTCTTTCCTTTTCTCAAGAGGCTCTCACCTTTCGACAGATGGACATTGGCTTGATACATTCTTATATGCCAAAAGGCAATTAGAAAAATCGCCAATATAGCCATTGCATAAATCACAGGATGCAAAAGGGTGATCTTCTTTTGTTTTGTGGGAGTTTTCTTTGATTTCTGTTCATTGGAGATCATACTCAAAGTGAAGCTAATTAAAAACCAAAAGATAAAGGCTGAACCCGTCCATCTCAATCCCAAGTTAAAAAGAGAACCCACCAGGACTGCGGTTACTCCGGATATCAAACCGGAAACGATAAGGCGTTGTTCTTTTTTATTTTTTATATATCTGAATGCATAACCGAAAAAGCCAGATAAAAACCACAGAAAAATTACCAATCCTAAAATCCCCATCTCCGCTAAAATCTCAAGATATTCGTTATGAGCATTCAGAATGTTTTCGATGGGCACCTCCAGATTGAAATCAGGATATTTGAATCTTGAAAACTCAACAGGAAAAGTCCCCAATCCGGTTCCTAAAATGGGTGCGGATTTAATCAAATCAAAAGTCACTTCCCAGAGGTGTATTCTGATGGACACACTTCCGGAAAAACTAATCATTTGAGATATTCTTCCAGCTATGATATCCCAGTTGATTATTATGATTGACAACACGATCAAAAAAATTATCCCCAGCGTAAGTAAGGCTTTCCAATTCAGTTTAAATGTCTTAACCCACCTGAGCAAAAAGAACAAAAATACCAAAGACCCGACAAAACCGATCCAACTGCTCCTTGTACCGGTGAAGATCAAGCATACCAAAGCTAATCCCAAGGTAGCTCCAGCCATAATTCCTGTCCAGTTGAGCTTTTTTAAGATGAGAACAAACAGAAGTGGAATAACAGCCACTAAATGTGTGGCCAACAGATTGGGATTTCCATAAAAAGACGATATCCTGAATCCAGATGCTGGAACCCAGTTAAAAAGATAAAATCCCACTCGCTGAAGAATTCCGTAAACACAAACAGCCAGGGTCACGAAGATCAAAGCATTTATTACAACCTTCCTCCTTTTGGAATCTCTTACCGTCTCCAGAACCAAAACGTAAAGGCAAAAATATGACAGAAATTTTAAAAGCTCCTCTAACACAGCATGGTGATAAGGAGTGCGGAAAAACGATAGAAATCCAAGCAACAAAAACAAAAACAGAGGTACTTTCAGGGGTATAGAGACAAAGGACTCTTTTCTTAAAAGCTTCCCTGCCACCAGTAATATAAAAAGGGCGAAAACAACCGTCTGAAAAAACACTGTCTTTATCAAAAAAACGGTGCACTGGGTATAAGGGGAAAAGATGATGGGAACTCCAAAAAGAAGTATCAAAAGTCCAATGAACAATGCCTTATCAGTTGTTAAATCAAAAATTCTTTTAAAAATCGAAGGTTTACTCATAATCCCGATTGAATAACATATATTTTTTACCCCAATCACAAAACCTGAGCTTTTCTAATACATCTCAATGAGTGAATCCCGTAACAGAAATAATCTATTGATTCTTTTATTCTTTAGCAAGCTGGATTTCAATATTCGATTTGATCTTAAATAGAATATTACATTGCAAATTACAGTGACATTTACCTGCCAGCTAAAGCCAATGCTATTTTTCTTTCAGGATGATCGGCTCTTTTCAGCCTTTTACTCCCTCTTTTTCGTATATTAACGATATGAAAAATCCATTTCTCTTTTTTGCCATTTTTCTTTTCTGCGCTCTGGTATTGGTAATTTTCTTAAAAACCGAAAACCAGTTTTTCCCCTTTGATCCCTCGTTCTCCGAAAGAGGAAAAGAAATCGCTTTAGCAAAGGACTTTCTGGAGAAGGGAAATCCCGATTCTGTGATCACCTTACTTTCCTCTGCTTTAAAAAAAAATCCTGGTGATTTTTTAATCCACTTCTTTTTGGCTTCAGCCTACTTTAAAAAAAATGAACTCTCGCTGGCTGAGTATCAGTGCGAAAAAGCATCTAAGTTAAATCCGGAAAGCCAAAAGGTAAAAGAACTTCTATGCGATGTCAGATTCGAGAAAGCAAAGGAGAAATGGCAAAAAGACGAAAAGAGAAAAGCGCTTTTTGACTTTCTTTTCGTTTTGAAAAACTCGGATAAAAAAGAAACAACAGAAAAGATAGCTGACTTAACCGGTGGAAGATTTAAAATCGAAAGAAAAACCAATGATCTGGTTGCGGACTTCGCTCCAAGATTCTCACCGGATGGGAAAAAAGTTGCTTTTCACTCCGACACCTCATTTCTCTTGGAGGATTATGGTTTAAAAAAAAGATTGGTTAAGAAAAGCAAGATATTTGTTATGGACACTCAGGGAAAAGAAAAAATGTGTTTAACTTCAAAGGACTCCTCAGAGAAGTTCCCCTCTTTCTCAAAAGATGGAAAAAAAATCGCTTATGAAAAAGAAAACATAACTCCCAGAACAGATAGCTTGGTTTTCAACTACGACCGGGACATATTTGTGAAAGATTTGCATAGTGGAGAAGAAGAGAGATTGACCCGAAACGATGTCTACGATGCTTTAGCTTCCTTCTCACCGGATAACAGAAAGATTCTTTTCGTCTCGGATCAATACGGGGGAATATGCGTTATGGATTTGGATACCAAGAAAGTCAAAAGCCTGTACCAGTGCGAGGAAAAACTGTTGCCAAAAACAAGTCCGCCTCTTCCGTTTTACCCCTCCTTTTCCTTCGATGGGGAAAAAATACTTTTCGATGCTGGATTTGCCCAAAGAAAAATATATCTGATGGACAAAGACGGCGAAAACTTAAAGTGTCTTTCCGGTCTGGAAAATGAAGATTTTTTCCCTTCCTTTTCCCCGGATGACGAAAGGTTAGCATTTATCTCCAATCGGGATGAAGCCGATGAGCTCTACCTGATGGACTCCGACGGAACGCAAGAGAGAAGACTCACCTTCGATGGAATGGATAAAAAATATCCCTGTTTTTCTCCTGACGGGAAAACCATTGCCTATGTGGCAAAACCGGTAGAACAAAAAGATCATTACTTCGAGATATACTTTTTAAATCTAGAACAGGTTATCTCAAAAAATGAGCTGATTAAAAGAATTGAAAAATTGCTGGAGATGTTTTCGTGAGAGCAGATAAAATTAAGCTGAAAAAAGAAATCGAGGACTGCCGCAAGGCTCTTCTGGATGTGATGATAGTCACCGGTGCCTATCATGATGGAAAAGATATAATGATCGTGGGAAAGCCTTTCGATTTCGATCCTTACTGGAAAGATACTGCATCTCAAAGACTTTTATCCCTGGGATTTAAAACCTCATTTGAACCCAACAACGGACAGGTAATACTGGAGCTGCAAAACGTAAAAGATACCAGAACAAAAATACCCTGGTTCAACATTTTTTTGTTCATGCTTACTCTCCTTTCCACCTTTTCGGTTGGGGCAGTTCTTTTTGAGAACAAAAACATAATCTCAGATCCTCTTCTGATTCGATATGGTGCTTCCTTCGCAGTCCCTCTGATGTTGATTTTACTATTTCACGAGTTCGGTCATTATTTCTTCTCCCAGAGGAGCAAAATAAAAACCAGCCTCCCCTATTTCATTCCCGGACCTACTATTCTGGGAACGTTCGGAGCGGTAATAAAATCAAAGTCCCCCTTTAAATCTAGAAAAAACCTTCTGGACGTGGGCGCATCCGGTCCCATAGCTGGATTTATCATATCCATCTTTGTGGTGATAATTGGCCTTTTAACCTCGGAGGTAGTGGCTGAGGTCTCGGAGAACAGCTTTATCCTGGGCGATTCGTTGATCTTTCTATTTCTGTCCAAGCTGTTTCTAAACGTGCCTGAGGGATATCAGGTGGTTTTGAGCCCTACCGCTTTTGCAGGTTGGGCAGGCCTTTTCGTCACTATGCTTAACCTTCTGCCTATAGGCCAGCTGGATGGGGGTCATATCACCTATGCCCTTTTGGGCAAAAATCAAAGAAAGGTTTCAAGGTATGTTGTTTTGGCTTTGATACCTTTAGGTTATTTCTGGATGGGCTGGCTTCTGTGGGCAGGATTGGGGCTCTTTGTCTTAAACTTAGCACATCCACCCACTTTAAACGATTCCATTCCTCTGGATAACAAAAGAAAAATTACAGGCTGGCTCGCCCTGGGTATATTTATCCTCTGCTTCACCCCGATTCCGATAAAATAAGGCTATATACTCATATTTTGCTTGACAATACTTCACATAATGATTATATTTGTTTATCATAAACGCTTCGACAGACTTGGATTCGAGTTGAACTGTTGTAGGTAAAACTAAAAATGTAAAGGATTTTAAAGAAAGCCACTTCCCAATAGAAGCATTGGTTTTTGAATCCTCACTCTCGGGTCAAGGAAAGACCTCCTCTTAATCAGTGGCGTCAGGAAAAAACTCCTGACGCTACTTTATTTTATTTAACATTGTCTCAATGGTTTTCCTCACCAATGTTGCCTTATGGTTAGTGAGGGCAAGCTGGGCTACCCATAAGATCTGACTGGATGTTATGGCGGGGTACCCCTACCCCGCCACCACGCTGGTCAAGGGTGGGGCACCCTTGACCAACTTGAATGATAGCTCCCGAAGAATTTTACTGCATAAGGATTGATTCCCCCGCCAAGGGCAGGATCGCAATGATATCCTGAGAGAGTCTTTGTTTCGCCAGGTTTAAGTCAATCTGGGCTAAGGTAGTGCGATATTAGAATGTAGAGGAGGTCTTTAGACCTCCATTTTTGTGGAAGGCTGAAGTCTCTTGACCTTGACGGCCTTCCACTACATCTTCAAGTTAACGTTTATGGGAAACTACGTGTACCCCCAATTCTTGCTTATGTTGGGATATTTTGTGTCAAGATTGTGGTTACAACTTGACCCTTTTGGCTTCCTTAATCACTCCGTAGGCATTCTCATCCAGGTGAGTAATTATCTTGAGATATTTATACCGGTCCTCTAAGCTCCCCTCGGCTGCCTGTTTGTCGATCGATGCCAAAAGAACCCTCCCGAAGATGATAATCTGCTCCCCGTATTTTTTGGTCCAGTCCAGAGCGCATTCCAGATGAGCTTTACACTCGGCAATGCGGGGGGATGAGATCTTTTTGGACTTCATCTGGGTCAGCCCGATTTTTTTGATCTCGTCTTTGTGGTTACCCTTGATCTCAGCCGCTTTCCAGATTTTCTTGGCCAATTCCGCTCCGGGGATGTTGACCACGAACTCGCCGGTGGAAAGGATGTTCCTTGCAGTATCGTGATTCATGTTGCATCCGAATCCCACTATCGCTGGTTTGGAAGCGAAAATCGATATCCAGGACTTTGGCGCAACATTGGGAACCTTATCCCGGTTCACCGTGGTCACTAAAACCAACTGCCCCACCAGGGGGAAATGAATGTCTTCACCCACTATGGGGAAGGTTCCGATGTTGTTGTTCAGCCCTGTAATTTCGTAATCGAGTTTTTCGATCTCCTTTTTCATATCCTGTCCCTCCGATTCTCTTTTAAATTCAAATATTTATAATCCTTACAAAGGTGTAACTTCTTAAAAGAAAAATCCTGTGGAAAACTAAATTGTAGTAAAATTGTTTCCCTTTAGACTTTCAATATATTCTTTAATTTTTTTATGTCAACAGAAAATTTATCTAATATACGAAATATATTTTTAAAATGTCTTAAAACGATACACTTTTTTGCTTCTTTCGGGTTAAAACTTTAGATTTTTTAATCTTTTCTCTTATCACCAACCTCCTTTTATCGAAAACATGGGATTCCCAGGCATTTAGAAATGCCTCAGCCACAAATGGATCGAACTGAGTTCCCGAGCATCTTTTTATCTCATCTACCGCTATTTTCAGACCTCTTCTCTTCCGGTAGGGACGTTCCGAGGTGATGGCATCGAAGCTGTCGATCACTGCCATGAGCCTTCCCTCCATGGGTATATCCTCTCCCCCCAAACCCTTAGGATACCCTTTTCCGTCGTATCTCTCGTGATGGTAGAGAATATAGGGTAAGGCTGGTTTCAAAAAGGAGATTCCCTCCAGAATCTTTGCACCCTGTACGGTGTGCATCTTCATAATGTCGAATTCCTTCGAGGTCAAAGGGGCTGGTTTGTTCAGGATTTGGTCCGGTACCCCGATCTTGCCGATGTCGTGGAGAATGCTTCCCATTCTGACCTCGATTATCTTCTCCTCCCCCCAACTGAGCTGTTTGGCCAAAGATTCAGCCAAATACCAGACCCTTTCGGTGTGCCCCCGGGTATAGACATCCCTGGCCTCAACTGCGTTAGCCAGAGCGCTCAAAGTATCCAGATACCCTTCCCTGATGTCCTGGTAAAGCTTTGAGTTCTCAATTGCGGTGGCTGCCTTTGAAGCAAGAATGGAGAGCGAGTGGAGATCCCCGGGGCTGAAGGGGAACGGTTTGTTCTTCCTCAAAAGATTCAGCACTCCGATGATCCTGCCCCGGGCTAAAAGTGGATGGGAGATCATGGATTTGATCTTCTTGTTCCCGATAAGGACATCCACCTGTTCGGGATTGAAGATTTTTGGCTTTGCAGTTTTCAGAACCCAATTGGACAAAGGATCATCTCCGACCAGAAACCCGTTTTTAAAAAACACCGAGTCCATTCCCAAAGAAGCCTCTGGCCTCAATTTCTTTGTTTTGGGATCCCAGAGCAGAATGGATGCCATATCAGCATCCAGCTCTTTTACTGCGGTCTGAAGGATAAGACTCAAAAGCTCCCCCAAATCCACGGTGGAACCCATGGCTTCTGAGATCTTGAATAACGATACCGCTTCCTTAAGATGGATATTCTCCTGATACAACCTGAACTTCTCCAAGCCTCTTTCCACCGTGGCTTTTAAATTATCCATCGAAAATGGCTTTATCAGATAATCGTAGGCACCCGATTTCAACACCGAAACCGCGTTCTCTATGGTGGGCTGCCCGGTCATCAGTATAACCACCCCTTCCGGCCTGGTCTTTTTAGCTGTTTTTAAAACGTCCACGCCACTTAGCGGATGCATTACCAAATCGGTGATGATCAGATCAGGAGGGTTGGATTCTATGAGCTTAACTGCTTTTTTAGGGTTGGTTTCGGATTTAACCGAGTATTTTTCGCCCTCCAGCATGTCCTCGATCAGACTGCATATGTATTTCTCATCGTCTACCACCAGGATCTTTACCTTTTCTTCCATCTCCGTCCGCCTTTCTTGCTTTCGCATCCTGCTGGTTTTCAAAGAAGATTTTTCAAGTTAAGTTCACACTTTTTTATCGGAAGGGTCGGGTAAAAGTTCATTTACAGGACTGTATCTTTTTTGCACAGGTGCAAAGCGATGCAGTGTGAAGTTAAAACTTCATGTTAAATTAAAGTTTTACATTACACTATAAATCAAGCAGAAATCAAAGATTCCCATTAAGGTGGGGCTTGATATTTAATATACCTGTGGAGTGTTAGCCTTTCCTGGCTGGATAGACAGACTAACTTAGTCAGGCTAAGGTTGATCTAACTTGTATATTCATAGAGCAAACCCTTTCGGGTTTACAAGTCAAGCTGAAGCTTGACACTCCCGAATATATATTGTCTTTGCGAACGGAGCGAAGCAATCCCACGATATAGAGACATATCGCTTCGCTTTCAGGACTCACAATGACGGTACTTTGAGCTTTTCTTGATGAATAGGCAAAATGATTTACCGGTGGCTTATGGCTACCATGTTGTATCAGGTACTAGACCTGACACATCTGTCAGGAGTAGCTCCTGACAGAACAAGAAAAAGCACGAATGAAATCCGTGCCTACAACCTATCACCTACTACTTATAACCTACCACCTAAAACCCTAACTCCTCCCCTATCAAAACCACCGTAATCCTCTCCCTTTCCCTCTCCCCCTCTATCACCAGAAGTTGATTGCATATCCTGTGATAATCTGGAGGCCTGCATCTGCTGTAATCACAAAAACCTGTTTCTTTACAGGGAGTGTTAAAATCCAATCTTTTGGCATTCATCGGAGCAACTATGTTTCTTGTTCTATCAATTCCCTCTTTAACATCTTTAACTATCTTATTTACCCCGGAAACGATTATCACCTTTTTAGCATAGGTCAAACCCGCTATCTTACTACCCATTGCGCTGATGTTAACCAGCTCTCCATTTAAGGTAACAGCATTGGTCCCGCTCAAGAAAAAATCAGCTAAAGTTCCTTCTTTTCTTATTTTTGCACTCTCTTCTTTAGATAAATTAGGAAGATATTGATTATAAAGTTTAAAATCGCCTCTGGAAAGCTCGTCTAAAAGACCCAATTCTCTGATGGTAACCGAACCTGCCATGCCAACCGTTGATCCTTTGGGAATCATCGACAAAACTCTCTTTTTCGCCTCATCAGATGTCTCGCAGAAAATCGCATCGATGTTGTTTCTTTTCAAACTCTGAATGACTTGTTCAGCCATGGTCTTATAAAACCAAAATTTATTCTTATCCATAGTTACTCCTTAATCTCTAGATGTAAAAGGAACATCTACTAATAAATGAGTTGATGTTTTTTTTATCTACTCCCAAAAATCTACCAAGACTCTGATGCTCCAAACATAGACACAAATGGGACAGTATCTTCTTCGCAATCCCAGCCAAATTTCACATATCCACCTTCAGCAGGCAAGAATTCTACTTCGGAAAGAGGGAAGAAGCGTATAGCCTTGCCACGAGTAAGTTCGTAAGGAGGACAACATGTGTCACCCCACGGTATGTAATCACCATCTTCTCGTTGATACCACCATCTTTTTGGATTTTTCAAGAAACCATCTATCAACCCCACCCAGTGGATTTCACTTCTAGGGCCTGTTTCGACATATTTTCGCACCTGTTCGACCAGCTTGTTCCCGCCAACAAAATCATCTGGTAAAATGTAGCTACAATGCCTAGTATCTATCACGAAGAAGAAATCTTTTTTGTATTCAGGTACTGCATAAGAACTTCCAGTCAGTCTGAAGCGAGATATTAGCTCTCCTTGGTACTTACTCAATAAGAAACCGAATGCTATAGACCAACAAGACGTAATAATGACTTCCTTTTCTATTCCAGATTCTAATGATCCCATTGATCGCGGGTTGCCCTTATAATACCGATACTCGAAGTGAGGTAAATCAGGACATTCATGCACACCCTCGCTATCAACAAGAAACACCAACTCTCTGAACCAAATATTGTCTAATTCTCCTGGACCTTGATTTTTAAGCATAAAAGTTAGAGAATCACATCCTGATTTCAATGCCCCTCTAAATCTAAAGATACAACTTGGTTTCACGGTATATTCCAACTGCTTTTGAGTACTCCATTGCTGTATTTTTGTACCAACGTAAATGCTAATGGCTGATATTACAAGTAAAATTACTACTTGCCATTTACCAAAAACTATTCCCGATTTTTTATTCTCTTTTTCTTTTGGTAATCTACTACTTTTTCGTTTTCTTTTCCCCATTTATACTAATTTAAATTAAAGCTTTTTTTTGTAAAGGAAATAATATTATAATTCCAATTATAAATTCATCTCTATAAAATTTATATTCTTGTATCTTAAATCTTACATCTTGGCCCTTGCATCTTGCCCTTTGACCCTTTCTACATCCTCTCTGGCGCCTTTATCCCCAAAAGACTCAAACCCAGTTCAATCACCGTCTTTACACTTTTCACCAACAAAATCCTTGCATCGGTTGCGTTCTCATCATCGGTTATGATCCTTTGTTTCTGATAAAATCTGTTGAAAACCCCGGACAGATCCAAAAGATAGGAGCATAAAACCGCAGGCTCATAGGTCTCTGCTGACATTTTTATTTTTTTTGGAAAATCCTCAAGCTTTTTTATGATGGAATGCTCCTCCTCCAAGGAAAACAAACTGAAGTCAACCTTCCTTTTTACAGGTTTTTGGTATTTTCTCAAAAGGCTGCACAGCCTGGCATGAGTGTATTGAACATAGGGACCGGTCTGCCCCTCAAAATCCAAAACCTCATCCCAGTCAAAATTTATATCCTTCTGTCTTTTAGTCGACAGATCAGTAAATACAACAGCGCCAATGCCAACATCGAAAGCCACCTTATCCTTGTTCTCTAAATCCGGATTTTTCTTCTTAATTATATCCTTGGCTAATTCAACTGATTTGTTTAAAACATCCTCCAGAAAAATGACATCCCCTTTTCTGGTGGACATGATCTTCTTTTCAAACTTTATCCAGCCAAAATCGACGTGCACCAGATCCTTTGCCCAGGGATAGCCCATAAGCTCCAGCACCTTGAAAACCTGCTGAAAATGAAGCTTTTGAGCAGAGCCAACCACGTACAAGAGCTTATGAAATTTGTAAGTATTATACCTGTAGATAGCTGCGGTTATGTCCCTGGTGGCATAAAGGGTTGCCTCATCCTTTTTTCTCAAAAGGCAGACCGGAAGATTATATTTTTCTAAATCAACCACCAGAGCATCCTGGCTTATCTCAGCCAGACCCTTCTTTTGAATCTCCTCTATGGTATTATCCATGTATTTATTGTAAAAGCTTTCCCCGGTATAGCAGTCAAAGGATATCTCCAGCATACGATATACTTTTTCGAACTCCTTTAAGCTGTAGTCTTTAAATCTCTGCCAGATTCCCTCGGCCTCTTTTTCTCCCTGTTCCAGTTTTTTAAACCATGATCTTGCCTCCTCCTCCAGTTCAGGCTCTTTCTCTGCCTCCTGGTGAAATTTTACGTAAAGATCAAATAGAGTGATTATCGGATCAGAGGAAAGTTTTTTCTCATCCCCCCACCTTTTATATGCAACGATAAGCTTCCCGAACTGGGTTCCCCAGTCGCCTAAGTGATTTATACTTACACATCCGTAGCCCAGGTATTCGAATATCCTGTAAAGTGAGTTGCCCAAAACCGTGGTTCTCAGATGTCCGATCCCAAAAGGCTTGGCGATATTGGGTGAGGAGAAATCAATCACAATGGTCTTCCCTTTACCTGTTTCGTCCCTTCCGTAAGATTTATCTTTTTCGAAAATCTCTTTTAGAACGAACTCAGCTAATTTTCTGCTGTCCACCCTGAAATTTACATAAGGACCTATCGAATAAATCTCTTTAATCAGAGCTTTTGGTTTTAGTTTTTTCGACAGATCGGATGCTATTCTATCAGGCGGTTTTTTCAAGCTTTTCGCCAGAAGAAAACAGGGGAAGGCATAGTCACCTAATTTTTCCTCAGGGGGAATTTCGATTATCTTCTCGATTTCTTCTGTGGATAAATCAACTTCCTTTTTTAAAACCTCTTTGATCTCTTCAACGAATTTGTTCATAGAGATTCAATATATAAAAATCAAATTGAGTTTCAATGGAATCTTTTATATACATTTAGAATTCATAAACTCCTGAGAAAACCCGTTCAGCAGGACCTTCTACGAAAATGTGATTTTTCTCCTTATCCCAGGTTATCTTTAAATTTCCCCTTTCAAACGAAACCTCCGCCTCAGATTCGATTTTGCCAGCTAAGACGCAGGCGACCAAAGCCGCACAACCACCCGTGGCTGAGGATAAAGTCGCTCCAGCACCCCTTTCCCACACTCTAAGCTCAATTTTATTTCTGCTCTTTACTTTAACAAACTCCACGTTTGTTCTATGTGGAAAATTTTTGCTGTTTTCAATCTTTGAGCCGATCTCTTTCCAATCCTCGGGAATATCCCTAACAATAACTGCTGTATGAGGATTGCCGATATTAACGCAGGTCACAGAAACATTCTTTTTACCTGTCTTTATTTTCTCCTGGATGAAAAATCTTTTTTTACTCTTGACCGGAATTTTGTTAGCCTCTAAAATCGGTATTCCCATATCAACTTTTATCCAAAATTTATCAGGAGAAAAAGATAAAATCTCAGTTTCTACAATCCCTTTTTTCGTCTCTACCTTCTGATATTTTTTGCTTGAAAGCCCGGACTCAAAGATATACCTTGCAAAGCACCTTACTCCATTACCACACAGCTCAGCCTCCGAGCCGTCAGGATTAAACATCCTCATCCCAAACCCTGTTTTTCTTCCTCTCTGGATTAAGATCAAACCATCCGAGCCCACCCCGAAATTCCTGTCGCATATTCTTTTTGAAAGCAAAGGGAAGTTTATCTTACCCAACCTCTGGCGAATACAATCAATGAAGATGTAATCGTTGCCCAGTGCTTGAAGTTTTTCGAACTTTATTCTCATATTTCGTAATTGCCCGATTCAATGGGCTTTTCTCTTTTTATATAACATTTTTAACAAATTAATCAATCACTAATCGATCAAATACATCTTTTTAATCTAATCAAAAAAACTTTAGCAAAACTTTTTTTCACTCAAGAGTCAATATCCGGTGTTCTTAAGTCTCTGAATATGAGTTAAATAAAAATATTATTCTGTAACTTTCAATTCTTAAATTTGCCTTAATGGATTTAAATCGAATTAAAGGTTTTAAATTAATGATTTTTTAATCTTTATTTTTTTAAGAAAAACAATTGACATAAAAAGCTTTTTATATTATAATGACTTTGTTACAAATTTCACATAGTTGAGATTGAAATCTTAAGTGAAAACGCTTTTCTAAAATCTAAGGAGAATATTATGTCAACAGCAAAAAACAGTAAACTTAAGCCCAAACCTTACAATGTTAAATACATCTCAGATCCCACTCAGGACCAGATCAAAGAAATAGCAATGAAATCCACCCCTGCCATAATGAAAACCGCCTATGGGAACGTAAACAAGTTTTCAAAGAACAAAGCCAGGATGGCAAAATATACCTATATTATCGCTCCCGAATCAGAGAAGAACAACTACTCCGGCAATGTGATTGATCCGGATAAGGCAAAGAAACTCATCGAGAGGCAAAAAGCCTACATTGAGAAGCAGGGAGATTTGGTGGAGATCAACGGGTATTACGGAATCGGAAAGACTGCCCAACCCATCCAGTGGCTTTACGATAAAGAAGCAGCTAACGTGGCTGGGATGCAGCAGGTTCTGGCTTTCTCCCGTAAGAAAGTAGAATCTAAGGAGCAGATTAAAAATCCATTTCAGCCCAGGTACAGGTTGGTCATGACCTCTGGCGTGGATGCTCCGGGAATGCCGGGGAATCAAGCAATCATAGTCGATTTAGAAAACTGGACCACCTATGTCATCTGGCCCGATTACTTTGGGGAAAGCAAAAAGGGCGCCTTAAGGATGCTTAACGAATACATTTACCGTCAGGGGGGTCTGGTCCTTCACGCCGGAGCGAAAAAAGTTAAAATTGGAGACAAGCTCATCACCATGGGGATATTGGGTCTTTCAGGCACAGGTAAGACCACAACCACCTTCGGCAAACAGGGCGACTTAGCCCAGCCGATTCAGGACGACATGATAATGCTCTGGCCTGATGGAAGCTGCACCATCACCGAGGACGGATGCTTTGCTAAAACCTTCGGACTGACCAGAGAGTCAGAGCCAACCATCTATGATGGCACTACCCATCCGGAAGCCTGGGTGGAAAACGTATTCCCCAATCCTGATGGAACCTTCGATTTCAGCAAGGTTCGTCTCACCCCAGAGGAGGTTGCACGGTTAAAGGATATGTTGATAGCTTCAGGAGCTCCTGCTGAGAACGTGGACGCATTCATCTCCGGAAAGGTGAAAATAGATGAGGTGGTTGATGAGTACGATATCCCCCAGGACGGTTGGGATTTCTGCGTGTGGACTCAGAATGGCAGAAGCATCATCCCTATGAGAGCGATAAAGGATGCTGCCAGCTTCGATGATATTCCTCCGGTGAAATCCTTGGGGATTTTAAATAGGGACGAGGGTCCGGATGCTGCTATGCCGGGTATTGTTCACTTCCCCACCTATGAGCTGGCAGCTGGTTATTTCATGCTGGGAGAAACCTCCAAGACATCTGCTGCAGGTAAAGAAAGAGGAAAAACCCGCTCCCCCTTCACCCAACCCTTCTTCCCCAGTCCCTATGGTCTTCAGGCCAAGCGCTTCTCCGAGCTTGCAGCTAAGCTTGAGGGTTTGGAAACCTGGCTTATGAACACCGGCTATATTGGAGGGGATCAGATAGACGAAAAGAAGGGTGCGGCGATAAAAGTTAAAATCCCCCATTCCTCAGCCATGCTTGAGGCTATGCTCTCCGGAAAGATAATATGGAAAAAAGACCCCGATTTCGGATACGAGATCGTGGATCTGGACGCACCCGAGAATCAAGAGCTTATGAGTAAAGTTCCCAAGGAGATTTTGAATCCTATCGTTTTTTATCAACAAAAAGGAAGAGAGGGCGAATACAAAGAATGGGTTGAAAGGATTAAAAAGGAAAGAGAAGCTTTTTTGAACAAATTCGCTGTGGATAAAAATATCGTCGATGCCGTAGTCAACAGGTAAGTTTACTTTCATTGAGAATCGACTTTTTCTAATTAACATTTCTTTAAGGGTGAACCTTCTGGTTCACCCTTTTATTTTAATCAGACAAAGAGGAGTTTTGCAAGCGGGTCATGCCATAGTCCGTAGGTCGAGATTCAAATCTCGACAAAAAAGAAACTGTCATAGACAGTTCAGCCTATGGAGCAGGAGATTGCTTCGTCGTCCCTATGGACTCCTCGCAACGACATTATAGTATTTTCCCTTGTTCTGCCGGGAGCTACTCCTGAAAGATGTATCAGGTTTAGGACCTGACACAGCGCGGAAAATTTCGACCTCCCATTAATCTTGACAAAGGAAAACCTTTTTCTTATAATCTGATATAAAAATACTTGACCAATGGAAAATCTGCGATGAAAAAATACCAGCACTGTATTTTATTCCTGATAGATGGAGCAAGACCAGATGCTTTTGAGCAGCTTCTATCCACAGGAAAACTACCCAACATTAAAAGGTTTATCCTAAAGAATGGCTCTTATCGAAGAATCGTAACCTCTTTCCCCTCCACTACTGGACCTGCTTATATCCCGTTCCTCAACGGGTGCTATCCCGGAACAGCTGACATCCCGGGAATAAGATGGTTTGACAAGGAGGAATACGCTAAAAAAGACTCGAATTTAAACAGATTCAGAAGCTATATGGGATGGGAAGCATTGCTTCTCAACAGAGACCTGGGCGATAAAAAGAAAACCCTGTTTGAGATTTTCAACTCATCGGTGAACATCTTTAACCCTTTGACCAAGGGTATTAAACCCAGTGGAAATCTTACCAGATTCACCAAGATCTTATACTATTTTTACGCCCATCTAACCTACCATTGGCAGGTGCCCGACCTTGCAGCCAGAAGATATCTAAAAAAGGCAATCCACAATCCTCCTGAGTTTACATTCGTGGTTTTCCCTGCAGTTGACTCCTTCTCTCACCTTAATCACCCTTTTTCACCCAAGGTGATGCATTGTTACCGGAACGTTGACCAGGCGGTGGGGGAGGCAGCCAGGCTTTTAGAAAAGAAAAAGATTTTAGACCAGACCCTTTTGGTCATTACCAGCGATCATGGGTTAACCCCCACCCACACTCATCTTGATCTTGTGAGATTTTTAGATGAAAATGGTTATCGTGCCCTTCATTATCCCAAGATCTTCAGAGCAAATGTCCGGGCAGCTGTAATGGTATCAGGCAATTCCATGGCTCACCTCTATTTTAAAGGGGAAAAGGATTGGAGGGATTCTGTCTTTTTTGAAGAATTTGAAAAAAACCACCTATTTTTATTGAGAAGGCTTCTTCGCCGTAAGGAGATTGATCTTGTGGCTATCAGGGAAAAGGGTGGCGGTATAAGAATCATCTCTAAGAAAGGTGTGTCCAAAATAAAAAGAGAAGATGGACTCATAAGCTATAATCTGATAGAAGGTAAGGATCCCTTTGGTTATCAAAGAATCCCCCAAAGATTTTCCGATTACCAGTGTTTGGAATTAACCTACGATTCCTCATATCCCGATGCTCCGGTACAGCTTCTTCAGATTTTCTCCTCCAAAAGATGTGGGGATATGGTCCTCAGCGCAAATAAAGGATACGATCTGAGGAAAAGATTCGAATGGCCTGAACATAAGGCATCCCATGGCTCTTTACATAAAGAGCATATGCTGGTTCCCCTTTTGATAAACCAGAAAATAAAAGACCAGAAAATAAGAACTGTGGACATTTTCCCCTCCATTCTCAAACTTATGGGAAAAGCGGATAACCATGAAATTGATGGGAAGAGCTTTGTTTAGAAAATAATGGTAGATCCTTTAAATAAAAAGAGGATATGGAAAGGCACAAGAATTTTCGTTCTTTTCTCTCTTTTAGGTCTTACCATAATATTTTTCTACAACATCTCAACTAAGGGCATCAAGCTTCCTTCCCGGTACGATTTAACTTTTCTTTTTGTGGCAATACTTCTGATTTTAATAGATTTCAGCTTAGGAGCATTCAGATACCGCATCTTCTTCACCGGCGAGATCTTAGATAAAGTGAGCTTTTTAAATTGCTGGCGTGCCAATTTGGCTAATATCTTTTTTGGAGCTATAACCCCTTTCCAGACAGGAGGAGGACCAGCTCAACTTTACATCTTCTCAAGGGCTGGTGTTCCCTTAGCTGGTTCAATCTCCGTCAGCCTCATAAATTTCTTCTCTTCACTCCTTTTTCTACTGATCTCTGCATTTGTGGCTATTATTCTGATCAGAGAACAAGCCTGGGGGGAGTTGGTTCTTAATCTGGTTCGTTATAGTTTTATTGCCTTTTTTATTGCCTTTTTTCTGTTTCTTGCTCTTTTAGTTAAAACCAAGACTATGGACCGCTGGATTCAAAAAATAATCAGACTCGTATATCGAATACTGGGGAAAAAGAGAAAAAAAGAACCGGGTTTTTATGAGAAATTCAGAGACAAAGCCATCGAGTTCAAATCCTATCTGAAGTTTTTTCTGCAGAAGAAAAAATCTATTTTTTTATACAGCTTTCTTCTGACAATTCTTCTGTACTTCAATAAATATCTCATCGCTTATGCCATAGTTCGAGGGATGGGATTTTATCCTGAATTCTGGGAGGTTATTAAGATTCAGATTTTACAGTTTTTCTTCCTTTATTTCTCTCCCACGCCAGGAGCAAGCGGCTTGGGGGAGATCAGCTCATTTTTCTTGATGTCTAAATTGATCCCCATCGCTCAACTCTCAATTTTCGCATTCGTCTGGAGGTTCTTCACAAGTTATGTGGGGATTGGTCTTGGTGGCTACATCCTCCTCTCTGACCTCAACAGCTACTTTAAGGAAAAAGAAAAGGTTATACCCAAAGAAATGAATGAGTAACTGCAAAATAATTTTGCATGGCTGAACATGCCATGGATAAATTCTATCAGATTAAGGTATGTCGGGCACCCCTGCCCTATAACTCTCTTCTCCTTTTTCCAAGACCTCTGTAAAATAACTTGACACTGTAGAGTGTTAAATATAGATTTATCTATTGATTAAATATTAAAGATTTATTATAAGGTAACAATGTAATTTTTGGTTAAACCAACCCGGATGAACGAAAGGAGAACAAGACACAAGTGAAGATACGTATCACAATCAAAGACGGAGTATGTCAGGATAACATTCATGAGATCGGGCAGGAATTCATAGTCGGCGAGACTACACCAGCAGGAATGTGTACAGGTGCCTGGGGTGCTATCTTTCCATATTTTTTGACCCTGCTCTGCGGTGGTAACTTCGCCTGGGAAAAAGAAAAGGGAGTTGCAACGCTTCGCTGTCCCGACCCAAATGGCATCACCCTTGAACTCAGACGCATCGGGTGATCAGAAAGTTCCAAATAGGAATTCCCGAAGCCATTGGACATCGACAAATTCTTGTCTTGTCAGGAACTACTCTTGACAACGTGTGTTATCACAGTTTATATAACTAGGGTGTCAAATCACACCCGACAGGTCGGACAAAACCTGATAGAACAATAATAAAATGAGTATAGTATGAAACGACAGAGTTTTTCGCCTGACCTTGTTTGCTGTTCGCTTTGTTTTCGACCTAGTTTAACCGACGAGCTTTAGTAAAATTGCTGTAGTACGTCAACAAGATTTTTTTGTACAATTGTAAATATACTAAAATTATGAATCCATGGTCCAACATTGATATCTCACCCAATGATCCTGAAATTATTGATATAGATAAATTTGAAAAAAATATAGGGATTATACCTTCAAACATCCATCAAATTCGCGAGCTTATCACCAGGTTTGAGGTGTGCCACTTCAAATATAAACAACATATTAAATATATCAAAGATTCCATCTTAAACCTGAAACCCAATACTGATCCGAAAAGAATAGGTACAAATCATATAAGAAGCGGGGAGAATGCCTGGAAGAAAGATAAAACCGGACGAAGTCTATTAGGACAAAGATACGTATTGGCACTAACCAATTGGCTGAGTGCTAATCCAGATGCAAAAGATTTTGAATATTATGATAAAGAACTTGATAAAAAAATCACTAAATGGTTAGGTGAAAAAAATCCAGAGAAAGAAAGATTGGTACGTTTATTAATAGCAAGATTGATTTGGGATGGGAAATCGTATGAAAAATTACGAGGGGGAGAGGATAACAAAGAGCTTGAACTTCAAGTTTGCAAAATGGATGTTTGTCATTATGCTTTTCCGAAAAATTTAGATCTATTACTACAAGGGATTGGAGAAGTGAAATCAATTGAAGCATTTGAGGGATGTGGTTCATTTAATTCGGATATTAAAAAATTTGTAGAAAAGGAATTTTTAATTCTAAATGATTTATTAAAATCCATAATTTCCATCAATCAACCAGATAAAAATGAATTAACAAAAGCGTGGCTAATAGCCTGTTTGGCAAAGATATTGAAAGAACAAGTTGGTTTGAAAAAACCAATACATAGAGTGGATAAATAAAAGACAGACTTTACGACTATAGATGTGTCAGGTCGGGGATCTGAGATAAAACTAAAAACTCATGATTTTCATAGCACGGGCACCCCCGCCCGATTCCTCACCTAAAAAGTGCTTGACAAGGTTGCCTGAATTATTAGTATAAATTTTGAGAATAGAATGTATTTCTGGAGGGGATCGGCTTTAGAGTTAATATGTCCGGAACCATCGTTTGTGTAGGGTATTATGCGGATCAATAGAAGCAAAGCTAATCCGTTTAATCGTGGCTTTGAAAGGAATAGAGATGAAACGATCGACATTGGAGTTTTTATGTTGTCCTGGTTGTCAAGCTGCACTCTCTCTGAGCAACGAATTTGGTGAAAAGGCTGTGTATCGGGGCGAATTGTATTGTTCTCATTGTGAGCGGAGCTTTCTCATTAAAAATGGCGTTGCCCACTTCATCCATCCCCGGGAACTTGAGGGTCTTAACCGCCAATTCGCTCGCTCCTATAATTGGTTTTCGCACGTCTACGCCCTCTTCACCAAGGTGGCATTTTTACCTTTTGGAGGAGAGCGCAGGGCCCGTAAAGAGATTTTGAATCGGTTGGAATTGAACAGTGGACGTATTTTGGAGGTTTCCATAGGTTCTGGTGAGAATCTTCCCTACCTGTTTGAGTCGCCGGGTGTGGGTGAGGTATATGGCCTGGACATCTCTGCCGGTCAACTGGCTCGCTGCAACAGCTTCATCACCAAGCGAGGCTGGCCAGTGGAGCTTTTCCTGGGGACGGCTGAGGCTTTGCCTTTCAAATCGGATTCTTTCGACAGCGTCTTACACATTGGTGGGATCAACTTCTTCTCCAGCAAAAAAAAGGCTATTGAGGAGATGATCCGTGTCGCCCGGCCAAAAAGCAAAATCGTAATTGCAGACGAATCGGAAAGGCTGGCAAAACTCCTGTATCGCATCCCCGGTTTCATGCATTCAAATAAGGGCAATGAAGTGGATACCACCATGCCCTCTCAACTGGTGCCGGAAACGATGGAGGAAATACGGGTGGATGGCATATGGAAGGCCCATGGTCAGTATCACGGATATTGTCTGGAATTCAGAAAACCATCATAGCACTTCTATAATCTCATTTTTGGAGAAAAGTACAACGCACCGGGATAAACAATCCGTGGGTCGAGATTCAAATCTCGGCAAAAAAGAAACCTCTATGAGCTTTGCATATGAATTAAAGAAGCCATAAGACATCGGCAAATCCTTTTACCGATACATTATCAGACAAAGGTTCTTATATGGAAACCAAATAATTATTAACTAAACCAAGGAGGAAAGAATGAATTCAAAAGTATTAAAATCCATTTTCTTCTCAACCCAGGGCCTGCGCTGGGGATGGATCATCATTTTTTATTTGGTAATAGTAGTTGCTGCTATTGCTATTATTATCGCTCCCCTTGTTTTCTTATTATCTCTTTTCAATCTTTCCCCCCAACCCCAAAAACCCATAACCGGTTGGTCAAAAATCACCGGTTCTGTTATAACTTTGTTGGTGGGATATTCGGCTTTTTTAATCGGAACGCACCTTGCGCAGTGCTGGCTGAGGAAAAGCAAACTTAAAGAGCTCGGTCTATCTTTTGGTAAAAGCGGGATTAATGATTTAATTTTGGGAATTGGATTGGGTACGTTACTTGTCAGTTTTTCCACTTTTTTATCGTGGCTTTTCGGATGGTATCAATTTGCAGGTTTTTCCTGGGATTTCCGCACCTCATCTGTTTTGCTGCCCGCAATCGTTTTATCATTTGTTGCCACAATTCAATCGCCTCTTGTCGAGGAGGTGATTTTCAGGGGATTTCTATTTCAAACATTGACTGACCGATGGGGTTTACGGATTTCAATATTCTTATCTTCATTGTTGTTTGGAATCTTACACTTGACGAGTCTTGAGGACCTTGTGTGGTGGGCAGCAATAATAAGTACATTTTTAGCAGGATTAATGTTCGTTCAGGCTTATCTTGTTCGCAAGAATTTGTGGATACCAATCGGGATTCATTTTGGCTGGATATTCGCAGGCAGACTTTTGAATGATACTGGCGGATCTTTGGACAATACCCTGCTTCTTGCATCAAAAGTCGAGGGTCCCCATCTTTTAGTACCACCATCCGGGGGTGGTGCAGGTCTATTAGAGCTTTTGGGTGTTGGATTGATCTCATTTATCTTATGGCGAATGTCAAAGAAATGAATAAATTTAGTTTTCTATATTGAAGCATGAACTTGCATAATTAATGTAGGTCGAGATTCAAATCTCGACAAAAAAGAAACAATTCTATTTTTAAAAATTTGCCTTCCTTGTTCTGTCAGTAGCTTCTCCTGATAGATATGTCAGGTCTAAGACCTGACAATGTACGGAAACGTAGGGGAAGGGTTTGTTGAGCTTTGCGAAATCCCGTTTTAGTGGGATCCCCTCCCGCGGGAGCCCACAAGGGGCTCCCCTACAGAATGTCATTGCAAGCCCCGATGAAATCGGGGAGAAGCAATCTCATTTTTAAAAGAATCCAAGCTTCTGACAAAAACTCATCCTCATCTGGCGGGAGATTGCTTCGTCGTCCCGTCTTTGGCGGGACTCCTCGCAAAGACATTAAAGAGTCTATGTTGGTTGGGGAATTGGAATTCCCCAACCGTCGCTTTGGTGCAGGAAATCCAATTCCTGCACCAACAAAAAAGGATTTTCGTAGATCGGGCACCCTTACCCAATTACTCCTTACCACTAATCTGGAAAGTACTTTAAATAGTACTTGACCGGTTTGGATAAGTAATTATAATAAATAATATTGAATATAAACTTAGCTAAGGGTTCTATTACGGCACTTTATGAGAATTAGTTAAGTTCATTTTAACTCTTTAACAAAGAGGTGATATTATGTTTCTAAAAAAAGATTTGGCTGTACTCGTTTTGATTTTTTTCTTGTTAAGTCTATTCGGCTGCAGCAAAAAATCTTCCGAACCTGATATCTCATCTCCAGTTAAGAACAATCTTATCTTTAAAAGGTCTGACGGAACTCAGGTTCAGTTCAAGCCGAATACATTTGTCTGGTGCGGACCTTGGGAAGAGGATAAAATACCTGTCGAGACATTTCACATCTGGGTGGGTTTTGATCCCGCAGTCCAGGAGCAAAAAACTGGCTGGATGTTGCAGGCAGTAATAAGTGATGTCAATATCGGTGAGGAGTTGGAGTTTCCCAATACTTTTTCATGGAACCATCCAGATGGGGTTTTGCTTTTTGTTCTTGACGATCCCAACGAGCTATCAACTCAGGAGGAGGACTCACGCGGTGGGATTGTTTTTCAAAAGTTGTCATGTGATACTGAAGGCGAAGTACAATTTTCTATTGATGCGGTGATAGGGAGCGAGTTTTCTGGTACTGGTGATTCTTTAAAGGTAAGCGGTACATTTTATGCCCCGATTACAGGACCGCCAGTTTTAAAGAAGAAATAATAATCACCACCAAACTATTCAATTCACCGGAAGTTGCCACAGGTTGCAAGATTCTTCAGTGCTTCGGTAATTATCTCAAGATTCCAACACACGCCTGAGAATTCCCAAGGCTGTAATGCATCAGCATTTCCTAATTACGATGCAACAAGATACCTTTAAAATAGAAATGTAAGCAATTGTATTCACACTAATATCAAATTAATTGACTTTACCCGCAAAATTGATATAATTCAATAATAGAGACTAAAAATGACAAGCAAAAATAAAAGTGAATTCACATTCCCGGTCGGATACCATAAGTTCCATAAAGACCAACTCTTCAACTTCCAACTGAATCGTTGGCATTCCCTCGGATACATCCGATTTGAAGATATGAAACAAGTCGGTCAAAGGGTTAAGACTTTTAAGGATTGGAAAATTGCAATGGTGGAAATGGCAGAAAAAGCCATTTCTGAAAAGAGGTTCATGGAGGCGGCTTTTTTTTACCGGGCTGCTGAATTCTATACATTTCAAGGAGATCCTGATAAAGAACTCCTGTATGATAAGTTTACAGACCTTTTTTATAAAGCTTTTCAAGCAGATGAAATTGAAAGATTCAAAGTACCTTATAAAGAAGCATTTCTTCCAGCAGTCAAAATACCTCCTATGGGGGACAAGAAGAAAGGCACCATAGTCATGCACGGGGGATTTGACTCTTATATCGAGGAGTTTTATTCCTGGATGAGATATTTTTCAGATCATGGCTATGAAGTGATTGCTTTTGAAGGTCCCGGACAGGGTGCTGCTCTTAAAAAATCTGGTCTTGCATTGGATTACCAGTGGGAAAAACCTGCTAAAACCATCTTGGATTATTTCAAACTGGACCATGTTACCTGGCTGGGAATATCAATGGGCGGGTGGTTCTGTTTCAGAGCCGCCGCTTTTGAACAGCGAATCAAAAGAGTGATAGCCTCCAGTATTGCATTTGATTACATGAAAGGAATGAATGTCGTACTTCGAGAAATACATATATGGTTTTTCAAATATCTCAAGAATTTTACAAATAAGATGGCTATAAAAGCAATCAAAAAGGGGAAAGGAATGGAAGCATGGATGACCAGTAATATGATATATATCACAAAAAAAAAGACACCTGTGGACGCTTTCGAAGTCTGGTTACAGATGAATGAGAAAAATCTTCATTCGGATTTGGTAAAACAGGACGTTCTGATTCTTACTGGAAGAGAAGATCATTTCATTCCTTTTAAGATGCATGACATGCAGGTAAAAGCATTAACCAATGCCAAATCCGTAACCTCAAGGATTTTCACCAAGGATGAACAAGCCCAGAATCATTGCCAGATCGGAAACATAGGTCTTGCACTTGATGTTATGGTAAATTGGATTGAAAAAAAATCATAATCTTGTAATCGAATAAAACACCATATTTGAAATCCTCCCCTAAAAAATACTTGACAAGTCCGTAGGTCGAGATTCAAATCTCGACAAAAAAGAAACTGACATAGACACATCTGCCTATGGGGCAGGAGATTGCTTTGTCGTCCCGCCAAAGGCGGGACTCCTCGCAAAGACATTAAAGAGTCTATGTTGGTTGGGGAATTGGAATTCCCCAACCGCCACTTTGGTGCAGGAAATCCAATTCCTGCACCAACAAAAAAGGGTTTTCGTAGATCGGGCACCTCTGCCCGATTTTTCCCTTCTACTAATCAAGTTAGTACTTTAATAGCACTTGACGTGGCTGGATAAGTGGTTATAATGAATAATATCGATAGAAAGGTAGATAAAGGTTCTTATATGTATTGTATAAGAATAGTTAAGTGGTCAATAAAACTTGGAGGATTATTACTTGTTTGGAGCAATTGCAGGTGATGTGATCGGGTCTGTTTACGAATACCGCCCGATGAAAGATTATCATTTTCAACTTTTCCAGAAACATTCCTCATTCACAGATGATACGGTTCTGACTGTTGCAATTGCCCACGCAATTTTAAAAGGGAAAGATTATGGCTTATCATTAAAAACATTCGGACGTAAATACCCGGGTGCAGGCTATGGTCTAATGTTCTATCAATGGCTTCGTAAAGAAGAATCTGAACCATACAACAGTTGGGGTAACGGGTCAGCTATGCGTGTCAGTCCGATCGGCTTCGCTTATGACAGTATTGATGAAGTTTTAACACAGGCTGAAAAAAGCGCATCAGTAACTCATAATCACCCTGAAGGTATAAAGGGTGCCCAGGCAACGGCATTGGCCATTTATTTAGCAAGAACATGTCGAAATAAAATAGAAATAAAAGACCAGATAAGTTCTCGGTTTGACTATAACTTATCGAGGACACTTGAAGAAATAAGACCTGATTATAGCTTTAATGAATCATGTTACCGTACTGTTCCAGAAGCAATTATTGCATTTTTGGAAGCAACTGATTATGAAGATGCAATAAGAAAATCAGTATCGTTAGGGGGTGACAGCGATACTCAAGCTTGCATTACTGGTGGCATCGCTCAAGCTTTTTATAAATCTATCCCGAAAAGGATAGTAGAACGTGTTAATCAACTCTTGCCAGAAGAATTTTTAAAGATAATTGGAGAATTTAACACCAAATTTGAAGTTGATTTCGCAGTATCTTAATTACCATCTAACCATTCAATTAAGCAGTTTTGCATTACTGGTCATGCCTTAGGCAGATCCCGTCAAAGGCGGGGGAGACCTGCCTACGATTATGAAATATGCTCATTTTTCG
>LJUW01000119.1 GCA_001304315.1 candidate division Zixibacteria bacterium SM23_73_2 | reverse complement strand
TACTCTTTTCATATCTCTTCTCAATCCTCCGTTGGTTGGGGAATTGGAATTCCCCAACCGTGCTTCCGGTGCAGGAAATCCAATTCCTGCACCAACAAAGACTCTTTTCATATCTCTTCTCAATCCTGCCACTCTCTTACTCCATCCTCTCCTTCTCCAGCCGCTCTTTCATCTGCTTTTGCTGTTCATAGTGGATGTCGTATTCCTCGGCCAGGTTATAGGTTTCAGGATGGAGGTATTTGCCCTGTTCCTCAGCAGGCTTGTCAACCTCGACCTGGATCCTGTTTGCCTCGGCAAATTTATCGTGGCGAATTCCGGTAACCTGCCAAGAGACCTTCATACCAGGCTCTCCGCCTGCAATCTTGAAGCTGTTCCCGGAAATTTCCTGGGAGATATACAGGTTCGGTCCCGGAGCACCAATGGCTGTAAGCTGGTAGCGGAAGTCCCTGTTCAGGGCTTCAAAGTAGGCCGGGAGCTGAACTGTGACTTCTCCTCTTGCATCAAGCACTATGTTTCCATTGTAAACGTTCATCATATCCGGGGATTCCACAAAGGAGTGGAACAGGTATTTGTTTTCCGGGTCAAGAGGGTGGTCGATCTTAAAGGAGCCGCCGCCCTTGGACAAAGTGCCGGTAACCCCGACATTGCCCATAAAGTATCCTGCATAATTGATGACTCCGCCAGAGGCTCCTCCGAAAACGCCAATTCTGCTGTACCCGCTATTGACAATTCCATAGATGCCGTAGTTGTATCCTGAACCACCATCAACAGAACCTAGGACGCCCATATAAGAGGCGCTTCCGGTGGGATAAACCACGCCATTTACACCTACAGTCCCGCCTTCAAAATATCCACCATAACCGTAGCCATCTGCTGGCACGCACTTGCCAAAAACTGCTTTAGCATCAGAAGTCCCGGAACCTGTAAATTCGGAGTGTATGACGTGCGTAAGATTACTCAAATGATTTGAGGTGAACCATCCTGCGTAACGATTATCGTGCTGAACATGAAGCTTGCTATATGTAGCTGGAGTGGTTGTTCCGATGGCCACCTTGCCATCCAGCCGATGCAGGTCATTTCCGGAAATGGTCCAGTCGCCGTCAGTACGGGCATATGCCACGCTGACTATCTCTTTTCTGGGAGTCATCTCCGGATCAGATCCAACTTTAACACCTAAATATCTAACACTCCCATCAAAAACCGAGTCGGGAATGGGGTTTGTACTGCCTAATAACGTACTTAAGACCCCCTTTTCCACCACGACTGCAGACTGAGTATCTGCCCAGAAGACTCCGCCATCAGTAGCAGCATCATAAATGGTGAAGATCATCTCAACTGTGGTGTCAATCAAAGCCCCAGATGGTTTGGTTATCTTCCCCTGATAGTTGATCATCTGCGGAACATCCGCATAAACCAAAGACGAGAAAGACAAGATCATAAAAGCCCCGAGCAGAAGAAAAATTCCTGCGGATTTCATATTTGGCTCCTTTCTTTTTAAAAAGGTTAAAGATCTTCTGGTGCACTTTTCCCCCTACCAAATTCAAACAAGGGTAAAATGGCTGGTATCACCTCCTCATAAGGGTCAGGATTTTAAGAACCCTCACTTGGCTTTTCTAATTTCCCCCTCGCTTCTGAGCACTAACCTAAAAGAGAATTCAAATCAAATAGTAAACTATTATAAAGAGGTTTGTCCTCTTATTCAAAAAATCAGATTATGCTTTTAAGTCTTTCTTCTCTCTTTCTTATAATAAAACAAAGAAGAGCTGATTTGTCAAGAGAATTTATTGTAATACAACTGTTTATGACTACTATTACTGTTAGTTTCAACCCGCAAGAAAGCGTTCTGAAGATTTAGTTTCCAAGATTGACATAGATTCTATCTAATATGGGATTTAGATCCATTTTTTTAGATTTGCAAAAGAGGTACGCATCACCTCCCGTCCATTTCCAGTTTACTAAGACGCCCCAAATTTTAAAAATCATTACGAGCGTAGCGAAGTAATCTCATAATAGAGAGGGATTGCTTCCCCCGCCAGGGGCGGGGCTCGCAATTACAGTAAAGAAGACTGTAATTATTGTTCGCAGGAAAATCTTTTAAAATCCTTTTGTCTTTCGTATATTTAAGTTCAGCTTAGTGAAAAAAATCACAAAGTAAAATGAGCGTAAATTTAATACATATTTTACTTCGCAGGATACTTTATAAGATCTACCTCAAGGGGCAGATATAGGATTTTCTTTTGGGGGGGTATCTTTTAAAAATTCTCTTGGTTTTATTCTTAGAATCACATAAATTTTCTTTCAGAAAGGAAAAAAAATGAAAAAAGAAATTATACCTCATATAAAGACAAGACTCCCCGGACCTGAAAGTAAAAAACTGATCTCCGAGGACGAAAAATACGTTTCCCAATCCTATACCCGGGCTTTTCAAACCGTATTGGATCACTCCAAAGGGGCTTTGATCTATGACGTGGATGGTAACTGTTTTATAGACTTTCATACCGGCATAGGGGTGTGCTCAACCGGAAACACTCATCCTGAGATAGTCAAAGCGGTAAAAGCCCAGGCTGAAAAGGCGATTCACATCGCCACTGCCGATTTTTATCATGAATTGGTGGGACAGCTGGCAAAGAAATTGGCTGAGATAACCCCGGGAACAAAAAACAAAAAGACATTTTTCACCAACTCCGGTGCGGAATCCATAGAGTGTGCGATAAAGCTTGCCCGCTATAACAACAGAAGGCCCAGGATGATAGCTTTCATCGGGGGATTTCACGGAAGGACCATGGGAGCTTTGTCCTTGACCTGCAGCAGGCTTAACCAGAGAAGGTATTTCGCTCCTCTTTTGCCCGAGGTGACTCATGTGCCTTATGCTTACTGCTACCGCTGCCCTTATAATCTGACCTATCCCAAATGCGACATGGCTTGCGTTAGGTACATCGACGAGGTTATCCTAAAAAAAGTTGCTCCTGCTGAGGAGGTCTCGGCGATATTCGTGGAGCCGGTTCTGGGCGAGGGCGGATACGTAGTTCCTCCCAAGGAGTTTTTGCCCATGCTCAAAAAGATTGCTTCCAAATACGGGATTCTTTTAGCTGTGGACGAGGTTCAGTCGGGAATGGGAAGGACAGGTAAGATGTTCGCCTGTCAGCACTGGGGAGTTGTGCCGGATATAATTGCCCTGGCTAAGGCTCTGGCTTCGGGGATGCCCCTGGGAGCATGCGTTGCCTCAAGGGAGCTTATGTCCTGGGAGCCGGGAGCCCATTCCACCACCTTCGGAGGAAATCCGGTATCCTGCGCTTCGGCTTTAGTTACGATAAAACTTTTAGAGTACAGTCTGGTTAAAAACGCTGAGAAGATGGGCAAGTTTATAATGAGACGGCTAAAAAGAATCTGGGACAACTCAAAAATCGTGGGTGATGTCAGGGGATTGGGTCTGATGATCGGAATAGAGCTGGTTAAAAACAAAAAGACCAAAGAGCCAGCACCCGAATACGCACACCAACTGGCACAGGAGTGCTTTAAAAACGGGCTTATGATTTTGGAATGCGGTCCCAATTCGGTCAGGTTCATTCCGCCTCTGGTGATCGATGAGGAGATAGCGGATGTCGCTTTGAAGATATTCGAAAAGTCCTTGGCCAGGGTGGAAAGGTCAAGAAAATAGATCTATTGGAGCGTAAAGCTTTAGCTTTACTCCTCTGAGAAAAATCAAGTTGAAATTTAAAAACGGAGCATTGTATTGAGACTTTACGAATTTGAGGCGAAAAGGATATTTTCTGAGTTTAAGATTCCTATTCCACAAGGAAAAGTGGTTAGCTCACCAGACGAGGCGAAAAAGTTTGCGGGGGATCTGAAAGAACCTGTGGTCTTGAAATCCCAGATACTTTCCGGCGGAAGGGGTAAGGCTGGTGGGATAAAATTCGCTGATACCCCGGATGAGGCATATTCTTTTGCCCAAAAGCTTTTTACCTTGAAGATCAAAGGTTTTCCAGTTGAAAAAATTCTTGTAGACCAAAGATTCAAGATAGAAAAAGAGTTCTATATCGGGGTTACTCTGGACCGATTGAATTACAAAATAGTGGTGATCGCCTCATCTGAGGGAGGAGTTGAGATCGAGGAGGTCGCCAGAGAACATCCTGAGAAGATCAAAAGAATTGCTCTGGATGTCGATGAGAGGTTCTTCAGTTTTCAGGCACAAGGTTTAGCCAAAGAGATCGGGATCCAAAGCTCAGACATAAGAACCGTGGGCTCTATCATTCTATCTTTATGGAAGCTTTATAAAAAATACGATGCCAAGCTTGTCGAGATAAACCCTCTGGTAAGGACTGTGGATAAAGAATACATAGCCTGCGACGGCAGGATGAGCGTGGATGACGATGCTTTGTTCCGTCATCCTGAGCTGGAGAGGATGGGAGTGGAAAAAAGGCATGAGGAAGGGGAGATGACCAAGAGGGAAAGGCAGGCTAAGGAGTGGGGTATCCCCTATCTTGATCTGGATGGTGACATCGGGATGTTTCCCGGTGGAGCTGGCTTCGGGATAATGGGTAACGATTTCATCAATTATTTTGGGGGCAAGCCTGCCAATTTCATGGATTCGGGAGGAGGACCAACCCCGGAAAGACTTGCCCAGATGCTGGTGCTGTTGGATGAGAATCCCAATGTAAAAGCCATATTCGGAGCCAGGTTCGGTGGAATATCCCGGTGCGATGATTTTGCCAGAGGTGTGGTGATGTTTTTAAAGGAGCATGGCCTTTCCAAACCGATGGTCTTGAGGATGACCGGTAACATGTGGAAAGAGGGATTGGATATTTTCGAAAAGGCTGAAAAGGAGAATCCTGAGATATTCAAAAAGATCGAGATTCATGGAATTGGAACCCCGATCGAGGAGATTGCTAAAAGGGCAGTGGAGTTGGCGAAGAAAGACAGATAACATGTCGGGCAGGGTGCCCGACCTACGAGGATAATTTTTCCTAATGGTAGGCTGGGCTCCCAGCCCAGCGTAAAAAAATTCAAAAGAGTAATTGGCAAATTGAGAAAAGGAAAAAAGAAAAGAACAAAAGTTGTTGTTGCTCTTACCCCAAAATGCTCTGATTTCGATGCCTTTTGTGAGGTGGTCTGCTCATCTCCGAAGATAAAAAACAAGGTTGATTTTGTTTTTTCGGAGAACAAGGAGCATCTGAGAGAGATAATCTCAGATGCTTCTATTTTAGTCTGTATGAAAATAGACAAAGATGCTTTTTCAAAGGCGAAAAACTTAAAATGGGTTCACCTCGGTCTGGCCGGTGTGGATAGGGCTTTGTCTCCTGAGATGCTGAAAAG
>LJUW01000118.1 GCA_001304315.1 candidate division Zixibacteria bacterium SM23_73_2 | reverse complement strand
CAGCCCTGATTTGAAAAGTCATGACAGATTTTTCGGAATGAATGACTCGATCGAGAACTTAGAGAAATTTGGTCTGATCTTCGTTTTTGGATGTGATATGAATGTTGAGCATCCCATAATGGCTTTGAAAGTCAGAAAGGCTTATCGGGAAAATGGTGCTTCGGTGATATTAGCAAATCCTAAAAGGACAAAATTGAATAATATCGCTCAATATGAGCTTGTTTATAAATATGGAACCGAAGTCGCTTTTATAATCGGGATTTTAAAATGGATAATTGAAAACAATGCCTATAAAGCTGACAGAAGTGAAGTTGGCGAATTAAGAGAGTGGCTGAAAGATTATAGTTTGGACAAAGTGGCTTTTTTAACCAGTATTTCGGAGGACAAAATTCAGAGTGTTGCTCAAAAACTATCTGAAGCTGACAGTATTGTTTTTCTCTTAGGCAGAGATATTCTAATTAATTCTCAAAAAGCGGAAGGCGTTTTTTCTGCTTTAAATAACTTGAATTTAATATTAAGAAAGGGAAGTATTAACCTTTTGTGGGAGCGCAACAACTCTTGCGGTGCTCAGGATATGGGAGTTTTACCTGATAGGCTGCCGGGTCTTTTACCTCTGACTGATTCGGAAGCAAGGAAGAAATTTGAGGCTCTGTGGAAAAGAGAATTGCCTGAGAAACCGGGATTGGATTTCAGGGGTATGCTTGAAGCAGTGAATAAGGGTGATATTAAGGGGATGTATGTTATAGGCTCTGATCCGGTAAGAGAGTTTCCTGATGGAAATTATATATTATCTTCTTTGAAAAAGCTTGATTTTTTGGTTGTCCAGGATATTTTCCTGACTGAAACCGCAAAATTAGCGGATGTGGTCTTACCCGGTTGTTCCTTTGCTGAGAAGGATGGAACTTTCACCAATTGCGAGAGAAGGGTTCAAAAGCTGAAAAAAGGATTTGAGCCGATAGGCGATTCTAAAGAGGACTGGAGGATAATCTGCGAGTTGGCCAGTTATCTGGGTACTGAGTTCGATTATCATTCGGCAAAGGATATAACTTCTGAGATAGCTGAAGCTATTTCATATTATTCTGGCTGCAATTTCGATCAGATAGATGCTAAGGGAAATAAGTTAGATCTGAGTTTTGAGAAAGAGGAATCAGAATTCAAAAGAATCGATTACCAGGAACTAACTGAGAACAAGGAGTTCCCCTTTGTCCTGTTCACAGGAAATACCTGCCATCATTTTGGCAGTTTGACACAGAAGGGGAAAAACCTGAATTCGATAGTTTCTGAAGGATTCTGTGAGATCAATCCCCAGGATGCAAAAAGCCTCGGTATCTCGGATAAAGAGAAAGTTGTTTTGGAATCCCCTTCTGGAAGAATCGAGATCAAGGCAAAGCTTACAACAGATATTCAAAAAGGGACGGTTTATGTTCCGATCAACTTTAAGGAGGTGCAATATAATCTTTTAATGGATAAGGATAATCTGGTTGACAGAGTTAGAGTGATTAAGTTGTAGTTGAAGGATTGATTTTTTATACGGAGCTGGTAGCTCCGCTTAGGAGATGATGAGTTAAGAGAGTATAAGTGTTATGTTGACGGTTGCTATCGTAGCTTTAGTTAAGGTGATTGTGGTCCTGGTAATTTTTTTATTGATGATCGCCTATCTAACCTGGTGGGAAAGAAAGCTTTTAGCCCATTTTCAGGTGAGGCTGGGTCCGATGAGAGTGGGACCTCACGGGCTTCTGCAGCCTTTGGCAGATGGTTTAAAGCTTTTGTTTAAGGAGGATATAACCCCGGCTGGGTCTAACCGGATTATTTTCACTTTAGCTCCTATTATCACCTTCGTCCCCACCTTTATGGTTTTGGCAGTAATTCCATTCGGGAAAAGCATCACCCTTTTCGGCAAATCCATCGATTTGATTATCTCCGATTTCAATATGGGAATCCTCTACATCTTCGCAGTAGTCTCCCTGGGAGTCTATGGAATAGTTCTGGCTGGATGGTCCTCCAACAATAAGTATTCCCTTCTGGGAGGTCTTCGCTCCTCAGCTCAGATGATCAGCTACGAGGTATCCCTGGGGCTATCGGTAATCGGGATTCTGATGCTTTCCGGGAGTTTAAGCCTTGTGAACATAGTAAACCAGCAGGACTCGATTTTAAACTGGTATATATTCCGGCAGCCTTTGGCTTTCGTGATATTTTTAATCTGTGCCTTAGCTGAGATCAACCGTATTCCCTTCGATCTTCCCGAGGCGGACAACGAGCTGGTTGCTGGATATTATACCGAATATTCCAGCATGAAATTCGCCATGTTCTTCCTGGGCGAATACGGAAGCATGATCAACGCCTCGGCAATTGCCACCACTTTGTTTTTTGGAGGTTGGCAGGGCCCCTGGCTGCCCCCGGTGGTGTGGTTTTTAATAAAAATAGGAGCTTTTCTGAGCTTCTTTATCTGGTTAAGGGCAACCCTGCCCAGGTTCAGGTATGACCAACTGATGAGATTTGGCTGGGGGATTTTGTTGCCTTTGGCTTTATTAAATATCTTTATAACTGCAATTATTATGGTTTGGTAATATGCTGAATTACATTAACAGTTTATTGGCGATTCCCAGAGGTCTTTTGGTGACTTTTAAACACCTTTTCAAACCAGCGGTGACCCTTAGATATCCGGAGGTGAAAGAAAAGCTTCCAGAAAGGTATCGGGGTCTTCACTATCTGGCAAGGGATGAGAATGGAGACGAGAAGTGCGTTTGCTGCGGTCTCTGTGCTTTAGCCTGCCCCTCGGGATGCATCTATATGGAGCCCGGGGAGAACCAAAGGGGAGAAAGATACGCCAGAGTTTATGAGATAAATGAGCTGAGATGCATCTTTTGTGGCTATTGCGAGGAGGCCTGTCCGGTCGGTGCGATATTCTTAGGTAAGGAATATGAGTTCTCAAACGACAAAAGGGAGAAATTCATCTATACCAAAGAGGAATTACTGGTTCCTTTACCAGGAGAAAAGAAAGTTTAAGGAAAGTTTATGGAGTTTCTGATATTTTTTATAGCGGCAATTATTCTGGTATTTGCCTCGGTCCTGGTTGTCGTTCAAAGAAATCCGGTGCACTCGGCTCTGTTTTTGATAGCTGCTCTGTGTGCTCAGGCGATTCTATATCTTTTGTTGAATGCTACTTTTTTAGCTGTTATTCAGATAATCGTTTATGCCGGCGCAATAATGGTATTGTTTTTGTTTGTGATAATGCTTTTGAACCTGAAAAAGGATGAGTTCGGACCGGAGAGAAGAAAAGCCCAGAGCTTTTTCGGGATTCTGTTTGCTGTTTTGCTTTTGATGGAATTGGGTTTGGTGGTGAAGATCGGATTGTCGAAACTTACACCTGCGGATGCGAGTCTGAGTTTCGATTTCGGTGGGGTTCAATTGGTGGGGAAATCCCTTTTCACCGATTATCTTTTTCCCTTTGAGCTGACCTCGGTCCTTCTGCTGGTAGCGATGGTGGGAGCGATAGTTTTGGCTAAGAAGAAACTATGAAAAAAGTTCGGGATTGAAAAATTCAACTTAAAGGTAAATCATGGTTCCTTTATCCTATTATCTTTTCTTAAGCGGTCTGATTTTTACGATTGGAGTTTTGGGTTTTCTGGTAAGAAGAAACCTTCTGGTGATGTTCATGTGCATCGAGCTGATGCTTAACGGGGTAAATCTTTTTCTGGTCTCCCTTGCCAGGAAGTTCGGCTCGATGGATGGTCAGATATTCGTTTTTCTGATCATGACCGTGGCTGCTGCTGAGGCTGCGGTTGGGCTGGCGATAATCATCGCCTTTTTCAGGAATAAGAAGTCAGCTAACGTTGATGATTTGAACTTGATGAAATGGTAAATAAGTATTCAGTATGCAGTATACAGTAGGCAGATAAAAGAATGTTTCAGGAGATAGGATGATAGATTATTGCTGGTTGGTTCCATTGGCACCTCTTTTGGGATTTTTGATTAATGGTCTTTTGGGAAAGTCCCTCGGTAAAAGAGCGGTCAGCTGGGTTGCCTGCGGTACGGTTTTTCTGTCATTTCTTGTTGCGCTGAAGATTTTCTCAGAAATTCTAAGTTATCCAGCCTCCCAGAGATTTTTCCAGAAAACCGTTTTTACCTGGATAGTCTCCGGCAATCTAAACGTCAACATAGGTTTTCAGATTGACCCACTTTCTTTGGTGATGATGCTGGTGGTCTCCGGTGTGGGATTGGTGATTCACCTGTATTCAGTTGGTTACATGTGGGAGGATGAAGGTTTCTTCAGGTATTTTTCGTTTCTCAATCTCTTCGTTTTCTCGATGCTGACTCTGGTTATGGCGGATAACTTTCTATTGCTTTACCTGGGATGGGAGGGAGTTGGTCTTTGCTCCTATCTTTTGATCGGGTTCTGGTACAAGAAAAAATCAGCAGCTGATGCGGGCAAAAAAGCCTTTATCACCACCAGGATCGGGGATTTGGGATTTGCTTTGGGGATAATCCTTCTGTTCTGGAGCGTGGGAGGTCTTGGCTATAATTATGTTTTTTCGCAGGCGTCTTCGGTTTTCTCACACAGCGGAACTTTGATAACCGCGATCACCCTGCTTCTGTTCGTGGGAGCGGTGGGAAAATCTGCTCAGATACCTCTGTACGTCTGGCTTCCGGATGCGATGGAGGGACCCTCACCAGTTTCCGCTCTGATTCACGCTGCCACCATGGTCACTGCAGGAGTTTACATGGTCTCCAGATGTCACGTCCTGTATGAGTTAGCACCGGTAAGCATGGGGGTGGTGGCGATCATAGGAGCTGCAACCGCAATCTACGCTGCCTCGATTGCCCTGGTGCAGAACGACATAAAAAGAATATTGGCTTACTCTACCATCAGCCAGCTGGGCTACATGTTCTTGGCCTGCGGGGTGGGTGCCTTTGCTGCTGGGATCTTTCATCTTATGACCCATGCTTTTTTCAAAGCCCTGCTTTTTTTGGGAGCAGGTGCGGTGATGCACGCCCTTTCCGGAGAGCTGGATCTGAGAAGGATGGGAGATCTGAAAAGACACCTTCCGGTTACCTTCTGGTGCTTTCTGGCCGGGGTTTTGGCTATATCCGGGATTCCTTTTTTCTCCGGGTTTTTCTCCAAGGATGAGATCTTATGGAAAGCTTTCTCCTCTCCCCGGGGAGGATTCATTTTCTGGCTGGTAGGATTTGTAACCGCTGGAATGACCGCATTCTATATGTTCAGGATGTTTTTCTCGGTATTTTTCGGAAAATCAAAAGTTGAGGAGAAAGTAAAACCCAAACTTCACGAGGGACCAAACTCGATGACTTTGACTATGATTATTCTGGCAGTTCTTTCGGTTATCGGCGGCTGGATCGGAATTCCTCACGCCCTGGGTGGGAAGAATTATTTCCACAAGTTTCTATCCGTTGTTTTCGATAAGGGACATCAAACACACCAGGTACTTCACACTGCCGGTGCGGAATATCTTCTGATGATCCTTTCGGTTCTTATGGTTTTAATCGGAATAAGCATCGCTTATCTTTTTTACATCTTAAGGCCTGATTTACCCAAAAACTT
>LJUW01000117.1 GCA_001304315.1 candidate division Zixibacteria bacterium SM23_73_2 | reverse complement strand
GAAGTCGTGATAAAGGAAATCGGCGTGCAAATGCACTGAGCTCTCCCCCTCAAAGGACCAGGCAACTGCCCCATCCACAGCGGTCCTGCCGCTGGTCCACAGCTTGCCACAAATTCCGGTAGGCTCCCCAACGATTACCCCCAATCCAAAACCATCCTCCTGGGCAAAAACGTTTCCCCAGACTAAAAGCACCATCACATAAAACAAAGCTAAAGCTCTAATCATTTTAAAATCCTTTTTTCAATTCAGATATTATTCAACTTTAGGCACTCTTCAAAAATTACAACCTAAAGCTAACTACTTGGCGTTGGGATCCTCTTCCATGATTCCGAAAACGTTCCCCTCTGTATCCGCACAGTAAGCGAAATAACCAACTCCGGGGATAGCTGATTTGGGCTGCACGATCTTTCCTCCAGCCTCCTCTACCTTTTTGACAAACTCATCCACCGAGGGAACGTCAATGTTGACGAAGGTTGTTCCGTTGCCCATTCTCTTCATGATCCCACCGTCGATCCCTGGTTTGTCCTTCTCACCGGTCATAACCAGCCAGTAATCGATGGGACCCTGCCATTTTTTGATTTCCCAGTCGAATACTTTCTTGTAAAACTCGGATGCCCTTTCCGGGTCATCAGCGTTGAACTCAAAATGAGTAACTCTCGGCATAAATACCTCCTTTTTGATTTACTTAAACCAAAACCAAAAGTAAAATCAATTGGTGAACAGATCAAATATGTTCCCCAGCATGCTGCTTTCAGCTTTAAATATCTCGGTATATTTGCATCTGGTACAGGTCACGGTTGAGAAGCGTCTTCCCTGAACGTCGAAAATCTTGCTCCAGAATCCACCTGGTGCCCTGAATTCCCCGGTCTCATACGCGGTGTTGGAACACTTAGGACATTTGTAATTTAATCCCTGCATAATTTAATCTCCTGATTTCGACAACTGAATAATATAGCAAACTATTTTTTTAAAACAACACTCAAATTCTCCACCAGATTCTCGATCTCCTTCTCCTCTATGGTCAGAGCAGGTAAAAATCTTATCAGGTTGGCATCTGGATTATACCCGATTATAAAGCCTTTTTCAAGCATCCTCTCAGCTATTGATTGGACATTGAACTTTTCATCTACTTTTGTGAACTCAACTGCTACCATCAAGCCCCTTCCCCGTACCTCTTTAATACAACTGAATCTCCTCTTAAGTTCATTAAGATGATCCAAGAATTTCTCGCCCAGCCTAAAGCTTCGATTCACCAGATCGTCTTCTGACATTATCCTGATCACCTCAGTCGCAATCACGCAGCCCAAGGGATCGTTCTGATGAGACTGGACATAGCGATATCCTTGATATTCCAATTTTTCCCCCAACTCTTTTTTCATCACCACAGCGCTCACCGGGTAGCCGTTTCCCAAACCCTTTCCCACAGCCACCATATCCGGCCTTATTCCGTAGTGATCGAATCCATACCATTTTCCGGTGCGGCCAAAACCGGTGGTTACCTCATTTACGAGGATAAGTCCTTTTGAGTTTCTGATTTCCCTGACTAAAAGATCGATCAGTTTATGTGGAGGGAACCTCACCTTTCCCGACGAGGATCCTGGCTCGAACACGAACCCTCCAATCTCTTCCGTGTCAACTTCTTTTAAATTGGAACAATCTTTTAAGCATTCGGTTTCCTTACACTCAAAACACCGATTGAAATCGACCTTTATCCAAAAATCGTTCCTCATACTTGCATAACCATAGGCTCCTAAATACGATTCCGAGAAGGTCAGCATCATCTTTTTGCCGGTTAAAAGTCTAACAGAGTTTATCCCGAATTCCACCGCCTCGGTTCCTGAGCACAAAAACACGCATTTCCCATCTTTTAAAGGGAAGGTGTTCAAAAGTTGAACAGCCGCCTCCTCAGCCAGGCGATTGGTGTACCTGTACCCCAGATGCATGACCCTGCCTATCTGTTCTGTTATCTTTTGATTTAATCTCCTGTTATTATGACCCACAACCGTGCACCATATCCCGGACTCGAAATCAACGTATCTTCTGTTGTTTTTATCGTAAAGGTAACAGTTATCCCCTCTGACTATATCATCTTTTAAAAATTCATGGCATTTTAAGATATGTTCCATTCTCTACCTTTTTTTTATGAATTTCTAACTGCCTATTTCATTTAGGAAAAAACATTTTATTTTTTGCAACGAGAAAGATTAAACCTTCATTTCACAATCGGGGATGACTCCTGGTCAAAGGGATTGGTTCTCATCGCCAAAGAGAAAAGATAAGGATAACTATCCTTTAAGTGCCTCATATAATCCAGCCATTGGTGTACCAGTTGTAGGTATACTCTTTTTATGTCCCCGGCTAGATGCTCAACATCGGTATCCGGCAGCCTGTCTATGTCCTCCCTCTGTCCCAACTCCTCGGTCAGGTGAAACACTGCCCGGAGTAGCTCGGTAAAGGTTTCGTGCTCTAAGATATTCGGGTTCTCCAGAAGCCTTAGCAAAAAATCCCTTTTACCCAGAAGAAAAATGCGCAGGTCTTTCAGGTTTAACTTCCCGATCTCCACCCTATAATCGTAATCCTTAAGCTTTCTGCTCACACTTGAAAATTCCTGATCAGGCCAATCCTTGGTAACGATAAGTTCTTCTCTGATTTTATCCAGTCCCGGGTCAAAATCGGAAAGGTAGGTTAAAAATTTTATCCCCACCTCGCTGAAAAAAGCCCCAATAACCATGTTCAACTTTTCCAGCCGGATGCGCTTTTCCCTTTGGTTTAAAAGTTGATGAATCACCAGGGTAACCAAAAGTACCTCGAAAAACACGAAGGCGATATCTCCGATAAGGTAAATGAATATGTGGTGGGGGTCTCGAAAAATAAAATAGTGAAATAAATAGACCAATGCGGATAATGCGATCAAGATTATCCCTAAAGTTATCTGCCAGTTAGGACCTCTCATCTTTTTTCGCTCCTTGTTTGCCTTCATATTTTCAATCTGATTCTATGAATTGTTTTAATCTTTTCGATTCTTTTTCGATTTTAGACTTATCCCCTGTCCCTGTCTTTTCAAACAATGACAGCTTAATTTTTCTGTCGCTCATTTTAAAATTCCAGCTTCCTTTTATCTTTCCGTTTAAAAGAAAAACAGGTGCCACACCTGCCAAGGGAAGAAAAACTTTACCTCTGTGCTTATCATCCATTATCCGTGATTTATCCTTATGCCCCATTATCAGAGAATCGAACTCAGGAAGAAAACTGGTTGGTGGTTTTTTTCTTGTATTTATATTCTCAAGTGAAGATAAATCTTTTTTTAACATCCACAAAGAGCAAAAAGCATCCTTGATCTTGATTTCAACAAGCTTATCCTTGACCTCCTCAAATATCTGTTTTGATTCATTTGCTTTAAATCCCGTCCAGTAGGAGAAATCCTTTGCTGATGCTGGACCATAACTATGGAGATATTTTAACAAAAGCTTTGCTTTTGCTTCTTTTTCATCCAGCTTATCAATATCAAACCCCTTTAATTGATTACAAACAGCGGTAAATCGATTCTCCTTGAAATGATACCACGACCCGGTGGGCTCCCCATGACAGATAATGCCCAGATAGCTCAACGCCCTCAGTGCTCGACCTAAGAAAATTTTTTCCTCATCCTCAGAATAACCTTTTAACACACCCTTAATCTCAGGCAGAAGCTCTTTTATGGTAAGCGATTTTCTTGACAGGATATCGAGGGTCTTTTGAAAAAGTTTTTTCTTTTCCCGGGGTGCCAGAACCATTTCTTTCTTTTTTAAAAAACGCTCCCAGCCACCGACCAAACTATTCCTCAAGGCTTTCTGATAAACCGGAAAATCCCGGGCAGATACTATATGCACTGTTCCCCGCATAAGCCAGGTTTTGACCAGTGTTTTGTCTTTATACAATGCTTTTTTTAGTTGATCCTTCTTGAAGTTTTTTATTCTGCTCCAGAGCGATATATAGGGTGCTCTGGCTGTCTGAGCATTCAAACCACAGATTTGGTCAACTACTTTAACTAAATCAGATTTTTCAGCATTATCAAAAAGAAAGTGGGATTTGAGGGTAAAAAGATTTATCTGCTTAAGAGTGAATTCCAATTTCTTTCTCTCTTTTGAATTAAAAAAATATCACCTTGCTTTCAGGTCATTTTAATCTGACCCAAATCCTGAGACAAAATTCACATGAATATCTTTAAATTAATATTTTCTTTATCCCTTATATGTTCCAGTTTTCTGCGAAGATTTCTCCAGTACGGATGATCTTTGTCGCTTACGACCTCTTTGAATTCTTTGTAAATCTTCGGGAAGTTCTTCTCCAGTATAGGCAGGATTCTTTTCCAGTTTTTGTTTTCCGGGTTCTCTATATCCAGAGAATATATCCAGATGGCATCCGCACAGTGTCTGGTTTCATTTATGAGCACTTCCACGTCAGTTATGTAGGGGAAAACCGGACATATCAAAACATAGGTCTCTATACCAGCTTGTTTGAAATTCTCTATTGCTTTTATCCTATCTTTGTTCGGTATGGTGTTCTCCTCAAATATTTTTCTAACCCGTTCATCCTGAAAAGCAACTGATACCCCAACTGATGAGCCTAGCATTTCTCTGAACAAATCAATATCCCTTGTAACTAAATCCGACCGGGTCAGCATACAAACCGAGAAATTTTTCTCTTTTAGTATCTCAAGCACCTTTCTTGTCTGATTTAGCTCTTTTTCAATCGGCTGGTAAGGGTCAGTATTCATCCCCATATAGATTAATTGAGGGGAAAGAGATGAAAGTTCCTCTTTTAATCTTTTTTCCAAATCCGGTTTTATTCCTATTTCATTATCCCA
Organism: candidate division Zixibacteria bacterium SM23_73_2; assembly: GCA_001304315.1. Taxonomy (GTDB): domain Bacteria; phylum Zixibacteria; class MSB-5A5; order MSB-5A5; family SM23-73-2; genus SM23-73-2. The sequence goes on along the minus strand of LJUW01000117.1, from coordinate 746 downwards.
ATCAAGCTCTATTTCGTTCTGGGTATAACAATAATAGCACTTATGCTCACATCCCACATAGGGATCTATCTGGTATTTACAGAAGTCGAGGGAGCAGGGTTCGATGATTTTTTTGCGAGTTGAATAGATTACTCTCATATCTTATGATTTTAGGGCAGGCTAGTTTGTTGGTTATTTCAAATATTTATTTCAGAATTGAATCTTTTTAAGCTTTTTAATTACATCATTAATGTCTAATTTCTGGCTCTTACTAGCATAGAATCGTTGTTCAAGTTTTTCAAGGAACATGTGTAGAAAATTCACCTTCTCATTTTTTTCCGAATAAGTAATTATGAAATTCATTATACTTTTATTGATTTCAGCATAATGTTTATCAGACTGAATAGCTATTATAGTTAAAGTGTCCAATACAATATTGTCTAATCGATGAAAATCATCTTGTTTAAAATCTTCTTGATAAGTTATTTCTAATAACTCAATGAGTAATGGAACTGAATTAAGTTTTCGTAAGTATAATAGAGGTGATTTTTCAAATCTTGCGCTCGGATATATTTTATGATCTTTTATCCACTCCACATAAAATTTTAAACCTTTTAAATCCTCAAATCGAATTAAATATTCCGCTGCTTTGATTTTGTCCGATTCATTACCACTTCTAAGAATTTGTAGAAGTAATTTTTGAGAATTCTTGCTCTTTCTCTCAACCAATTCTGAGACAACGTTCCACTTGAAATCGTCTGGAATCT
>LJUW01000116.1 GCA_001304315.1 candidate division Zixibacteria bacterium SM23_73_2 | reverse complement strand
TTTTTTGTGGAAACAGAATTCAAAGATTTTTGCTTGTTCATTATATGGCATAAAAGTTGAACCTTCATATTTTCGCTCTCTTATTGCAGGACAGCTTATGAGCAGCAGTCTTTTAGATTGGAAAGGCTACAAGTTGAACAAAGATCTAAGGAAAAAAGCGAAATTAGAAATTACTAAATTAATGAAAAAATGGAGAGGAATATCGTAACAAGGAAACAATTAGAGTAGTCTGAGTAATAGATAAAATATATAAAAGAAAAAGTTGACTTAAACTTAACCCCACCTTACCCCAAGGTGGGGATTGATCACCCAGGTTTGGGGCAACTTGGGCTACCAAAGAAAAATTTTTAGGAGCAACCTGAACTATAAGTTCTGGCGGGGTACCCCTACCCCGCCATCATTTCGGTCAAGGGTAAGGGTACCCTTGACCAACTGGGGGGCTTTGCTTCATGAATTTCAATTTCGACAAAAATTATGTCGATTTTAGAAAATCGACCTACTGAATGAAACTTGTAAAGGATAATCTCGTAAAAAATTATTGAAAAATATGAAGCAGGAAAATACATAAAAAAGGAGATAATTGATGCTTAAAAGAATTATATTTATCGGGATCGGGGTCGTGGTTTTAATCGTTGTTATCTTTTCTGTTTTTAAGGGAAGCTCCAGTAAGAGTAATCAGTTAACCATGGTAAAGGTCGAAAGGGGGCAGATCGTGGATAAGGCTCTGGCTATTGGAACCTTAGTTCCCAAAAACGAGATCGCAGTTAAATCCAAAATCTCCGGGATAGTCAAAAAGGTGTTCGTTGAGATCGGAGATAAGGTTAAAAAAGGAGACCCCTTAATCGACATAAGCCCTTCCCCTACACCATTGGAGTTCGCCGAGGCAAAAAGGAATGTGGGGATGGTTGAGGTGGCTTTTCAAAACTCACAGAAAGAATACCAAAGGGCAAAAACCCTTCTGGAGAAGAACTTGATCTCAGAGGAGGATTTTGACCAGAAGAAAAAGAGCTTTGACGAGGCTAAGCTCAGATTGCAATTGGGCCAGGAGAAACTTTCCCTGATTGAAGAGGGGAAAATCCAGATAGCTGAGAAAAAGATCGAGTCGGTAATAAAATCACCCATCACCGGAACGGTCCTGGAGAGGAAGGTGAACGAGGGAGACCCGGTGGTTCCCCTGACCTCCTATCAGGAAGGTACAGAGCTCATGACCATGGCTTATATGGATGATCTGGTTTTCAAAGGAACCGTGGATGAGATAGACGTGGGCAAGTTGAACGAGGGGATGAATGCTGAGATCAAGGTGGGAGCGATTCCCAATGATACGGTTGAGGGAGTTTTGTACAAGATCTCACCCAAGGCAAAAAAGGAGGAAAATGCCACCCTTTTCGACGTGGAGCTTAAGATAACCAGACGCGGGGAGAGGATGCTCCGGGCAGGCTATTCTGCCAATGCTGATATAATTATCAATAAAAAAGAGGACATACTATTAATCCCCGAGAGGTTGGTGGAATTCAAGGAAGATTCGGTATTTGTGGAGATTAAGGGTACAAATGGAGAGGTGACGAAAAAGCCCATCAAAACCGGGTTAAGCGATGGGATGAATATCGAGGTTACCGAGGGATTGGAGGAAGGGGATCAGATCGTTCAGCGACCTCCCAAGGAGATCAAGTAATGGCGCTTTTGATGTTCATCAACCAGTTTCTCCGGGACATAAAATCCCAGAAACTGAGAACCTTTCTGACCCTTTTCGGGATTATCTGGGGAACCACCGCAGTTACTTTGCTTCTGGCGTTCGGGGAGGGTCTACATGCCCAGATAAGCAAGGCCTCCCACGGACTGGGAGATAAGATAGTGATAATGTGGCCGGGAAGGACCAGCAAACCTTTCCAGGGCTTAAGCAAGGGAAGGGTGATCCGGTTTAAAGAGGAGGATGCGTTTCTTCTTCAAAAGGAGATAATCCAGATGGGGCAGATAAGCCCTGAATACAACGAATGGAGCGTGCAGGTGAAATACAAAAAGAACGTATTCTCTCAAAACGTGACCGGGGTTTACCCGGTTTTCGCTGATATGAGGAATATGATTCCTGAGGAGGGAGGAAGATTCATAAATGCTCTGGATATTAAAAACAAAAAAAGGGTAGTTTTCCTGGGGGACAAGTTGAAGAATGATCTGTTCAAGGAGGAGGCTGCATTAGGGAAATACGTTTTCATCAACAGCACTCCCTTTTTGGTGGTTGGGGTGATGAATGAAAAGAAGCAGGATTCAAATTACAGCGGAAGGGATGCATACAAGGCGGTTATTCCCGCCACCACCCTTTCGGCCATGTTCGGGAGAAGATACTTGGATAATATGGTTTTCAAGCCCAGGGATCCAAAGCAAAACGAATACGTCAAGGAGAAGGTTTTCGAGGTCCTGGGCAAAAAATACAGGTTCGATCCGGAGGACAAGGAAGCTTTGATGATGTGGGATACAACCGAGATGGACAAATTCTTCAACTACTTCTTCTACGGGATGAGGGTTTTTCTGGGGATACTGGGAGCTTTTACTCTGATAGTTGGGGGAATAGGCGTCTCCAACATCATGAACGTGGTCATAGAGGAGAGGACCAGGGAGATCGGGATAAAGATGGCTGTTGGAGCTAAAAGAATATTTATATTATCTCAATTCGTCTTCGAGACCCTCCTGATAACCTTCATAGGAGGTGCTGTTGGTTTTTTAATCTCCTGGGGAATACTATCGATATTTCCCATGTTCAAGCTGGAGCAGTATGTGGGCACCCCAACGTTTTCCGCCTCGGTAGCTATTTTAGCGACTTTGATTTTAGGATTGATCGGATTTTTTGCCGGTTTTTTCCCTGCAAGGCGGGCAGCCAGCCTGAATCCCATACAGGCGTTGAGGCTTTAAAGGAGAGAGAAATTGAAAGGTTTTTTATTTTTCAGGTTGTTTTTGCGGGATTTAAAAAAACAGAGGAAAAAGATAACTTTAACCACCCTGGCAATTGCCTGGGGTACCTTTTCCATCGTTATGCTTTTGGCATTCGGAGAGGGGCTGAAAAACCAGATGAGTAAAGCTAATAGTGGATTGGGAAAAGGTATCTGTATCATGTGGGGTGGACAGACCACCATACCATACCAGGGATTGGGCAAGGGGAGAAGAATCCGTTTCACTGAGGAGGACGTCGAGTTACTCAAAAGTAGGATTCCTGAGATAGAGAACGTCGGCGGGGAGTACAATCGGTGGGAGATTGCGATGACCTATGGTAAGAAAACTCTTACCGAGAGAGTGAACGGGCTTTATCCCTGTTATGAGGAGATGAGATCACATTATCCGGAAAAAGGGGGGAGGTTTATCAACGACTTGGATCTTAAGTACAAAAGAAGGGTGGTCTTTTTGGGGAACGAGCTGAAGGAGCGGTTGATGGGGAATGAGAAAAATGTGGTTGGCAAAACGATTATCATAAATAGCATACCCTTTACGGTGATCGGGGTAATGAGGGAGAAGCTTCAGATGGGAGCTTATGGTGGCATGGATGAGGATAAAGTATCGATTCCAGCTACTACCTTCAAAGCCATCTGGGGATACACCTATTTCAATAATCTGGTTTACCAGCCCAAAGATCCGGAGAAGGCTGAACAGGTGGAGAAAGAGGTTTACAAGGTTCTGGGTGCCAAGCACAAGTTCGACCCCGAGGACGAGAGGGCTTTGGGCATATGGGATGTGATCAATCAGGCAAAGGAGATGAACAAGGTTTTTTTGGGAATCTCCATATTTTTAGGGATTATCGGAGGGATGACCCTTTTGATCGCGGGAGTGGGAGTGGCTAACATAATGTTTGCGGCGGTAAAACAGAGGACCAGGGAGATCGGAATCAAGATGGCATTGGGAGGGAAAAGAAAGGATATCATGTCCCAGTTTATTTTGGAATCCTTGATGATAGCGTTTTTCGGAGGAGGAGCGGGAATCGTCTTTACCGTTATAATAGTGAGGATACTGCAGGCGATTCCAATACAATCGGAGGGCTTGCAGTTTTTGGGAAAGCCCACCATCTCCTGGGATGTGATGGCAGTTACCATCGTGATTTTGGGGCTGGTTGGTCTTCTGTCCGGATTTTTCCCCTCCCGAAAAGCAGCGGTGGTTAACCCGGTTGAGTCCTTAAGATATGAATAAAAAGAGGTAAAAAATGATTGAGATAATAGGGATGACAAAGGTTTATACAACGGGGAAAGTAAACGTGGAGGCGTTAAGGGGGATCGATTTGAAAATCGAGAAAAACGATTTCATATCCATTATGGGACCCTCCGGCTCGGGCAAGTCCACTTTGATGAACATCATAGGCTGCCTGGATACTCCAACCCAAGGGGAGTATCATCTGGAGGGGATGAAAGTTGCTGAGTTAGATCCTAACCGCCTGGCTGATATAAGGAATCAAAAGATCGGTTTCGTTTTTCAGAATTTCAACCTTCTGCCCTATGCTACCGCTTTCGAGAACGTGGAGATCCCTTTGATCTTCAAAGGGGATTCCTTTAAGAAAAGAAAGGCAAGGACAGAGGAGCTTTTGGAGATTGTGGGCTTGAAGGACAGGATGGATCATAAGCCCACCGAGCTCTCCGGAGGTGAGATGCAGAGGGTCTCCATTGCCCGGGCATTAGCCTGCAATCCCTCCATTATTTTGGCGGATGAGCCCACCGGGAACCTGGATTCGGTTTCCGGAGCGGAGATCATCGAGATCTTCGTGGATCTGTGGAATAAGGGGCACACCATTGCCATAATTACCCATGACACCAAGATTTCCTCAAGAACCCAAAGGATAATAAAGCTTCTGGATGGGATGATAGTGGATGGGGGAGGAGCCTAAACCTCTATATAGAGAAATAGAAAAAATCTTTTTTTACTTATAATCAGATGGGGGTATAGCAAAATGTCATTCTGATCCCGCCTTTGGCGGAACGAAGAATCTAAAGGGCTATTGCCGAAGTTTACAAATGTCACCCTGCTTGTCCGTTTAGGAAACGAAGTGAAGGGTCTTTCATTTCGTAGGAATAATGAGATTCTTCACCCACCTTTGGTGGGTTCAGAATGACAAAAGGGACTTTTCTGGAAAAAATCGGTAATTTCCGATGCTAATGCGTCATAAGAATGTCATTCTGAGGCGTTAGCCGAAGAATCTCATTTTAGTAAATAATTGAATTTTTTAGATTCTTCATCCATCTTCGGTGGATTCAGAATGACAGGAGGTACTTTTCGGAGTTTTCATTTAAATTACTGAACATTTGTGCATAAAAAGGCTAAAATTGTCCATATTTTGCTCATTCTGCAAGAAAACACCTTGACAATCAAGGATTTTTTGTTATTTTATAAATAACATGAGGATGTTCCCTCGGGGGGAGGGGATTTGTCTTAAAAGAGTATAAGATATCAGTCGATTGGAAATCGTGTGAACAGCAGCGGTTCTTCCAATTGGGTAGTAAAAACTTAAAGCAGAGGAGGATGGTTATGCGCAGTTTTTGTTCGTTGGTCAAGCGAGCGGCGTATGTCGCTTTTTTTGTTTTGATTCTAAGTGCCGTCTCGCTTAATGCCCAGCTTCAAACAGTGGGATTGTTTGAATACGATTCCCAAGCTTACGATGGATACACCTTGTTTTTACCACAACCCGACTCA
>LJUW01000115.1 GCA_001304315.1 candidate division Zixibacteria bacterium SM23_73_2 | reverse complement strand
ATTTCTATTTATCTTAACCTCATCCCAGAAGATGAGGACTCTACCCGTTGCCTTAGCCTTATATCAGGGATACCAGACCATCGACTGGCCCCACCTTATGTCAGCATCAACCATCTCAGCTTTGCCCGTTATTATATTGTTCTTATTCTTTCAGCGCCAGATAATATCCGGCTTAACCACCGGCGCGTTGAAAGGTTAGAATCTTCACAAATTTTTCTTGAATCTTGCAACTTGCATCCTGAATCTTACATCTGTTCAATCTGTTGGGAAAAAAGAACTCATCTTTTAAAAATGAGAAGTAAAGCTAAAGCTTTACACTCCAAAAACTAACAGGTAAGATGAAAAAGCCCCACCACAATCTCTTTCTGCGAAAGCTCATTAAGAGTTTCGCAGGCCTCTTTAGTATTCTTTTCGATTAGTTTAATTCCCTTTTTCTTAAGATAAACAACCGTCTCAGGCAAAACCTTCATATCCCCGTAAAATCCCTTGCCTACAACAATCGCCTTTGGATTAACTTTGAAAATTTCCTCGGGTATGTCCTCAACCAAAATTTCATGGGAGGTCTTTCTCCACCAAGAGCTGTCAACCTTGTCAGGATAGATTATAACATCTGAGGTATATTTTTTGCCGTTTATTATTATCTCACCGAAATCGTAAGACTCTATCATTTTAATCTGTCTTCTCTAAAAACTCTAAAATCCCCTGATAAATCCCATCTGCTATCTTCTCCTGAAATCGTCTCTCCATCAAAAGCATCTCCTGCTCCGGCAGGATTATGAAAGCACATTCAACTAAAACAGCTAAGAGCTGGGAGGATCTGGTCAAAGCTAAGTTGCCGTGGTAAAGGCCGAAGTCAGGAAGGCCAAGATTTTTCACCAGCTCCCTTTGAATCTCTTTTGCCAGGGGCTTGGAATGAGGGTGATAATAATAGGTGCTGGTTCCGTTGTTGAAAAAGGGATTTATCCCGTCAGGCAAAGCGTTGTTGTGAACACTTATTAGAATGTCGCAGCCAGCCTCTATTGCTTTTTTGGGCCTATCATATAATGGAACGTGCTCCATCCCCACTCTGGTCATAATCACCTCAGCTCCTCCCCTCTCCAAAACCTTTTTCAACTTTTCTGCAATCTGAAGGTTGACCTCCCTTTCTGAGAGCCCGGTTGGACCAACAGCTCCTGGATCTCTGGAATGTCCCGCATCAATAGCAATTTTTAATCCCTTCAACCTCCCTTTCATCTCCGGTTTTTTCTTAATCTCCAAAACCAGGATTTTGTTCTCATAAAAAACGTCGTATCCCCAGATCTGCTTCTGGTTGAGATCGATCTTTAGCTGGTAAACCCCGTCTTTGAGCTGGCTCCATTTGATCTGATCTATCATCTCATCCTCAGAATCGTACCTGACCCAGTCGGTATTGGACACTGCATAATATATGGTGAAAATCAAACCGGATTTCTCCTCCTCCACCCGGTAGGGAAGCCTTTGCAATAGTGGAACCCTTACCTGAACCCCACCATCTGTTTTTATGGTTCGGATATGGGTGATGTAGCTTTTGGGAACAGGGGTTCCCTGGGGAAGAAAGATAACCGAATCCCTCTCTACCCAGGCGGTCTCATCCTCAGCCAATTTGATTCTAACCCAATCACCCATTCCTCCGGTCGCTACCACCCTCACTCCCTGAGGCTGGTACAAAAGCACATAGCCCAGCTTGGGACCGGTTCGGGCAATTAAAGTTGAATCTGAAAATTCTATTATCTGGGGAGCCTGATATCTCTTTAAGGTAATTTCGCCTGAAGCGGTATCCACCATACTCACCAGGTTGTTGAAGGAGTCGATCACCGTGTTCTCCGGAAACGAAAAGGTCAGAAAGTCCCTCAAGGAGGAAAGTTTTTTGGTGAGCCTGAATATGACCTTTGCAGAATCGATCTGGTCGTTTTCTCTAACCATATATGAGCCATAATAGATACCCTTTACCCAATCCTTTTCTTCCTTTTTCTCATCCTCCCCGAAAACCTTCAATTCCTTTGATGAGTAATCCTTATCCGGAGGAAGCTCGCTCATGGGTAGATCCGGGGTGAGGCCATCTATTCTGAAATATCCCCAGCAACCAGGAGTTCCCCTGAAACTCAGCTGAATCAAGTCTCCTGAGGTTAAGACCATGTCCTTGTCAGGCTTGATACTCCCCTTTTCTATTCTCAGGGTATCATCAGGAGGAGAACTCAAAGGATGAGGGACAAAAACCATAACCGAATCGAAAGATTCACCGCTTTTGTCTTCTGCTTTTAATCTGAAGCAAAAATCCCCTGACTCCAATGGTAAAAAAGCCATAAAAGCACCGTTTTCATAAATCTTGACCTCGAACCCGTTTATATCCAGCTTAGAGCCGGGGGTGACCTGACCGAAGATGAAGGTAGAATCGTATGCACCTATGTTCTGTCCCTCTTTGGGATAGACCACCTTTATTTCCGGAGCTGAAAAAGCCAAATCCCAGAATAAGCTTAAGATCAGAAGGGAAAATAAAATGATTTTAAGAAAAGAAATTTGTCCAAATCCTTTTTGAAACCCAATCATACCAAAAACCCTCCTCTATTTCACTTTATAATAATCGACATCAAAAGGATTTTCGTGATTATCTCAGATAGACTTTGGGAAGCCTTCTCCCCATCCGGGATATAATCTCGTAGTTTATGGATGAGGACCAGAAAGCTAAATCATCCGCAGTGATCTCTTTTCCTTTGTCCTCTCCCAAAAGAGTAACCACATCCCCGATTCTCACCTCCGGGACATCGGTGACATCAACCATAAAGGCATCCATACATATCCTGCCGATTATCGGAGCTTTTTTTCCGTGGATTAAAACCTCTCCTTTGTTCGAAAGAAGCCGGGGATATCCATCTGCATATCCCAGAGGGATGGTAGCGACCTTGGTCTTTCTTTTGGTAACGTAAGCTCCTCCGTAACCTATGGGACTTCCCTTTCCTACCTCTTTTAAGAACAGAACCCTGGATTTCAAAGACATAACCGGTTTGACCTTAATTGAGTTTGAAAGCTCCTTTGAAGGGTAAAGCCCGTAAAGCAGAAGCCCCACCCTTACCTGATTGAAATAGCTTTCCGGAAGGTCCAAAACCGCAGCTGAGTTTGCAATTGATCTTATCAGACCGTCATGATTTAAAAACTTCAGTTTAACTAAAGCTTTTTGAAATTTACCGATCTGCTCCGTTGCATTTTCTTTATCCCCACCCTCAGCTTCTGACAGCTGAGAGAATATCCCCTTAATTTTTACATTTTCCAGATGGTCTATCTTTTTTACCAGCGCAAGTAGCTCCTCCGGTGAAATTCCATACCTTCCCATACCGGTATCGATCTTTAAATAGACCTCTGCTACCTTCCCCTGTTTTTTCGCTTCTTCCGATATCATCCTGGCAAAATCGAAATCGGTAACAGTGGGTCTCAGATAATATTCTAAGATTTTCTCTTCCCTTCCATAAAACTCGGGATAGAGTATCACCACCGGTGCATCTATTCCCCTCTCCCTCAACTCTATTCCCTCCTCCAGGATAGCAACCCCCAGGCTATCCGCTCCGTTTTCCAAAACAACCCTGGAGACCTCATAAGCTCCATGACCGTAAGCGTCCGCTTTAACCACAGACAAAAGACCTACGTTGGTTCCCAGAGCACCCTTTATGTTCTTTGTGTTCTGAGCCAATCTCTTAAGATCTATCTCCAAATAGGCGGGCCTGTGAAGACGATTTTCTTTGAATCTTTCCACGCTATGCTTGGTGTCAATTTTCAACTTACAAACCATAGTAAAAACCAGTCAGAATCCTATATATCCAATTGTGGCTTTAAAGTCAAGCAAAATCATATGTTCTTTGCTTTTACCACTTCTTTTTTTGTAATCTTTCATCACAATCTTAAAATATTGGACAAACGGATAAAACGAATGCCCTATTTTTCTCCATTTGTTTTTTTAAATGACTAATCCAACAAACAAAGCTAATATAGAATCGTAAAATGGTGAAAGCCCCGAAAAAAGGGGAAGGTGTAAATCTCGCGCTTTTACCTTCCCCTTCCTCCCTTCCTGAGCCCTTGAAAAAGGTTTTTTTTATTGAAGCCCTTCATTTTATCTCTTACCGCTATCCCAGAAAAAAGCGAATTCGCTTGCTTTTCTTACCGATAATCATTATTTAGAAAACTGAAAACTCAAAACCAGGGGGAAAGATGAAATTTGAGTTAAAAAGAGTTGACGTGTGGAGCGCCACCAAGATAAGCTTTTTTCTGAATGGTTTTTTAGGACTTATATTTGGTCTTTTCTACGCTTTGATCTTAGCTATGGTGGGAAGTATAATCGAACCCATCTCCGGAGGGGAGATCGAATCGTTAGGTGCCTTAACCGGCGCCTTTGGAATTTTCTTTGCAATTATCCTTGCCATATTTTCCGCAGTAACCGGTGGGATCACCGTGGCGATCTTGGCCTGGATATATAATATTTTCGCTAGATGGATCGGGGGGATAGAGATGGATTTAGCTGGCGGGAAAATCGAACCCCTCTCATCGGTTGAAAGAGAAGAAGGATTATCCAGGTATGAATGAGATCAGGGTGAGAATGGCTCCCAGTCCCTCAGGCTATCTGCACGTGGGCACAGCCAGGACAACCATCTACAACTGGCTTTTTGCCAGACATAACCAGGGGAAATTTATCTTAAGGATCGAGGACACCGATGTCTCCCGCTCAAATCAGGAGATGTTAGAAGCTATAATCGATAGCTTAAAATGGTTAGGATTGGATTGGGATGAGGGTCCCTATTATCAATCCCAGAGATTTGAGATCTACCAGATGTACGCTCGAAAGCTTCTGGAATCAAAGAAAGCTTACTTCTGCTTCTGCACCCCTCAACAGCTGGAGGAAAAAAGAAAAAATGCAAAAGATGCTAAACTTGATTGGAAGTACGACCGCACCTGTTTAAAACTTTCGGATATGGAAAAAGAGGAAAAGATAAAAAAGGGAGTGCCTAAAGCGATAAGGCTTTTCGTTCCGGAGGGGGATACCACCTTCTCCGATCTGGTATATGGAGAATTGAAAAAGGAAAACTCCGAACTGGACGACCTGATCATCCTGAGATCGGATGGTACCCCCACCTATAATTTCGCCTGTGTGGTGGATGATGTGGACATGAGGATCTCCCACGTAATCAGAGGAAACGACCACCTGGCCAATACTTTTAAGCAGGTGCTGCTCTATCATGCCCTAAAATTGACTCCTCCTAAATTCGCTCATATCCCTTTGATTCTTGGAAAGGATAAGGCTAAAATCTCCAAACGACACGGAGCAGTTTCGGTTATGGAGTATAAGGAACAGGGCTTTTTAAAAGATGCTTTTGTCAATTTCTTAACCCTTCTGGGTTGGTCACCCAAGGATGACCGGGAAATACTCTCCACCCAGCAGATGATAGAGCTTTTCTCTCTTGAAGGGGTAAATCCTTCCAATCCCATTTTCGATCCTGAGAAACTGGAGTGGATGAACGGGGAATATATCCGCGCAAGCGAAAATGAAAAACTTTTAGATCTGGTGATTCCCTTTTTGATCAATGAGAATCTGATCACAGAGGAAACGGTAAAAGAGAAAAGAGAGTGGCTTTTGAGATTTATCCCTCTGTTCAAGGAAAGAGCAAAGACTTTGAGAGATTTTGCTGAAAAAGGCAAATACTTCTTTAAATTCGATTATC
>LJUW01000114.1 GCA_001304315.1 candidate division Zixibacteria bacterium SM23_73_2 | reverse complement strand
AATGTAGACGTACTCGAAAAGATGCATGAAGGCACTACCACGGACAAGGCTTTCCTGACCAGGTACAAAACCCACAATGAGCATGAAGAAAAGCCCGGACAAAGCCACCAAGTTATATCCCCAGCCAGGGACCTTTCTTTTCACCTTGTTCACACTCACGTAGGTTAGGCTCCACAATCCCAAAAGCATGGCAAAACAGCCGATCACGATAATCCAATCCAGGATCCGCTCGTATAACCACTCGGATTCCTCCAGAGGAATGAAGTACTGAATCAACATAAAGAAACCAGTGATCGAGACAATTAATAAGGGTACGCTTCTTCGCATCTTTTATTCCATTATAGCTGTATCCTAAAAAGGTTTATGAAAAACTGAAAACCGAAACTTGCAGCCAAAGCTCCTAGGATCAAAGAGAAGATAACCACCGCCTTACCCCAATCCTGTCCTTTCAAGGTTCCCAGAAGTACCGGTTCCCTACCCAGATACGCAGAGGCAGCATAAAGCTCCTCCCCGATCAGGGTATAATCCGTTGCTGCGACGAAAAAGGGAATCTGGGCTATCTCGTCGGTGCCGGAGATCTGGATCGAGCCGGCAATCGAACCGGTCTCAGCTAATATCAAAGATTCTGCATAGAATTTTCCTAAATAGAAATTGGTGGCTGGTTTCTCCCTGAGCATTATGCCATTGACCCCAGCCACGTAAGCGAACTGCATCGAGGTTAAAAAGAAGATGTTCTCCTCCTTGTACATATCCGGTCTGCCTGCTTCAAGATAGGCAGCCCTAACCGTCTCCTGAGCCACAGCCATAACTACCGAGTCGTAGCAGGGAATTAAAATCGGGGTCTGATACTCTGCGGTCTTTTTGGCAACCCGGCTTAAGATGGTGAATGAGGCGATGGTGGCTATCATATCCGCGGTCCCCAGGCCGAATATGTATAAAATGGGCTTTCCCATCTCCGTGGCTCTGCCGATAGCATCATCCACAGCCTCGATTCCAGCCAGAGGACGGATATAAAATAGCTTCCCTTTCCTGGCCAAGGTGATAAAGGTGATTGCAAAAACAGAAAAGAGAATAACCGCTACCAGAACCGGGGTTTTTCCAGTATGGTACCACTGTCCATAAGCATAGGCTGGAAGCGATATTTCCGAATCGGAAAAAAGACCGTCAGATTTTGCTCTCACCCTATAATAGAAGTTTTTATGGCTGGGTAGATAATTGGCATTATCCTTTTCCTTGGCTCCCTGATCCTCAAAGGTATTCTCTCCGGCCGGGACCATCCCTCTTTTCTCAAACTTACCCTCTGGAGAATCTGACCTGTAAACCTCGTAAACTACTACATTGTTTTTTCCGGCTCCATCATCCGATGAAAGCTCCCAGCTAACAGTAATGGAATGACCATTATCGTTAGGAGTATCGAAGGCGTCAACATTAGTAACTGATTCTGGAGCTAAGGTGTCTGAGGGATCCTGGGCAAAAGAGTTAGTGGAAAATAGGATTAAAAAAAAGAAAGCTAATAATAAAAGATAGGAAAAACCTCTATCCAAAACCATTTTCTCTTTCTCAACTCTCAAATCGCAGATTCCTATCTAATCATCCCCAGCCAGATACCGAAGATGTAGTCCATCCTCCCGATCAGAAGGGACATACGGGACATAACCGTATATCCAAAGGAGGCACCAAAGGTTATCATAAGAAACCAGATTCCCACTCGAGCCAATCCTCCAAATGCCCCCTTATGTTCCTTGGAGAAGAAAAAGTAAATCAATCCACAGAATGTCCCCACTACCAATATTATATTACCTACTGAAGTTAAGGGTAAGATGGTTTTTTGAATCTGCATCAATCCGTTGCTCACCAAGTAGTTTATGAAGTAATAACCTGCGGTTGTTCCCACCACAAAAGCTAAAGACCAGCGTGATATCCATCCAATCTTGGGGAAAAGCCTCAAAATCATCAAAAATCCCAGGATTCCTCCAAAAATATAGCTCCAGTGCATATAGTCGCTCATTCCAGCTGCAAATCCCTCAGTTCTAAAAGTATGAATAGCTATTCCGATATTACCCAAGAGCTTAGGTATAAAGACGGTCCAGAACAAAGTTATGAACCAATGTCCAGCTGAGACTCCCACAAAGAGCGCCTCGCAGAATTTATAATATGGATTATCCCCGTAAAGAAAAGAGAAAATCCCAAGGGTCAAAAGTCCTCCGATCCAAATTCCTATATCCGGGCTGGGATGCATATATTTTACCTCCTAAGATTCCTTCTTTTTACGAGTGGCAAAAAAAGCCAGATTGCCAATTATCACGAAAAATATCACCACCGCATGGGAGATCCCCTGACCGAACATATACCTCACAGCTCGAGCAGGTCTTTGAGCTAAAACCTCATATTCCGCTGCCCCCTTCATCCCTCCCAGGATTCCGACCAATTGTTTTTTACCCAGATAGGGATACATCAGTGGAGCTTGAACTGCAGTATTTCCTGCACCCAGGCGAGCGTGGAATCTGTCTGCTGCAAACTGAACCCATTCCATTGTTCCCGGATAACCTGCTGAAAGATTGTATACGAAATCAATGTTGTTGAAATTTCTCACTCCTCTCATTAGAGGTATTTCATCCAGTGATGTTCCGTAATAGTCAACGGGAAAAGCCGCATGTATATCTGACCCCATCCTCTGAATTACCACCTCATTTCCTGCAGTATAACCTAAATTAACGTAGTCCACCCCATATTTCAAATTCTTAACCTTTATGTCCGGATCATTCAGGATTACATCCAGAGCCCAATTAGCCTGAAGCGGACCCTGGGGCCATAAACCCATTAGTATGACTTTTAGATCCCGTGAGAAACAATGTCTCAGGAATGATTCCGCCATAGGTTGAAGTTCTGGCATGGATCCGGGATCATAATCAAATGATATCAAAACTTTGGAGCCCGGAGATAAGCTGTCGACTGCACTGAAGATCCCCACAACCTCAGAGGTAGTTTCCACATACATACTCACGTTAAAAAACAAGGGCAGGGCAATAGCGACGGCGATAAAAGTGAAGATGATCCTGCGATCTATTTTTAACAATCTTTCAAAAAATCCCATATCATAGCCTCCCAGGTTATTCTCCTCCCAAAAAAGTTCGTTCTATTCCTAATATGATTCTCAAGGAGGTAGATACGATCCCCAAAGCGATCCCAATCATAACCGCCCTTTGCCCAGCCATCTGGGGGTATGTCATGATGGCATTAGCCACATCACCCATCCTCCAACCTTCTGGCAGCCAGGAGGTAAGGTAATAACCAATAGGGACTCTACCCAGCATCACAAAGAAAGCAGCTAAAAGTAATACAGTAGCCTCCACGTTTCTTGCCCGAAAAGCACGGTAGGAAGCAGAGCCGATGAAAAAGGCTAAGATGGCAAACATGGTTGCCATCAAAGGGAAATATATCCGGTCATAAAGCCAATAATATCTGGTTCCGATTTCGCCAAAATCGCTCCCCTCATAAAGACCAATAAAGACAAAAAGAACAAATCCGGCAATAATCACGATGCTGAAACCCCAACCCGATCTTTTTCTGAAAACCTTATCCACGCTGTTTTTCAACAGATTTAAGATCCCTAAATATATAGCAAAAGCAGCAATCACGCTGAACCAATCCGAGAAGAGATCTCTCATATCAGAAAAAGGAGGATGTGGTACAAAATAGACTATGATTAAAGTGAACCCCACTATTGCACAGATCAGTAATGGAACTTCCCTACGCATTTTTCTTTATCTCCTCAGTTTTTCAGCCCACGCTGAACCAGGGACCTATATTCATTAACCTAAAGCTCAAAAGGATCACACCTAAGATAATTGCAGCTAAGAATATGACCTTGCCCACATCCTGTCCTTTCAAGCTTCCCAGAAGCTTGGGGTCTCTTGAAAGGTAAGCTGAAGCTGCAAAAAGCTCCTCTCCAATTAAGGTAAAATCACAGGCAGCAATGAAAAAAGGTATCTGAGCCGGAGCTGCGGTTCCGGCTATCTGAATGGCTCCCACTGAGTTTCCGGTTTCGGCCAGGATCAAGGATTCCGCATAGAACTGGCCCTGCAGGAATATGGCGGCAGGCTTCTCTCGCACGAATAGACCGTCTACAGCCGCGGCATAACCGAACTGATCGTCAGTTAAGTAATAGACTAAATCCTCGTTAAAAGCATCCGGCCTGCCAGCATTGGAGTAAGCTTCCTTCATAACCTCTCTGGCACTAACCATGACCATGGATCGGGAAACCGGAACCTCCAGCCTAGCTTCATACTCTGCGGCAACTTTAGCCACCCGACCTAAAATGGTCAGGCCCGCAATGGTCTGCATGTTGTCCATATCCGAGATCCCGGGAATGTAGAATATCTTCCTTCCCATTTCGGTAGCTCGCCCTACCGCATCGTCAACTGCCTCTAAACCTGCGATCTTTCTGATGAAAAGTTCCTTTCCTGCTTTAGCTCGGTTGATATAGTAGAGTATGGCAAAGGTTAAAGCTACTGCAAAAATGAAGATATTTGTCCTTCGTAGATTGATCCATTGGGGTTTGGACTTGGCGGGCAAGCTGGGATTTGACAAAGAGAAGCTTATCCCATCTGTGACCCTAATTCTGTAAAAATATTCAATTCCATCCCTCACATCGTTGTCTATGAAATGCTGTGCGCCCCCGACGGTGGTACCTATCAGTTTGTACTCTCCATCCACCTCAGTAGATCTCAAAATCTCGTAACCTTTGACATCATTTTCCCCGGCTCCGTCATCTTTTGATTTTTCCCAGTTTATGGTAATACTTCTTCCTCTATCATAAGGAGTATCAAAAGCCTCCGTCTTGGTTGGCGCTGCTGGTGGAAGAGTGTCCCCCGGTACCAAAAGACTATACTGTGCTTCTGCGATTGAAATAATCAAAATTGGACTGAAAAGAAAAACCAAAAAAAGAAAACTAAAAACTCTTTTCACTGTTTTATTTTCTGATCCAATCATAATTTCTCTAAAATAAAATACCACTCAAATCAATAGGATTCAAGTGGTTTTTTTAAATCTTCAGGTTTTCCAAATATTTTTAACAATAAAAATCAAACTTCTCTCCTCAACCACCCCTTTTTAATAATTTCCGAAAAGTTATGGTAAAATCTTATTTAAGTCAAGCAAAATTTTAGGGATTTTTAAATTTTATTTAAAAAATATTCTAAAGCATTTCGAGGTAAAGATTTAAAAGAAAAACAGGAATGATACAGTCCCTTGATTAAAGACAATTTAGGAAAATTCGAGGTGTAACCTCTCCTGGAAAAACCAGTTGGTTAAATTCAAAATAAATATTCCTCAAATATTATTCTTCCAGCAATTCCACGTTAGCTCTTGGAATAATCGCCCTGGTTTTGTCTTCAAACTCAACCTCCAATACCCGGGCAGAGGATTCCGATTCCAGTTTCTGAAGCTGGGGAGGTAGATCCACCACCTTTCCCAATCTTCCGAAATGAGGTTCCCTTATAACCCTTATATGCCTTCCCTGTTCCAGCCCCACCTTTTCGAATTCCTGCTCCTTCATCTCAGCATGAACATCCACCTCAAAGGGAATAACCACCTCCGGACGAATGACCCCAGCCCTTATCTGGGTTGCCCCATTTATGCAAACCTCCTCTCCCTCCTTTGATTTCAAAAGTCCGAAAGTCCTCTCCGCCATATTAATCTGCCCGAATCCCTCAGTTATGACTAAAGTCAT
>LJUW01000113.1 GCA_001304315.1 candidate division Zixibacteria bacterium SM23_73_2 | reverse complement strand
AAGTTCTTTGCCCCGGGGCTTGGTTTCTGAATTGTGATTACAGATCTTCTTGAGGATGGATCAGGTCCGGGATTAACATGATGGTAGATTAAGACCACCCTGCTGTCCAGAAAGATATCCAGCCCGCCATATCCAGCCCTACGGAAAGAAGGGGTAAAGCAGGTATCGTCTCCCCAGGGATTGCAGGGAGCTTTGTAAGCGTAACAGATGTAACGGTTGGATGTTATTTCAGGTTGGGTTAGCTTCATGTAAGTCGAGTGAATCCCGTTTTCCCCGCAGGGGGCTTCCTGGTAATCGTTGGCTATCATCCTGGGGATGGCGCTGTTATGTTGAAAATCATAGTAGGTATAGCCGATTATGTGGTCATAAGGGGACTCGATTATACCTTTAAGAGCTACCGGTGTTAGGGGTTTCAAAAGATACTGTTGAACGTATCTTTTACTTACTTCAGGCAAGTGAGGATTCGAAAAAGGTTGTTGTTTTTTTGCCCAGGGAGCATTCAAAAGAAATAATAGGGCAAGAACCAGAAGAGCAAAGATGATCAATAGCTTTTTTACCATCTTTAACTCCTTTTTTAAGGTTTAATGTTAGTTGCTGCTTTCCTCTTTTTTTAGCCAAAAACTTTCTGCATTACCTGATTCAGGTAAACCAGTTAAATATTTCAAATTCATCTATCCACAGTGTACTATGTGGACATATGAAAACGATTCAAATCTTAGGTTTTCCTTCCCGGAAATTTATTTTTGGAGTATCCTCTGCTTTCCTTTGTTACTAAATATAATATAGCGTATCTATAAATGTTTGTCAAGGAAAATATCAGGTTTTATTAAGGATCTTTCTTTTATGATGTTTTGTCGCCAAGTCCAAGAATAGCAATGAGAAGGAACAGCGAGGGTCACCTTTACATTTCTCTCTGGATGTTGCCAACAGCACAACAGGTGTACATAAAGAAAAAGCTGGGGATTAGGTATCCCCAGCAAGCGGTAAGATTTTTTTATTAACAGGCTATTATTTTTATCCTGTTTCCTTTATAATCCTTTCGAAAAGTTTTTGTGTTGATTGCACCGATAACCAAGCTCTCAGGTATTTAAGGTCAAGTTCTCCCTTTTGTATCTGACAAATTCCTGATGCATCTGCGTAATGCTTTTCTATTTTTGAATCTTTATACCATTTTAGCTTCATGATTATTAAGTCTTCCGGTGTGGTGAGGTAAATCATTTTGTTGAAAATCTTTTTCTTTATTCGCCTTTTGAACCTCAAAGCATCATATCTTTCTTCCTTGAGCAGCCAGAAATCGATCTTTAATCCGGTGGAGTGATGAATAGCATTGAACATAGTTTTATGTTTCAAAGCGTCTTCTATTCCATCTGAGCTTATATAAAATTCCTTTTGGAATAAAGAAACGATTTTATCTATCTTTTGTGTTTTCAATTCAATAATTATATCTAAATCGTGGGTCAATCGAGGCTTTCCATAATAGTTGACTGCGATGGCTCCGGCGAGCATGTAAGGAATCTTTAGATAATCTAAATGAGAAATAACCGTTTTTAGAACTTGCTCCTGTATCATCCGAGCATTCGCTCTTTTATTTTCTGGGACAATTTATTTTTGGAAAGGCGGGGAAATTTCTCCAGGATAGAAGTCTTGACTATTTTGTAAGATAAATCGTAAAGGTCAGCACCTATCATTACTCTTTGATTCCCGGACATTCTTTTCAATATTTCAATATATTTATTCTTTGCCCGTGCTGGTTTCATAAAAAGACTCAGAATTGAAAAATCATAAAAGTTAAATCATAAACTCCCCATCTTTCATTATCACTTTCCCGTCTATCTTTAGGGTGGGTTTGGAAAGGATTCCATCCAGATGGCTTTGAACCGAGACCTCCCCTCCCATGGATTTGTTGTCCCCGATTGCCAGGTGAACCGTTCCCATCACCTTCTCATCCTCCAGAACGCTCCCGCATATCTCTGCCTTGTCGTTGGTACCTATGCCCAGCTCAGCGATGTTTTTAGCATCTTTTCCAAAGGGAGCAATCATTTTCTCCAGCTCCTCTGCTTTTTTATCCCCGGAGATGTCGGTCACATAACCGTCCTTGACCTGCATCTTCAAAGGCTTTTTAAGCATTCCCAGACCAGCCATCGCTCCATCGACCACTATGATCCCGTTAGCTTTTCCCTCCAGGGGGGCAATGAAGACTTCCCCTGCAGGGAGGTTGCCATAATCTCCAGGATTGTGGTATAAACCGGTGTCCAGTCTCCACTCCCTTCCCTCCAGGGAAAGGGTTATGTCAGTTCCGAAAGGGGTGGTAACTTTAGCGGTTTTTCCGCCCTCCAGAGCCTGTGCGATTTTTGAACACCTCTTGGCGATGTTGTGATAATCCGCAGAAAGGGTTCTCTGCATGGTATCCTCCCTGATCCCGGGCAGGGTAGCGACCCGGGCACCGCTTTCGCAGGCATCTCTTCTTGCTTTGGTATGGGTCATCGATTTGGAGGTGGGGATTAAAACGACATCGAAACCCTTCATAAACTCAGCTACCTGTGGAGGAGGCTCCTCTCCGTTGGAAGTTCTGGGGATGATTTCCAATAACATAGCCTCGGTAGTCGCATCATTTGCTGCCTCCCACAGGAATTGACCGATCTTTCTCAGAGGCTGGTCAGTGATGACCAAAACGGTCTCACCTTTTTTCACTGCCATGCAGTTGTTAACAGCTATCTCTGCTGATTTTTTAAGCTCTTCCATTTTTTCACCTCTTTTTTATTTTTGGCAAAATGGTTGATCTCCACAGGAAGAACCCAAGAGCGGCAAAGGCAAAAAGCGTCAGCCAGGGGGCGATGGAGCCAGCAAGTGGTGCTTCCTCGTGGAATTCGTAAAAGGCACGATATTGGGTGGAGAAAGCGATCAAAAACGCTATCATTACCCCTATCAGGGCATCTCCTGCAACCAAACCCGAACCGAAGAGAATCCCGTGTTCATGCCTTTTACCCGCCTCCTGAGCCCTGGCCACCTTTCCGAGAACGAGAGCGATGAGCCCTCCGGCCATGATCGGGGTGGAAAGCTCCAGGGGAAGGTAGAGCCCGATGGCAAAGGGAAGGGAGGATATACCCACCAGCTCAATGGCGGAGGCGAGCATAACCCCGACTATGATATAAAGCCAGGGTATGTTACCGGTCATCACCCCGTTGACGATGGTTGCCATCACGTTAGCCTGGGGAGCTAAAAGGGGTGCAGGATGGGCTTCAGAACGGACGAACCCGAAAGCGGCGTTGAGCAAAAATATGGTGAATCCCATAACCAGAGCAGGAGCTAAAAGACCCACGAATTCCATGGTCTGCTGTTTTTGGGGCGTTGCTCCCAGAAGGTATCCGGTCTTCAAGTCCTGAGCGATGTCCCCGGAGAGACAAACCGCAATGCATACCACCGCACCTATGGACATCACCGTTATCATCCCCTGAAATCCGGAGATGCCGAAGGAAAGCAGAATTATGCTGGTAACCAAGAGGGTGGCGATGGTCATTCCCGAAACAGGTGAGGAGGAGGAGCCGACGATTCCCACGATCCTGGCTGCCACCACCACGAAGAAGAACCCGAAGATGATGACCAGAAAGGTTCCCAGAAGATGAAGCTCGGTTTTGGGATAAGCCCAGATAGCCAGAGCAATCAGAAGCGAGCCGATCAAGACCACACTCATGGAAAGCTCTCTTTCAGTTCTTAGCATTTTCGCAGTTTCGATCTTTTTAGAGAAGATTTGCTTGGCTCCGATCGCAAAGGAGTGGATGATCACCGGTATCGATTTTATCAGGCTGATGAATCCTCCCAGAGCCACTGCTCCCACTCCGAAATATTTGATATAGTTGTTTCTCAGCTCTGCCGGGGTCATATCGGAGATCAGCTTGGTTGCCGGAGGAACCACGTCGGGGATGTGGGTTCCCAAAAAATATACCAGCGGTGCCAATGCCAGATATCCCAGCACAGCCCCTCCCAGCATAAAAGCTGATATCCGTGGTCCGATTATGTAGCCAACTCCCAGAAGAGCCGGGGTTGCGTCTATTCCCAGATAGGCTCCTTTGAGAAAGGGGAGGTTGTACTGCGGAACCTCGGGCCAGACTTTCACCCCGCCCATAAGGACTTTGTATAATGCCCCCAGTCCCATACCGGCAAATACCGTCTTGGCTTTGCTTCCACCCTCATCTCCGGCTTTGATTATCTCGGCACAGGCAGTTCCCTCAGGAAAAGGCAGTTTCCCGTGCTCTTTTACAATTAGATACCTTCTCAGAGGTATCATGAACAGGATGCCCAAACAGCCCCCCAGCATCGATAGAAAGAATATATCCCAGGCATTTATGGGATGGAAAAATCCGGGAATGGTTTCGTTCCAGATGAAAAATGCCGGAATGGTGAAGATGATCCCGGCAGCCAGGGACTCGCCAGCCGAGCCGATGGTTTGCACCATGTTGTTCTCCAGAACCGTTCCGGTTTTCAATATCCCCCTTAAAACCGCCATGGAGATGACTGCCGCGGGTATTGAGGCGCAGATGGTCATTCCCACTTTCAAACCCAGATATGCATTGGCAACTCCGAAGACTATCGAGATCAAAGCGCCCAGGATGATTGCCCTCAGGGTTATCTCGGGCATCTTCTGTTCCGGCTTTATGTAGGGCTCGAATTTAACGTTTTCTTTGTTTTCTGCCATCGAACCTCCTCTATGATTTGGTAGGTTTTTCAATTACGAAAACAATTGGCTAAAACTAATATCTTTGTTTTAAAGAGTCAAGAGAAATATCTTCGAATTTACCCCAATCTTTATTTAAGAGCTAAAAGAATCGTTTCCGGTTCTGTACCTTTCAATTGACAACGATTTGAATAAAATCCCCCGTATAAATTTTGCCCGGAAGAATGCTTGACAATTCCTTTTTCTTTTTTGTATCTTAATCAAAGGTCTAAACCGGTCGATAAAAAATCTTATGAAAGATAGTTTAGAGAAAATCGCCCAGATAGAAGGGGTGTCAAAAGAATTTCTCCAAAAGGGAATCGAGAGGGGGAATATCGTAATCCTGAAGAATAAAAACCATTCCATAGCACCGGTTGGAATAGGAAAAGGACTGAGTACCAAGATAAACGCCAATCTGGGCACCTCACCGGACATGGTGGATTTCGATCTGGAGCTTGAGAAGTTAGAAACAGCGGTAAAATACGGTGCGGATACGGTGATGGATCTGTCCACCGGAGGGGATATAAGAAAGCTGCGGCAAAGGATTTTGGAGAAATCGAGGGTGCCGGTTGGGACGGTCCCCATTTATGAGGCGGTTTGCGATTTAGCCAAAAGGGGAAAGCCCCTGGAGGATATGACCTCCGATTCTCTTTTCGAGGTAATTGAGGATCACTTAAAAAGCGGGGTGGATTTCATAACTGTTCATTGTGGCTTTACCCAGAGGGCTTTTAAGATAATTGAAAGGGATAGGAGGTTAACCGGAATAGTAAGCCGGGGCGGGGCTTTTTTGTACCGCTGGATGAAACACAACAAAAAGGAGAATCCCTTATACCAGCATTATGATCGGCTTTTAGATCTGGCTAAGGATTATGATGCTACTTTAAGCCTGGGGGATGGGCTCAGACCGGGCAGCATCGCAGATTCGACCGATCGAATCCAGGTGGAGGAGCTTCTGATTTTAGGTGAGCTGGTCAAGAGGGCAAGGGAGAGGAATGTTTTCGCCATGGTCGAGGGACCAGGTCACAT
>LJUW01000112.1 GCA_001304315.1 candidate division Zixibacteria bacterium SM23_73_2 | reverse complement strand
ATCTCTAAGTGACCATCCCCGTCTATGTCGCCAAGTGAAGGAGAGGACAGTTTGCTTGCATATGTCTCAACCGGAAATCCGGGTAAAAGATTCAACTCCTTATCCCAAGCATATATCCTGCCATCTCCGCCCACAACTATCACATCTAAACTTTCGTCCCTGTCCAGATCACCAACCACTGGATAGGAATTGAAAGAGACAGGTAAGGTGAAACTTTGCTCTGTATCGGTTCTCAGGATATGCCCCTCTTGAGCAGATTCAGATACCAAAAAATTAATTTCAGAAGAATCGGTTGTTGCCAGACCAACGATCTTTTCATTGTAATAATTCTTCGCAGAAATTTGATTCCCATTTGATGAAATCAAAACCAGATTACCTTCCTCGGTCCCCACATAGATCTCCAATCCCGAACTATCCTCATCAAAATCAGCTATGACCGGGGTCATAGAAACCTTAGAGCCAACCTTAATCGGGAAGCCAGGAATCATATCCGCTTTTCCATTTAAATCTTCATCCTTTGTTTTCCAGGCATAGAGATAACCGTCCTCTGTCCCAACAATCACCTCCAGGGCATCGTCTCCATCCAAATCGCCCAGGCTGGGCTGACCAAAAGTCTCTTTATTTAGAACATCGAAAGTGGCCAAGGGGAAACGATCCATTTCTCCGTTCAATCCCTCGATTTGAACTGAATCAGGGTTTTTGATCAAGCCCGAACCATCATTTTTCCAGGCATATATGAATTCTCCTGATAATGCAAAAATCTCAGGAAAGCCGTCTTTTTCCACATCCCCAAACACAAGAGGACTGATCTGGTTTATGGGAACAGCTATCTGGGGCCAGCCCGGCTGGTACCAATCGCTTTTTATAGTTAGGCTCATCACTGTATCGGAAAAACCTATGTCGGTGATACTTATATGAGTATTGGATTTGTTGTTGCTTTTGGTGTTGGGATAGGTGTAGGGGGTGAAGGATGTATTATTCCCCCGGTAGTACATATCCTCAGCAAGACCAAAACCGGTGTAATAATCTCCCCCAAAGTCTATTATCCCATCCGCCTCCTCCAAAACAAGAAACCTCCTCTCTGGGTTGATCTGAAGCTGATTTTCAGAAAAATTATTCCAGCCGTCCCCATCAAAATCCAGATAGGCAACCCCCTCATCCACATGCCAGATTAAAATTCCCGATCCGGGCAAGAGATAATCATACTCCCTCTGGTTGTTTGGGGTAACATCCGAGAGACCTGAAATCACCTTTGAAGTGCTATCACGGTAAAGCTCAGGTATGGGACGTCCATCCAGATCAACCTGTCGGTTCTCCATCAAAAAATACTCCTGTGAGTTAATCGGGACCTTTACCATCTGAGTACCGTAAGTTAAAAGCTCGGAGGCAAAAAGCTTTACCGTATTTTTTTCTTTTATCTCCACCGGCTCAATAAAACCCAAATAAGCCATTGACCAAGCACAAGGTTGGACCGGTAAAACCCCGGATACATAGGTAAAACAGCTGTCCAGCTCAACCCCCACATTTTGAGCATTGTTATCCATCAAAGCAAAGTCGCCCACCTGGGTCATAAAGTTCTCGGTGCTATACAGATCCAGCAAACCCAGCTGATGACCAAACTCGTGTGCCATTTCACCATTTAAAGCAGTTATCCTGTTGTCCTGGGAGTTTGTTTCAGGAATGATAAGCCCATCCCAGATAGTGTCAGGGCGTTCACCAACCAAAAGGGGCTCTCCCAGCATAATGAAACCAGCGAAAAGATCGGATGGAGTGGGGTCCGATCCCCAGCTCCCCAAATCGTGCTGCCGGTCAGAGCCAGCGTGAAATAATACATAGCTGTCATACTCGAAGAAATCAATACTATCCACAAAGGATGCCAATCTGAAGGATTGCCTGAAAAGAGAATCCAGTTGATCGATGGGGAAGTTGTCTGGGTCAGGTGCTGAGTCGAAGCTCCCGTAGTGGGACATGGTATAGGGAAGAGTATAAGCAGCCTCACCTTTTGGATAAACATCGAAGCTGTCAAGCAGAACCTTTCCCTTTGATACCACCCGCCAGTAGTTGGCCAAAGCCCGAAGATGTGCCTCAAAATAAGCATGGTTACGAGGTGCTGGATCAATGATGTGACGTTCGCTTTCAAAAAACTCCTCATAGCTTCTAAGGTCAAACTGACCATTACCAGTGGTGGTGGGATCGTCCGGCTCCTCCTTTTGGAATTGAACCCTTATCCCTAAGATCTTAATCTTTTTAGGCTCAGATGCCTTTTTACTTAATAGGGGAAGTCCGTAAGGATGTTCGCGCTTCAGCTCAAGAAGGTTTCTTTTCGAAACATCGCTTTTAAAGGAAGAAGCAGGCTTTTGCTCCTCGATTCTTTTTACCGAAAGGATCTTTTTTCTATCAGCCTGGGCGAAATTCCCCCAGATAAAAAGGATGATCAAAAGGTTGAGTATATGTTTTAGCCTCATTTAAAATCTTCCTGTGAGCGAAAATCTCATGGTGTTGGTTAAGATGTCATCCCGAGATGAAGGGATGTAGGCGAAATCGAATCTGAAGATATTGTATCGCAGTCCAGCTCCCAAGGTAAATGCCTCTCTGACTCCAGCTTTATCGTACAAGTAACCAACTCTCAGGGCTAAGAAATTGGCATACCAATATTCCATTCCCCCGTTGAGGATTGCTTCATTCTCGACCATCTCGTAGTTAATCTCTCCCAACAAAGTTAGCCTATTGTAAGGGGTGTCGAACAGGCGGTAAGCCACTCCCGTTCCCAGATTTCTGGGCAAGGGATCACCCTGCTCATAATCGGAATAGGAGATATCAGGTCCCACATTGGTCAGGGCAGCACCTATTCTCAATTTACGAATGGGAGTCTGGTACAGGATTCCCACATCCAAGGCCAGGGATGTTCCCGTACCCTTACCCTCGGATGAGCCTCCACTGCTCTTATATCCCTCCTGAGAAAGGTGGGAATGGATCATCTTAGCATTGAGTCCTCCGGAAAAACTGGGGCTGAGCTTGGTCCCGTATGAAAGGGTGAGCGCAAACTCATAGCTTTGAAAGGTGCCTGTTGGCAAATTTTGTTCCGATCTCCCCTCTATCTCACCATAAGACAAAAAGGTTATATTACCTCCAAAAGAACCCCATCCCTCGAGATGTTGAACATAGGAGAGATATTCATAATAAAGATCTAAACCGAACTCAGGAAGAAGATTGGTGTGCATAAAGGTCATCTCCCTTCTGGCATGAGCATAAACCACCAAATTCTCCTCTGTGGCAAACCAGATCTCCCCAACTTTTTCCTCTATATCATGGGTTCTTGCCTTTCCAAGCCCGGAATGATAGTATCTGTTCCAGTTGGAACCATCGAATTTCAATGTGCCGAATTGCGTCCCCACATACACTCCATTCTTACCCCAAGGGCAGATGGATAATATCCTGCTTCCAGTAGCGTTTCGATAAACATAAATCTTTTCCCCCGGCTCCAGATGCTCGGTTTTCAAGTGGTTATAATCGGTGATTCTTTTTGAGAGCACCTGCACTCTTTTAGGATCTTGGGTTTGAAGAAATTTATGGGCAACATCCTCGACTGTCTCCTTTTCTTCTACAGTATATAGTTTATAGCCGAAACCTATCCAGCGATCAGAGGAGAAAGCTTGGATTCCCATCTCAGTTCCCACCCAAACTGTTCCGCCTCCATCGATAGCTAAAGCTGTTATCTCCGAGTTGATTCCCAGATAATAGGGAATATTGATCTTCTTGTCCAAAGGCAGCTCCTCCCCTTTCAGAGAATTTAGCCTTGAAACTATCTTCTTTGCATTCTCTATAACCTTTTGATTCTCAGAGCCTGTAAATACTTTTATCACAGCAACCAGGCTGTCTCCGGATTTTGGAGTATATGTGAAAAAGGTCTCCCATTTCCCATTAACAAATCTGGCCAAACCCTTTCTGGTGGTTACCCAAATATTATCTTCCTTCTCCACAGCTATGTGGGTAACGAAGTTATCCGGTAAATTGGGTTCAATCGAAAAGAATTTCCATTTCTTGCCATCGAAATTAGCTATTCCAGTGCTGGTACCTGCCCATATCGTCCCCCTGGGGGTTCTCGCCAAAGAGGTAACCTGTTCTTCCAAAAGGCCCTCGGAAATACCGTATCTTCTCCAGATCTTTTGATCATATTGGAAAATCCCTGACTTGGTTCCCACCCAGAGCTTTTTGTCGTCGGAGACAATGGAGGTTATACTATCTGGAAGGGCTATGGATAAAGGTATCTTTACCCTCTCAGCTAAAGATTTTTGCCGGGATGTCTCCAAAAGCATCGATATCTCATCTGTCTCCTTTTCTGAAAGGGACTGGTCCGCCAGAAAGATTTTTAACTTATTATCCAACTGAGTTAAGACCTTCTGATTCAGAAGGCACTCCTCCCACCCCTGAAAGACCTTCTCAAACAAGCTGTCCAGATAAGAAGAGGAAAGATAATCCGGAGGCGAAAGCTTTTCGATTTCTCCTTTTAGCTTTTCCAAAGAATCTCTATCTATGAAATTGTTTACCCGGGCTACTTTATAAACCATCTTTTTTTTCTCTTGCTCATCTTTCTGCTGGGTCAGTTTTATTATGATACTCTCAATCGATTCCCCGGGGGAGGTCAGGTAAATCTGGTAATTAGCCCACTTTACCCCATCCCACCTCAAAAGATCAGAGTCAGAAATTGCCCAGATGTCATATCCTTTATAGTTATCCTCTGGGATATCGTTTCTCAAAAGTGCTATCCTTTTTATTCCAACCTCCTTGGGGATTTCATATTCGAACCATTCTCCTATCAAAGGATAGACTCCCAGACCGGCTGGATTCCAGTGGGTGGCAGTGGCATCATCGGAGAGGGCAACAAATGATTCTCCCATACCAGCAGCTCTCGCTCCAGCTGGAAGGGTCAAGAACAAAACCCCTGCTTTGCTAACAGCTAAAACATCCGGTGACA
The DNA here is from genome assembly GCA_001304315.1 of candidate division Zixibacteria bacterium SM23_73_2. Lineage (GTDB taxonomy): Bacteria > Zixibacteria > MSB-5A5 > MSB-5A5 > SM23-73-2 > SM23-73-2. The sequence goes on along the minus strand of LJUW01000112.1, from coordinate 775 downwards.
AAAAAAGAGCAAGAATTATCCCTACCATCAAAATTAAAAGTGATTTTTTCATGTAACCTCCAATTAACTATTTCCTTTCGAATCTAAATCTTAAATTTAGTATATACCTCATTAATTCTTTTGGCAAGGATTAAAAAAGCTAAATATCAATGCATTACCAATACCTTACCGTATGCTTCTGCTTTCTTGCCACTACCTTCTATATCGCCAAAAGCAACTATTTTATATATATATACGCCATTGGCAACCAGATCCCCATCCTGATCTCTCCTGTCCCAAACCAAAAAACCTTGAGAATCGGATATAGAACCAATGGTTCTGATAAGTCTGCCTGCCATTGTATAGATTTTCACTTCTACCCTTTCGATCTCTCCTGAAGTCCTGTACCAAAAATTAGTTTTATCTGAGAAGGGATTGGGATAGTTCAAGACATCCAATTTGAAATCCGAAACAGATAGAATACCGAAATTGATACTTTTTAATGTCGAGTTATTGAAATTATCCCAAGCCTTTATCTTTAAGAGATGCTCCCCCGGTAAAATTTCAGACAAACCATAAGAAATCGAACCTCTCTGGTAGTTATCTTTGTCGTATTCGAAACTGTCAGTCAAATCCACCTGATTCTCCCAATCCTCGTCAAATATCAAACTGATCCCGTGCCCCACCTCACCGGTGAGATTGATCCCGCTGGAATCGGAAACCTCCAAGATCATCGTTGCTCCAAATTTAATGAAATCCCCCTCTTGAAAATCCGGGTTACTTGAAAAACCAACCT
>LJUW01000002.1 GCA_001304315.1 candidate division Zixibacteria bacterium SM23_73_2 | reverse complement strand
ACTGATATACCCTGGGAGCAAAAAGGATTATCGCCTCCTCAACATCCGAATGATAGTCACTTTTGGAATATCCGGGAATTGTCTCCCTTAATGTTTCCACTATAATATCAGCCCTGACCCTCTCGTGATCGGACTCGTCAAGTATAATCCCACCTGCATCGAGCAAAACGGTGGTGATTTTCATATTACCTCATTCAGTCAAATCTACAACTAATTTTATACAGGAATAGAATTCAAAGCTTTTGTTGAAGTTTTAAACAAAGACAAAAATCCATTAAATAAAAAGTTCTGCTGAACCTGAAAAATCCTGCCAATCCAAAATAAGGATAGAAAAAAAGCTTTTGATTATGGTATTAAAAAAAATCTATTTCAATTTCTCCAAAGCTGTCCTGGCAGCATTCTGCTCAGCCTCCTTTTTGGACTTGCCCACTCCGGTGCCCATGATCTTTCCTTTAACCAGAACGGAAATTCTGAAAACTTTCTTATGATCAGGACCCTCCTCCTTCACAACCTTGTATTTAGGCAATCCCAAATCGGATGACTGTAAAAGCTCCAGAAGCTCCCCTTTGTAATTGTATGAAACCTCCTTTTGGACAAGCTCATCCAACCGGGATAAAAGCAACTCTTTTATCAATTTCTCAGCGCAACCAAAATCTCCATCCAGAAAGATCGCTCCGATTATAGCCTCAAAAGCATCGGAGATAATGGAAAGTTTGGCTCTGCCCCCTGATTTCTCCTCCTCGGAACTTAGATAAATAAATTCTCCCAGGTCGATCGATCTGGCAACCAGATTCAAACTCTGCTCGCTTACCAAAATGGCTTTCATCTTAGTCAAATCGCCTTCCTCTTTATCGGTGAAATTCCGGTAAAGGAAATGGGATACAACCATCCCTAAGATGGAATCCCCTAAAAACTCAAGCCTCTCATTGGAGAGCTTCCCCATCGAGGAACGATGGGTCAGGGCGATCTTTAATAGGGAGACATCCTTAAAATAATAACCCAGTTTCGACTGCAGCGAAGTCAGGTTTCCTTTGGACTTAAGGGACTTTTTGAAGATGATCTTTTCAAAAAAAGAAAGAAAGTTCATTCTCTGAATTTTTTCAAAGCAATGGTGATATTATGCCCACCAAAACCGAAGGAGTTAGAAATGGCTACCTTGACCTCAGCTTCCCTGGTCTGATTGGGAACATAATCCAGATCACACTGCGGATCGGGGAACTCGTAGTTTACGGTGGGGTGCAAGATTCCCTCCTCCATTGATTTAATCGAAGCTATTATCTCCACCGCTCCGGCAGCTCCCAGAAGATGTCCGATCATGGATTTGGTTGCATTAACCGGAATCTTTTTTGCCATTTCTCCAAAGACCTTCTTGATCGCCAGGGTCTCGGATATATCCCCCAGAAGGGTGGATGTCCCATGAGCGTTGATATAATCAATTTCTTCCGGTTTCAGACCCGAATCAGCCAAAGCCATCTGCATCGAGCGGGAAGCTCCTTCCCCTTCCGGTGAGGGTGCGGTTATATGATAAGCATCGCTGCTCATACCCACACCCAAAATCTCAGCGTATATCTTTGCGCCTCTTTTTCGGGCATGCTCCAGAGATTCAAGGATCAACATACCCGATCCCTCGCTCATAACGAAACCATCCCTTTTCTGGTCAAAGGGTCGCGAAGCCTTCTCCGGCTCCTCGTTTCTGGTGGAGATGGCTCGAGCTGAACAGAAACCAGCCAGAGAAGCAGGAGTAATCGTCGCTTCCGAGCCTCCAGCCACCATCAGATCGGCAGAACCTCTCTGGATTAACATGAAAGCATCCGCAATGGCATGAGCACTGGTAGAGCAGGCCGAGACTGTTGCATAGTTGGGTCCCTTGAATCCGAACCTCATCGAAACCAAGCCCGCTGACATATCTATGATCATCATCGGGATGAAAAAAGGGCTAACCCTTGAGGGACCATCATTTAAAAGAGTGGAATGCTGCTTCTCAAAGGTCTCGATGCCCCCGATACCACTGCCAATAATAACCCCTGCCCGATAAAGATCCAATCTGGAGGAGTCCAGCCCGGCGTCATCGAATGCCTGCTGAGCGGTAGCAATGGAATACTGCTCGACCAGATCCATCCTTCGAGCCTCTTTTCTCTCAAGGTACAGGGTGGGGTCAAATCCCTTTATCTCTCCAACCACCTGAGAAGAAAACCGGGAGGGATCGAATCTGGTAACTTTGGTTATTCCCGAAACTCCTTTTTTCAAACTCTCCCAGTACTCTTCAAGGGTGTTGCCAATGGGAGTAACAGCTCCCATACCGGTTACCATTACTTTCGTTCTCATTTTTCTCTTTAAACTTGCTACTCCTCTTGCGGTGCTTTGTTCTTAATGTATGCGATCGCCTCTCCCACAGTAGTGATCTTCTCCGCCTCCTCGTCCGGAATCTCCAATCCAAATTCTTCCTCCAATGCCATCACCAGCTCAACGGTATCCAGAGAATCCGCTCCCAGATCGTTAACGAAAGATGCTCCCTCGGTCACCTGAGCGGGTTCAACACCCAGCTGTTCAACGATTATCTCCTTGACTCTTTCGGCAACAGCTGCCATCTTTTACCTCCAATTTTTTGGTTAAACCTACCTACATCAAAAGCCCACCATCTATTTGAATCACCTGACCGGTGATATAATCAGCTTCTTCCGAGGCCAAAAACAACACCAGGTTTGCCACCTGTTGGGGGGTTCCGGTCTTTCCCAACGGTATCGAGGAGAGATAACCCTCCTTCACTGCCTGGGATAGATTCTCGGTCATGGGGGTTCGAATGTATCCCGGTGCAACCGCATTGACCGTTATACCTCGCGAGGCTAACTCCTTGGCAGTAGATTTGGTCAAGCCGACAAGCCCGGCCTTGGATGCTGCATAACTGGATTGACCAGCATTTCCCATAATTCCCACCACCGAGGTGATATTTAATATTCTTCCGTATTTTTGCCTCATCATCACCCTGGCGGTAGATTTGATGAAATTGAACGCTCCTTTCAGGTTAACCGCTATAATCCTATCCCAATCGGAGGGATCGGTTCTTATCAGCAATGAATCCTTGGATATTCCAGCATTGTTCACCAAAATATCTATTCTTTTAAATTCCTCTACTATGTTATTCACCACCCTCTCTACCTGAGAAGAGTCGGAAACATCCACCTCGAATGCTTTTGAATTTACATCTTTTTCTTTGAGCCGGTCTGAAATTTCTTGAGCGGATTTCAAGTCAACGTCACAGATCACCACCCCTGCTCCCTCTCTGGCGAATCTTTCCGATATCGCTTTTCCAATTCCTGAAGCTCCTCCGGTTACTATGGCAACTCTATCCTTCAATTTCATTTTAAATCTATGATATGGTTTGTTTTTCTATTTGGCCACGTCCTCTTTAACAAATTTTTCCAGATCGCTGACTTTATCAATACCATAAGCATTGACATCCTTGAATGACCTTTTTAAAAGCCCCTGAAGCACCCTTCCCGGACCGATTTCCACGAAATCCCTTACACCCTGATCATATAGGTATCTCATCGATTGATACCATAAGACCGGGCAAATTATCTGCTGGGTGAGATTTTCCTTAATTTTTTCCGAATCAGTTTCAGGCTGGGCTGTCACGTTGGAGATCATCGGAACCTCTGCGTTTTTAATCCGGATTTCAGAAAGTACCTCCCTCATACCATCTTTTGCATCCCGCATCAACTCGGAATGGTAAGCACCGCCAACTTTCAGAAGAATTGCTCTCTTCGCACCCTTCTGTTTAGCTAACTCCACACCTTTCTTTACAGCCTCCACCTCCCCTGAGATGGCAACCTGATCTTTTGAATTAAAATTAGCAGGTTGGATAACTCCAAAAGTCCTCGCCTCTTCACAGATCCCTTTAATATCATCATCGGAAAAACCGATTATTGCTGCCATGGTCCCTTCATTTTTATCGCAGGATTTCTGCATAAGGGTGCTTCTCTGTTTGACTGCGAAAAGTCCATCCTCGAAGTTGAAAGATTTCGAGCACACTAAAGCAGAATATTCGCCCAAACTGTGACCGGCTGTATATACTGGTAAAATTCCCTCTTTTTCCAGAACACTCCACAAGGCTACCGAATGAACGAAAATTGCCGGCTGGGTATATCTGGTCTGAACCAAAAGCTCCTCAGGACCCTCGAAGCTAACTCTGGCTAAATCGTATTTCAATATATCCCCGGCTTTCTGGTAAAGCTCCTTTATCTCAGGGAAAGAACCGTATAGGTCCTTTGCCATCCCAATATATTGGGAGCCCTGACCAGGAAAGATAAAAGCGAATTTTTTCATAAAATCTTTATCTTTTATGTCTAAATTTCCTTGTGGTTAAAAAAACCCACCAACACAAATTCATTTACCAATGATCTTTTTTAACTATAAAAAAAGCTAAAACTTCACCAGAGCCGATCCCCAGGTAAATCCACCACCAAAAGCTACCAGTGCCACCATACTCCCTGGTTTTATCACTCCGCTCTTACGCGCTTCATCCAGAGCTATAGGGATAGAGGCAGACGAGGTATTTCCATACTTTTGGATGTTCACGAAAACCCTGTCCATCGGTATCTTTACCCTTCTGGCAGTTGCCTCGATGATCCTTATATTTGCCTGATGAGGAATCAAAAGGTCCACCTGCTCTGAGGTTATTCCACCAAGCTTCAAAATCCTTTCAGTCGCATCCCCCATCGATCTGACAGCAGATTTAAAAACCTCGGAACCCTGCATCCTTATGAAATGCTTTCTCTCCTTGATATTATCTTCTGTCAAAGGAACTTTACTACCGCCAATTGGAATATGCAAAAGATTGGCCAAAGATCCATCCCCGGAAAGGAAAGTGGCTAAAATTCCCCTGTCATCGTTGGTATCTTGAACAATGGCTGCCCCGGCTCCATCTCCGAAAAGCACACAGGTGTTTCTATCGGTCCAGTCAGTTACACTCGATAAAATCTCAACTCCTATAACCAAAATAGTCTTACATTGTTGCGATTGGATAAAGGCTTGAGCAGTAGATAATCCATATATAAAACCGGAACAAGCTGCCACTATGTCCATCACCCCTGCGTTTTTAGCTCCAAGTTTATCCTGAAGTATACAGGCTGTTGAGGGCAAAAGATAATCTGGAGTTACCGTACCAACAAGTATCATATCTATCTGTTCTGGCGTGACTTTTGCCTCCTCCATCGCCTGTTTTGAAGCCTCCAAGGATAAATCGGATGATGCAATCCCATTCTCCACGATTCTCCTTTCCTTTATTCCACTCCTCTCGGTGATCCACTCATCTGATGTATCAACTATCTTCTCCAGGTCAAAATTAGTCAAAACTCTTTTAGGAGTACTGGATCCGGTTCCGGTTATGGCAGCGTTAATCATTGAGCTCATTTATCTCCTTCAATACTTTTGAATTCTGGGTCAGTTTATCCTTTATCGTTTTGTTCACTTCTTTTTCAACCATATCACAGGCTAACTTGGCTGCGTTTTTAATCGCCTTGGGGGATGAACCTCCATGGCAGATAATGCACACCCCATCAACTCCCAGAAGTGGTGCACCCCCATATTCAGCATAATCCAAAGTTCTCCTCAGATCTCTTATCGATATCTTCAAAAGGAAAGCTCCCAATCTGAAAAGAAGTGACTCCTTTACCCTTTTCTTAACCAGCGAAGTCAAAAATCCATCAAAACTTTCAGCAAATTTCAAAACGATGTTACCCACAAAACCATCGCAGACCACTACATCACAGGTTCCCTTTAAGACATCTCTCCCTTCCACGTTACCCACGAAGTTGAGACAGCTGTTGGAAAAAAGCTTGTAGGACTCCAGTATCAGCTCGTTCCCCTTGGTCTGTTCCACCCCTATGGAAAGAAGACCAACCTTGGGGTTTTTGATTTTCATAATGGAATTGGCGTAGATCGATCCCATGACCCCGAATTGAAAGAGGTTTTGGGGCTTGCAGTCGGCATTAGCTCCCCCATCCAGAAAAACCACAATACCCTTCTCGGAAGGCAAACAGGTGGTGATAGCAGGTCTTAACACCCCCTCTATTCTCCTCAAGGTGAACAAAGCTGAGGCCATCACTGCTCCGGTGTTTCCCCCGGAGATAAAAGCATCTGCCTTCCCCTCTTTTAAAAGATTTATTCCCAGAGAAATGGAGGAGTTCTTCTTTCTCCTTAAAGCGTCTACGGGGCTGTCCGCCATGGTGATTAACCCGGGAGCGTGAATTACTTCAAAGGGGTAATTTTCAGATCCAAGCTGGGAAAGCTCCAAAAGGACTTTCCCCTTATCCCCCACCAGAATGAGCTTCACATTATCCGCAAGCTCCTTGTGAGCCTTGATTGCTCCCAGCACCACCGACTTAGGTGCAAAATCTCCTCCCATAGCATCCAGTGCTATCCTGACTTTTCCTCTTTCCATACACTTTTATTTCTCTTTAGGTGGAACAACTTCTCTGCCATCGTAATAACCGCAGTTGGAGCAGATGTGATGGGGAAGTTTGGGCTGATGACAATGCGAGCATTCAACCCACTGGGCAGATTTTAGCTTCCAGTGAGTTCGACGCTTGGCGCCTCTTGTTTTCGAATGTCTACGCTTGGGTAATGGCATATAAACTCCGATCTTTTGGATATTCAGGAAAGTTAATTTTTCAAAAAATCCTTCAGCTTATCCCAACGTGGATCAGATCTTTCCTTATGGCAATCACAGGAGGAGGTATTTAAATCGGTTCCGCAAACCGGGCAAAGTCCTTTACAATCTAAAGAACAAAGGGGTTTTAAAGGCAGAGCTAAAAGAATCGCCTCTCTTACCAGATGGTTGATGTCCAAATCCTCCCCACAGGCTACTTTAATGTCGGAATCCCCTCCTTCTGAACTTAACTCCACCTGGTTATCCTTAACATCCAGGATGAAATCCAAGCTGGTCTTAAGATCGTAAGAAAAAACAACAAGACATCTTGCGCATTCTAAGTTTACTTTGGTTGAAAGCTTGCCCTGACACAAAAACTTATCACCGGATTTAGTACAGGTTAAATTGTACACTATTGGGGAATTGAAATCCGCTTCTTCATTCTGAAGGTCAAGCTCCTCAGGATTTGCCTTAAGATGCAGCTTATTTACATCTTCCTTTAACTCGGTTATTCTTATCTTCATAACTAACTCAGAGATATTAACCAAAAGATACGAACTTGTCAAGAGAAAATTTGTTTGTGATTTGAGGGACGGAATAATTGAATTCTCTATTATCTCACCACGTTGTATATCATAACCTTACCTTTCAGGTTTGTAAAGCAAAAGTCTCATTTGATTTTAAAAGATAAAATACTTATCCCAAGGTCAGGGAACCTTGCGAGCACTCACATTATTTTACAGTGCAGTCAGGAGTCATTTCTTTACAGAAAAAGCACTAAGAAGAAATCCCTGCTACAAAAATTTAATGAAAAACTGAAATTGGGTAGCTACCCTACCCTCAAGTGGGTTTATATGCATGGATACGGGGATCATTTTATCAAAACCATCTTTTTGGTCTGTACTACTGCCTCAGTTTTCAGTTGATAGAAATAGATTCCTGACGCAACATCTTCTCCATTTTGGTTTTTCCCATACCAAAGGACCTTTCTGAAACCAGCTTTTTGGTGCCAGTCCACCAATGTTTTCACCTTCTGTCCTAAAATATTATGGATACTTACAGTAACTTTTATATCTTTCGGGATATAATATTCTATAGTAGTATTTGGATTAAAGGGATTGGGATAATTCTGAAAAAGTGTGAACTTCTCGGGTAGATTACTTTCCGTTTCTTCTTCAACTCCCACATAACCAACGTTATAAACGAAAAAGCTATCTCCATCACTTATACATATATCAGCTGAGTCACAAACATCTCCAAAGCCGAAGAAAAGGATGGAAGGTAAGGTATCACTGGTTGCAATTAAATCTCCTGTGGTTCCATCCAATACCTCAATAATTCCCTTTTGCCTTGCAGCCAAAATCTCATTTACAGAATCATCAGTGACTTCATGAATAGCCAGACCATTTATTCTTTCACTTTCAGATTGAACAGTATCTGTTAAGTCCAATTGGGGTTTCAATGAATCACTATCAAAAACCAAAAGCCTTATAGGATCATATAACTCATAGGACATATAAGTTATATGATACATGAATGAAGCTACTATTTCTTTTTGCTCATCCAAGTCGCAATTTCCAGTGGTTAAGCTGTTGAAAACAGAGAATGAATCTAATTCGTGAGCGCCAGCAAATAAAGAATTAAAATGATAAATATAATCAAGCGATCCATTCTGGTACAAATCCACTGAGAAACCTTCGCTGTGAAGAGAACCTAACATCTCGAAATAGTAAATGTAACCTGAAGCTCCGCATATTAAATCTTCATAATTATCTTCATTTATATCATCAACTTCAAGTTTTGAAAAGATCGGATCAGGACTAATTCGAGTGAAATCATATGTAATTGGATCCATTCGAAAAAGACTGCCACCTTTCTCAATATTGAAAAGACTATGAGGGCTCTCGTTCTGTCTATAATTACGTCTATAAGTGCCAACATAAACCTCTAAAGTATCATCCTTATCAACATCCGATACTGCAACAGAGCTAATTTGAAGGTTTAACATTGTAAGTGATGTATCAATAGGCTCCTCCAAAACTTTAAAAGTATCAGACACCCACTGTAAGCTGAAATCATCTGAGTTGAAAATATAAAGATAGGCACTGTCCGTGCCTGCTACTATCTCAGCAATGTCGTCGTCATCAATATCACCCACAGCGATAGCAGTAACTTTACCAATAGTCCCCGGAGAATGTCCGATCTGGATCTGTCCAACAGCATCGAAGACATCAATATAACCTGAATCAGAGAAGTTCCCAACGAAGATCTCCTCTATTCCATCTCCATCTAAATCCCCAAGCTCAAAAGCTGTAATCTGCCCAGAAACGTCCACTGCCCAGGTTCTGGTAAGTTCCAATTTGTCAGCAAAAGTTCTCGAATCGGAAAATAAGTTGAAATAGGAAGTTACTATCAGTAGTATCAGTAAAAAACGAGTATATCTCTCCTTTGATTTCAAAAGTTTATAAAAGATTTTTGCCCCCATAATATCACCCCAAAAAATAACTAAATTTATCGCCCTGTAGTAAACATATAAATTATAAATTGAAAGTCAACAGAAATCTAAATAAAAACGCCTTTGCCCACGTTACTTCCTTCAACGTGGGCAAAGGGTAGCAGAAGAGTTAATCCGGGAAGGGGGCTTTACTGCAACAATTTTATATAACAAAACCTGTGCCATAATCTTTGGGGATGATGGTGTTGGCCTTTAAATCATTGATTGTAAATAACTTAGTGAAAAAGTAAGGGGTTTTAAGCTTCAGAAAGAAAAACAGCTTACCGCAGAATACTGCGAGAAAAAACAGGACAAATCTTTTGATCTGTCCCTATATAAAATAAAATAAATAGTTAATAAGATGTTAATTTACCACTTCTTAACGCAGATTTCTGCGTCTATTTTCTAAATTCTCCAGCAATTCACCAACAACGAAGTGGGAACCGGTTACACAAACGGCACCTTTTGTGCCCGCTTTTTCCAAAGCATATCGGTAAGCATCTTCTATTTTTGGAACAACCGTACAAGCTGTTTTTCTCTTCCTCATCTCCTTTTCGAGAAAGGAGACATCCAAACCCTTGTGGTGCAAGGATTGAGTCAGGACAATAGAATCAGCATATCCGGAAAGTATCTCAAGCATTTTGGGGAAATCTTTACCTTCCATCACCCCAAATACAAATATAAAGTTTTTGTCCGAAACAAGCTCGGAAAGTGAGTTAACCAAGACAGAAATGCCCTCCGGATTGTGTGCCACGTCGATTATAACCAGAGGTTTATTTTTTATAATCTCAAGCCTGCCCCTCCAGTTTGTTTTTTCTAAACCTTCTTTTATGGCATTATCAGTAATATTCCAACCAAGTCTTTTAAGCTGTTCACACCCGCAAACTGAAACAACCGCATTTTCGACCTGGTGCTTTCCAGACAGGTTTATTTTTAAATCCTTAAATTCTTTTGAACCTGAAGATAAAGAAAAAACAGAGCCGGAAAGCGAACTCTCTCTGATTTTCCATTTACAGATATTCCCGGTTGAGATAAACTCAGAGCCTTTTTCCGAACAACGGGATTTTAAGACATCAAGCACGCTTTGATTTTGCTCCATAACCAAAGTGGGAACGCCCTTTTTTATTATACCTCCCTTTTCCCAAGCTATCTCAGACAAAGTTATGCCCAATTGTTGGGTATGATCAAAACTGATCCTGGTTATGATGGCAATCTCAGGATTTATAACATTGGTGGAATCCAACCTACCCCCCAACCCTGTCTCCACCACAGCAATATCAACTTCTTTTTCAGCGAAATAAGAAAAAGCCAGGGCAGTGTTTACCTCGAAAAAAGTATAATTGTTTTTCTCTATTTCAGATTTGATATTTTCCACAAACGAAAGAATGAACCTCTTCTCTATTTTTTTACCACAGATTCTCACCCTTTCCCTGAAATCCACCAGGTGGGGAGAGGTGAAAAGCCCGGTTCTGTACCCGGCTTCACGTAAAATCGATTCGAGCATAGCGACAACCGAGCCTTTTCCGTTAGTTCCGGCTATGTGAATCGATTTGAATTTAAGGTGTGGATTTCCAATATAATCTAAAAGCGAGGTAATGTTCTCCAGACCCAATTTTATCCCGAATCTCTGTAAGCCATATATGTAGGAGAGGATTTGCTGGTAATTCATAAGTTTATAATGGAGATAAGTCCTTAGGATAAAAACTTTCAGAGATCAAGTTTGAAATGCGAAATCTATGCAATAAATTCCAAAATATAACAATCCCCTGAAAAAAAACCCAAAAGAGTACAAATATTTTAGCTCAAATATTCTAGCATCAATGAAATAATCCTTTTCAAATCCTTTCTCTCGACAATTATATCCACAAAGCCGTGTTCCAGGAAAAACTCGGAGGACTGGAATCCCTCGGGCAACTCCTGTCCTATGGTCTGCTGGATCACCCTTGGTCCGGCAAAGCCTAAAAGTGCTTTAGGCTCCGCGATTATCACGTCACCCAGGGAAGCATAACTGGCCATCACCCCGGCGGTAGTAGGATTGGTTAAAACCGAGACATAGGGTACCCTAATATCGGAGAGCTTAGCTAAAAGGGCTGAGGTTTTAGCCATCTGCATAAGGGAAAGTATACCCTCCTGCATCCTGGCTCCCCCTGAGCAGGCAACTATAACCAGAGGTATTCTTCTTTCAATTGCCCTCTCGATTGTCCGGGCAACCTTCTCCCCAACCACTGATCCCATGCTTCCCCCGATAAAACCGAAATCCATCACCCCAATACTAACCTCTCTTTGGTCAATTTTTCCAATACCGGTAATAATGGCATCGGACAAACCGGTCTTTTGCCTGGAGGTTTTTATCCTATCAGGATACCTTTTGGAATCCTTGAATCTCAAAGGATCAGCGGAGACCAAATCTTTATCATATTCCTCAAGTTCACCTTCATCCAGAAGGATATTCACGTAATCTGTGCTTTTCAACCTGAAGTGGAAACCGCAGCTTTTGCAAACCCAGAAGTCTTTCTCCAGCTCCTTAACGTAGATTATCTCTCCACAGCCCCCGCATTTGGTCCACAGCCCGTCAGGAATCTCCTTTTTCTTCTGGGGGATCAAACCCTCTTTTACTTTTCTGAACCATTCCATAGCAAAAATAAGATATATAAATCCTTTGCTTTTTCAAAGAAGAATCTTCTCCATTATCAAGGAATCCTCCACCGGAAACCTGTAATATTTTTTCCTTCTACCTACGATTTTAAATCCGAATTTATTATAAAGATCTATCGCCCCCTGGTTGGATTCCCTGACATCCAGGGTTATTTTCAAACAGGATTTATCCCTGGCATAATCGGTAATCCTCTCCAAGATCTTCGTTCCTATTCCCTTTCTCCTGAAGTCTTTTTCTACGGCGATATTAGCAATCTGCAACTCCCCGAAAAATATCCACAAACATGCATACCCAACCACGTTCTGATCCAGCTTCGCTACCAGGGGGGAGGCAAAATCGTTATTGATCTCTTCTGAAAAAAACTCCCTTTTCCAGGGATCGGAAAAACTCTGGTTCTCAATTTTCACCACCTCATCCAGGTCCTCTAACGCCATCCTCTTGATAACCAAATCCTCTGTCCGTTCAATCATTTTTGAATTTGAGTTCAGCTTCTGACTCCCTGACGTATAAGGGAACAAGGGAGCTTAAATCTTCTATCTTGCCTTTTTTCAGCTTCTCAAAACCCAATTTCGCAACTGCCACCCCGCTGGGCAAAGCGGTTTCTCCCAGAAGATAATAGGCTTTTTTCTTTTTCATAAGTTTTTCTAATCTCTTTCTAAAAACAAAAACACCCGGACCGGAAAAAAGTACCCTACCAGAAAGCTTTCTTACCAGATCCTCCAGGGATATAGCAAAATAAGGGGATTTTCTTTTAATCTGACCATTCTTCGTATCATAAACTGCAGAGTAAACTTGATTTTTTTTGGCATCTATCAAGGGAACCACCGGATAAAAAGAAAAAAGCGCATGAGAAGCTAAAGCGTCCAGGGTGGGAACCGCTACCACGGGTTTCCCAGTGGAAAAACTTAAACCCTTGACCGTGGAAAGACCGATCCTCAGACCGGTAAAAGAGCCCGGACCTATGGAAACAGAGAAACCATCCAGATCAGTAGTTTTAAGATTGGAGCTTCTCAAAAGATAATCGACAAAATAAAGCAGTACCTCGGAGTAGGTGATCTTGACGTCGAACTTCATCTCAACCAGAACCTTCTCATCTTCAATTATACCTATGGATGCAAGCATGGTTGCGGTATCTATGCCCAATATCCTCATTTCGCACCCCTCCCTTTGATTTGGATCTCCCTTTTTCTCTCTGAGAGTATCTTTAAATTCACCTGGATTCTTTGCCCAGGCAAAAGCCCCCCCGCTTTCTCTGCCCACTCCACCAGACAAACACCGTCCCCGTAGAAATACTCCTCATATCCTAAATCCTCAAGTTCTTTTTCATTGTCCAATCTGTAAAGGTCAAAATGATAGACCTTGAACTTACCATTGTATTCGTTTATTATCACAAAGCATGGACTTCTAACGCAATTCTTTACCCCAAGACCTCCACAGATTCCCTGAATCAATGTGGTCTTGCCCGATCCCAACTCCCCCGAGAAAGCCACCACATCACCGGGTGAAAGCATTTGGGCAAATCTTTTCCCCATTTTTTTTGTCTCCTCATGCGAGGAGGTTATGATTTTTCGATTTATAAATTCTTTTGACAAAGGATCTTTATCTTTTTGGTCTCAAGGTAGCTACCGGGATGATCATCTCCTCCATGGAAATCCCTCCGTGCTGAAAGCTGTTCCGGTACTCCCTCTGATACTCGCTGAATTTGGTTGGATAAACGAGGTAAAAATCCTCCTTGGCAATTATATAGGTAGTGGACATAGTGTAAACCGGAAGTCTGTACTCTTGGGGATCTTTTATTAGCAGCGCCTCTTTGGTATTACATCCCAGGTTATCCCCGTATTTGTATCTCAGATTTGTCGAGGTGTCCTTTTTCCCGTAAGCAACTGTTCCCCTGGTTCCCAGAATGCTACCGTGGTCGGTGGTAACCACCACCACGCAATTTTGGGTAGAAAGATATTTTAATATCTCGAAAAGGGAGGAATGCAAAAACCAGGATTTCATCAGGGATCTGAAAGCTGACTCATCCGGGGTGATCTGTTGGAGGATCTCTGACTCCGATCTGCCATGAGCCAGAAGGTCCAAGAAATTGAAAACTATGGAGAAAAGGGAGACATCCTGGTAGGTGGAGATTCTCTTAGCCAAACTCTCTCCTCCTTTGGCATTCAGGATCTTTGCGTATTTAGGCTCTGATTCAAGTGATAACCCCAGTCTTTTAAGCTGAGCCTCCATAAGCTGACCCTCATACCTGTTTCTTGAAAGATCATCTTTGGCTCCGGTTCTCCACAGCTCCGGGTATTTCCTCTTGAGCTCTGAGGGGAAAAGCCCGGAGAAAATAGCATTTCGAGAGTATGGAGTGGCTGTGGGAAGGATGGAAAAGTAGGATTCCCTTTTAATATCGAAGTACTCATTCAGAGTCGGCTCAACCGAAAGCCATTGATCCAGCCTCATGCAATCAAGAACAAAGAAAAAGACGCTTTCTCCAGAAACAAGATGGGGGAAAATATACTTTTTTACCAAATCCATGGACAAAACCGGTGGATCGGCACCCTGAAGCCATAAAGCATAGTTTCTTTCTACAAACCTCCCGAACTCGTGATTGCATTCCTTTTTCTGGGCTTTATGGGTAGTCAGAAGATCCGAGTCTCTTAAGTTTTCCAATTCCAGGTCCCACTCCGATAAAATCCTGTGAATCTGCATCCAATCACCGAAATTAGTTGAGGAGCTTACCAGGGCATTAATCCGGTTAAAATCCTGCACATATCTATTTGAAAAATGATCCTCCCGAATTCTTTTTGTATCCAAAATCTTTTTAACCGTGGAGAGTATCTGAGAGGGGTTCACCGGTTTGGTCAGATAGTCGTCTATTTTCTTTCCGATTGCCTGGTCCATCAGATTCTCCTCCTCCGATTTGGTAACCATTATAACCGGCAGGTGTGGACTTATCTCTTTTATTTCCTCAAGCGTGGCCAGGCCATCTTTTCCAGGCATCACCTCATCCAGAAGGACAAGATCGAAATGGCTTTTCTCCACCAGCCTTACAGCATCTTCGCCGTTGGAGACAGGTGTAACCTCATAACCTCTTTCCTCAAGAAATATGACATGGGATCTTAATCTATCGATCTCATCATCCACCCACATTATTCTTTTGGGTGAATCCTTTTTCGATGAATACAACTTGCCATCCTCTTTTTAGTTTTCAATCATTTTACGCTTTTTCAATCTATTCTTTTTGTAAAGCTATCTCTTCGATTTAAGTGGGAGAATCATGCTAAATGTGGTTTGAATGTTGGGAACGCTTTTGGACAGATAGATTACTCCGGAATGATAATCCTCCACGATCCTTTTGGCCAAGGAAAGACCCAATCCCCATCCTCTTTTTTTGGTGGTATATCCTGGGATGAAAATCTTCTTCTGATCCTTTGGCAGAATCCCCCTTCCGTTATCGTTGACCTCAATTAAAATTCTCTTTTTATTCATTTTAGTCTTGACTTCCACAATCCCGAATTTGGGATCAACCGCCTCTAAAGAATTCTTTATCAGATTCTCCAGAACCCAGCTCAAAAGCTCTGAATTGACCTCAACCGGTTCCAGTTTTCCTAAATCCCTCTTTATTTTAACTCCCAGCCCATCATGGGGAAGCCTTACCTCGAAGTAGCTGATCACCCCCGATATTACGTAATTCAGATCAACGGGTTTAAGCTCCGGCACGCTTCCAATCTGACTAAAACGATGCGCAATCCTTTCCAATCTCTTTACATCTTTTTTCATTTCCTCAACTATCTTCTTGGTTTTGGGTTCCGATTTTGAATCCAAAAGTTCCAGCCATCCCAGAACCGAAGAGATGGGAGTTCCCAGCTGGTGAGCGGTCTCCTTGGACATGCCCACCCAGATGGAATGCTGTTCTGATCTTTTGATGTTTGAGAAGGTTATAAATCCGATAAAACCTAAGATAACTAAAACCCCTATCTCTATCAAAGGCAGAAATCTAAGCTGACGGATTATTTTAGGATCAGCATAATGAAGATAAAGTGCCTGCTTTTCATCCTCACCATAGTAAATGGGAATTGGCTCTTTCTCCCCATCCATCTGCTGAACTATATCTTTCAATCTTTTCTTGGATTTCGAAGTGGTATCATCCCAGGCTATCCCTACCTCCCGCCAGGCCTGGGGATTCCCCTGGGAGTCGGTGACAACGATCGGAAAGCGGCTTTTCTGAATTACCTCTTCAAAGATCAGATTGACCTCCTGACCGGTGGTGGACTCCATAGCCACCAGCTGCCACAGCCGGGCATAAGCACTGACCACCTGGGTGGAGCTCTTTTTCAGCTCCCCGATAACTTCTTGGGTGTAATAGATGAAAACTAAAGCGATGATTATAACCCCTAAAGCAAGGCTTATCCTGAAGAAAAGGGGGTATTCAGTATAACCACCCAGATATTTCTCACTTCCTTTAGGCATTGATTATATTTTTGTTAAGTTCACCTGAATGAATCACTCTGATTCTTATATAACTAATTGAACTAATAAACACTAATATTTATTTAAATTCATATTCTCTAATATCCAATTTTTTCATTACTAACTTTTTTACCCTTATGGCTATTTTTATGTTTTCTTTATAAATTTATTGCATTCTCCTCCAAGCGTATAACGGCTCTGGTGTAAAAGAAGCCCTAACTTGTCGGGATTTGGAGAAATCTATGATTTTCCTTTTAGCCACTGTTAACCGAAGCTCATTTAGATAAATCCCATGCAATCTTTCTGGGTTCACCTTCATAGCCATTAAAATAAAAATCAAAACGACCTAATGCTTCTTTCTGATACTCTCGAAGCTCAAATTTTGGATTGAGATTTTGGGTTATTTCAATGCTAAGACGAGAAGTAAAATAATCCTGTCCGAATGATTCTTTTATCGAGTTAAAAGTTTCGTAGAGCATGGTTAAATGGGGAAGCTTTCCTGTATTTTTGTTCTAACTAAATTCTGCATTTGTGGTAAATGCCGTTCTATTTCTTTATAAGGAAATTTTTGATTTTTTGAGTGTATATTATCACGAAGAAAAGTGAAAATAGTTACTTGATGGCCTCTCCAATCATTTCTTCTTTCTATACTAATTATTTTACCTTCTATAAATCTCTCTACTTCCCTTCTACTACTACACAATCTTTCTAAGATCCTATAAAAAAGAAAAAACTTTAATCCTTTAGATTGTTCTACTAAAGCCTCTCTCCACATTATTAAAATTTCTTCAAAATTTCTATCATAACTTTTAGTTAACTGTTCATTAAATTTTTTTATGCTCTCCTCGCCCATGGTTTTCATAATACATAATTTTGCTGATAGACTGAGATTTTCCATCATAACAACTACATTTTGAGAGTCTTTCTTTTTTGAAAAAGTTATCCCACTTATTCTGCATTTAATAATTGGCACATTATGAAACCAACTTATCAAATTGGATACTCTTTGAAGTTCATTCTCTGCCCTAATAATTGCCGATTCCTTGTTCTCTGAATTTACTTTTACAGTAACGTTCAATCGCTTATTCTCTGGACTATTTTTAATGAAAACTTCCAAACCATTTAATTGATAGAATAAAGGATTTTCTAAACCTAATTGAAATTCTTCGGCAAGATATAAATGTCCGCTTATTTGATAATTGATCATAAAAAAATGATAAATATTTAAAAACTATAAAAATTTTTATTCAATTTTTTATCTGCCTCACTCACTCCATACTCCTCATCATCAATCTCGCTGTAATTGACATAGAGATGATTCTTATCTAAACACTCAAGCAAAATAACTCAAAAAGGCTTTCTTTTTCATTGTTTCCCATAATTTCAATAAATCATCTTTTGTTTTATCGAATTAAAACTTCGTAGAGCATAGAATTATTTATTGATTGGTATAGGTAAGAATCCTTCTTTCCCTAACATTTCTATAATTCCTCGCAGCAAATAATTATTTACAAATTGAAGCAAATATTTCCTACCCTTTTCTTTTTCGCTCTGCAACATTTTTTTCTCTCGTAATCTTCCAAGAATTCTGGAAATTTCAGCTGGTAATTTCCCAGAGGCAATTTTCTTTATATCAGATGCTTGGATAACTTGCTTTTTAGCAGCAACCTGCAACGCTTTATATTCTATTTCAGTTATGTACTTCCTCTCGAAAGCAAAATCAATTGCGGGCTGTAAAATGTTTTCTTCCAAAAATCGATAGTCAAGAAGTTTATCGATCTTATTGATTTCTTCTTTAAGTCCTCCGAGCACATACTCACACCAAGAAAGCAATCCTCCATCATCGCCCTTGTCTGCTAAAGATAGATAGTCATAATATTTTTGACGGTCAGAACAAAAAACAGCAGTCGGATTTATAATTCTCCCACCAATATGTACTCGAAAGCCATATTTAACCAACATAGCATAAGTTAATAAACGAACCGCCCTGCCATTTCCATTATCAAAAGGGTGGATCCAGGCAAAACGGTGATGAGCAAGGGCAACTTTTAATAAGTCGTATTGTGGCGGATGTTCCTCATTTATAAAATTAAAAAGTTCTTCCATATAGGAAAGGACCTGAGAAACATCTGGTGGAGTAAGAGAGGACTGTGTTATGGCAAGATTGATTTTTCTATACTCACCGGGATATTTACTTCCCTCACCCCTTGGCGGTGGGGTGAGTCCATTAACTACAATTTTATGAACTTCACTTAAAAAGGCTCGGTCGATCTTATTCCTGTCAATATTTTTTTCTATAAAATCAAGAGCTTCTTCATTATTTTCGATTTCTAAAAATCTTTCGTCTCTTGTCTTGCCACCTTCTATTTTTCTTTCAATATATTCTGCCAAAGTAGTGCGGTTTCCTTCAATACGTGCTGAGCCAATACTTTCTAACAAATGAAAAATATTTTTTAATTGAAAAAATATTAAGGATTTTGTTGTCCCACCTAAAGGTTTTTTGCGTAAATAATCAAGTTCTAAAATGAGAGTATTCAGTTCTGATCTAAAAGGGGGATCAATAAGTCGTAAATCTATGTGTTTAAAATTTGCAACCATAAAATTCAATATTTAACATTATATGCTATAAGTGCTTCATGTGCAACAACATTATGAATTTTGTATTATTGAATATTTAACATTTTGTAAACGTACATTTAACAGTTTTAGAATAAGTTCTGATCTACTCCCTTCTTGCTACCCTATTTATTGACCTCATTATCTCCTTATATTCTTTACTCTAATTTAATCTTACAGATGAATTTTGCAAAACCTTTTTCCATCCTCAAACACCAAAAACTCTTGCACCTTGCCCCCTGACCCTCACCCCTATTCGATCTCCTCAATCCCGTCCATATATGGCTTTAAAACCTCGGGAACTTTTACCGTCCCCTTTTTGGTCTGATAGTTCTCCAGAATACAGATCATGGTTCTGGGCAGAGCTACTCCTGAGCCATTCAAAGTATGTAAAAATTCAGGCTTGTTGTTCTTTTTGGTTCTGTATTTAATTCCGATCCTTCTCGCCTGAAAGTCCTCGAAATTGCTACAGGATGAAACCTCCAGATGTTTGCCCAGCCCACAAGCCCAAGCTTCAAGATCGTAGCATTTTGCAGCAGCAAAGCTCAAATCTCCGGTGCACAGATTCCTCACCCGGTAAGGTAAGCCCAAAAGCTTCAAGACCTCCTCGGCATGGTCAACCAGATTCTCCAACTCCTGATAGGAGTTCTCGGGCTTGACGAATTTAACCAGCTCCACCTTGTCAAACTGGTGAACCCTGATCATCCCCCGGGTATCCTTTCCGTAGGTTCCGGCTTCCCTTCTGAAACATGCAGTATAGGAGGCGAAATTCAAGGGAAGGTCATCTTCCTTTAACATCTCATCCCGATAAATATTGGTCACCGGAACCTCTGCAGTTGGAATCAAAAACAGATCGTCTTTCTCTGTTAGATACATATCTTCCTCCAGCTTGGGAAGTTGACCCGTTCCGGTCATGCTGGAACGGTTGACCAAAAATGGTGGAAAGATCTCTTTGTATCCGTGTTTTTTTACATGGAGGTCCAACATAAAATTAATCAAAGCTCTTTCGAGTTTAGCTCCCAATCCTAAAAACATCAGAAAACCAGATCCCGAGACCTTTGCTGCCCTGGGGAGATCCAGAATTCCCAATATCTTCCCTATCTCCCAGTGGGGGCGAGGCTCAAAATCGAACCGGGGAAGCTCCCCCCAGCTTCTAATCTCCAAATTGCAGCTCTCATCAGCTCCCACCGGAACAGAGGCATGGGGTATATTGGGAACCTTAAGCAGAAGCTCATTGAGTTTCTCGTTTATCTGTTTAAGGCTTTTATCCAGTTCTGATATACTCTTTGAAACCTCCTTCATCTTCTCAACATCCGCTTGAAAATCCTTTTTGTTCATTTTCAAACCAGCGATTTTTTCCGAAAAAACGTTTTTTTGATGCTTCAACTTTTCTGCTTGTGATATAAGCTTCCTTCTTTTTTCATCCAATTTCAAAAGCTCATCCACATTCACATCCTCCCCCTTGTTTTTGACCGCCTCTTTAACCAGATCAGAATTTTCCCTAATAAATCTTAAATCAAGCATTTTTTCTCCCCATGAAAGGTAAAACTATTTTGGTTAAAAGAATCCTCAGATCCAGAAGCAATGACAGGTTCTCCTCATAAAATATATCGTAGAAAAGCCTTTTTTTTTCGCTCTCGATGCCATCTTTTAAATTCACCTTCAAATCAGCCAGATTAATGACTCCGGGTTTCACCAGGAGTCTTTTTGGGTATAACGATATCTGAGATGAGATATCTTTGAAAGTCTGATAAGAATTAACCCTTGGACCTACAAGGCTCATCTCCCCTTTCAGAACGTTAAGAAAAACTGGCAGCAACTCAATTTTCGATTCTCTCAGAAGCTTTCCCCAGAAACCTTGGGGAGTCTCTGATAAGATCGGACCCTCATTCTCACTTTTCTCATCTGTAGAAACCCTGAACTTATAAAGCTTGAAAAAACGATTCCTCACTCCCACACAGATCACTTTGACCAGCGCAGGGGAGCCCAGATTGGTTTTAACCAAAGCCCATAACAAAAACCATAAAGGTGAAAACCCCAAGAGCAATATCGTGGCAGAAAGAAAATCAACTAATCTTTTTATCCCCCATTCCCAGGTTCTCATCTGGTTTGGGCAAAATCTTTTAAGGTAAGAGGTCTTCAGTTTTTCCGTTTTCTCCCCTCTGGCAAACTCCCAATTGGATGACTCAATTCTGAAATCGACCTCCAGATTGGACACTTTACTGGTCAGCTCCCTCAAAGAGCCTTTCCAATCCGGATTAAAAGCAATCAATATCTCCTCCACCTGCTTTTCTCTGGAGATCTCGCCAAGGTCCTCTATCTGGCCCAGAACATTTAAATCCGAATTTGTAGGGTTTCTCTCCTCGGAAACAAATCCCACCACTTTGTATCCTGATTTGGGATCAGAATTTATCTTCTGAAGAAGTTTCTTGGCGTTTTCTTTTGTTCCAACAATCAATGCTTTTCTATAGACCTTTTTTCTGTAAAAAAGCCTTCTCCACAAAAATATCAAAAGGGTTCTCTCCAGACCTAAAAATCCAAAAAGGCTTAAACCATAGATGCAAAACAAAGAAAGCGACTTTAAAGACAGATAAGCAGGGCCGAAGCTCAAAACAAGAAAGATAAAAATACCCAAAACCACTGATTTAAAAATCCTTTTCCACTCCTCTTTGATCAAGCGGTCAGAGGAAAATTCGTAAAGCCCTAACATGGCAAACAGATTAAGCCAAAAAAGATTAATCCATATTATCGGAACCACAAGCTCATTTAATGGAATGAAAAGATCCGAGTTAAAGATCACTGGCCTGAATCTTATGAAATAGAAGAAAATAAATGAGGCATTTATTGCTAAAAGATCAAAGAAGATCAAAAGCACCTTCTTCTCAACGTTAACGAAGCTTCGGTGGAGGTGTAGTCCCAAAATAACCAGTGCCAAACCTATTGAAACTGACAGAAGCATCTTGAAAGGGGAATCGAAAAAGAAAAAAACTAAAAGCCCTACCCCACCCAAAAGCAGACATATCATGTAAATGGATAAGACCGTTCTCACCGGATTTAAAACCAATTTCAAAATGCGCCTGGGCGAATTGTTGTAGTCGCCGATATATATTTTTCTTCCCTCCCGTGCTCGAATTAAAGTCACAAAAGAGATGTCGAATATGGGGTAGGACAGGATAAGAACCGGAACTAAAAGAGTGGAGGGGGACTGGTTTGCTTCTGCAAAAAAAATTCCCAGACAAGCCAGGATATAACCGCAGAGCATGCTCCCCGCATCCCCCAAGAATATCTTAGCCGGATAAAAATTATACCTCAAAAATCCCAGAAGTGCTCCCATCAGAGCTAAGCTGATTAGAATAGAATAATTTTGCCCGGAAAATAGTGCCAGAACAAAAAAAGAAAGCGAGGCAATGAAGGAGACCCCCCCGCACAATCCATCCATGGCATCCAAGAAGTTCAAGGCATTCATCAATCCTACTATCCACAACAAAAGGATCAAGATATCCCATCCGTTACCGGTGAGAATATTCGCCTTATCACTTATCAGAATAAAGGTTAGTGCAGCCAAAATCTGCCAGAAGAATTTTACGCTGGGGGAAAGACCTTTTTTATCATCGATTAAACCTATGATAACAACAATTATAGCTCCTATAAAAAGAGCAGCCAGGTTGTGGCTCCAAGTTGTACCGGTAATAAAGGTACCAAGTGTCATCGAGAATAGAAATCCTAAAAAAACACCTGCGCCCCCTAAAAGAGGAGTGGGTTTGGGATGGGACTTGAGGCTGGAAGGGTAATCCAAGAAATTATACCTTTTGGCAATGCGAATCAAAAAGGGGATAGACAAGAAGGTCACTATAAGAGAAATCGTAAATGTAATAAAATAGTCCATAGCTAAAAATCAATCTAAGAAAGTAATCAACCTTTTAGTATTTTTTGATATACTCCTTTTATTTTTTGAGTCATTAATTCTTTTGAGAAGTATTGTTCCACTCTTTTTTTACCTGCTTCTCCAAATCTTCTTCTTAAGGTCTGGTCAGACAATATCTTATTTAATGCTGAGATCAAAGAATTGGCGTCAGACGGAGGAACTACCAGACCTGTTCTCCTGTCAACATTCACGAAAGAGGTTCCAGTATTCAACTCGGTGGAGATAACAGGCAAGCCACATGCCATTGCTTCCAGTTGGGTAATGCCAAAAGCCTCGCTCCTATGAGTAGAGGGTAAAACAAAGATATCCGAAGCTTGGTAGTAATTTGGAAGATCATCATCTTTAACTTCACCTAAGAAGAACACCCTGTTCTCCAATTTATTATCCCTTACCTGATTCCTCAATTCCATCTCGTATTCTCCCGTACCTACTAAAATAAATATTGCATCCACATTCTCAGCAGCTGAGATCAAAAACTGCAATCCTTTGTAATATCTGAACATACCCACGAATAGAATTAATGGTGACCTAAATCTATCTTTTATCTCTTTAATCTTTTCCTCATCTCTTTTCTGAAAAAAGGAAACATCTATCCCATATGGTATTATTTCAACTTTATTCTTAAAATTGGCCAAGAACGATGAGGTCGAGAGATAACTGGGACTCGAAGCAATGATGGCTTTTGCTTTCTCCAATATCTTTCTCAAAAAAGGTCGATAGAAGAAAAGAAGGTTTTTCTGTTTTACGATATCACTGTGATAGGTTAAAACAATCTTTTTACTGCGATCAAAAAGCAATGCTGATAACTCGCCCGGAGGAAAAGGGAAGTGCAAGTGCAATATGTCCGGATCCAGTTTTTTCATCCAGTAGTATAAACTGGGGCTGATGGGAGTGGAGGATAATTCGAAAACCTTTCCAGCTCTGACGACTCTGATCCCTTCATAGGTTTCATTAACACTTTTCATTTTCTGATTAACAACCAGAATCTCTATATTCATATCTTTGTTTTTGGCCATCTCAGAACACAAAACCTTGATATGATTGGCTACTCCTCCGATTACAGGATAATAGCTTTTATAAACATGAAGAACTTTTATCATCTTTTAACTATCTTGCTGATCATAATCAATCTTTTGTCTAACTTATTGTAATAAATAATCCTTTCCTTTTTATGCAAGTTTTTTAAGTATTTTTGAAATTTAAAAATTAAGAGGGTTCATCCTAAGAAAATTTGTAGTTAAACTTGCAGTACTTCTCTTGATTTTTTCAAAAAAACTTACTGATCTTCATTTCTTTGTTTATCCAGCTTCCCCATTTGTTGATCAACAGCAACTAGGATATCCTCCACGGTTATCTTCTCCATACACCTCAGTGTGCCCTCGTGGCATTTTGAAAAATCTTTCTCTGATAGTACAGTATCAGGTCTGTAACAGGGGCTGCAGCTCACATTCTTCCAAATTGTCAAATGGTTCTTACCCCTCGGGGCAACCAGCTTTGGATCCGAGGGACCAAAGATTCCGATCGTCGGCGTACCTACTGCTGCCGCAATATGGAGGGGACCAGAGTCGCCACCAATGAAAAGCTCACATCGTTTTAAAACTGCAGCCAGCTGCTTAAAATTAGTCCTTCCGACTAAATTAATCGAGTTATTTCTCATTCCAGACATCACCTCTTTGACCACATCCTCATCACCAGATCCGCCAATGAAGACAATCTTTACCTTATATTTTTCGATCATACGATCAGCTAATTGAGAAAATTTTTGAGGTGACCAACGCTTGGTTAGCATAGATGCACCTGGATTCTTTCCACCACCAGCCAACACACCGATTACTTCATCCTCAGCTTTAACTCCATTATCTCGCAATATGTTCCAAGCATAACTCTTTTCCTCTGGCATTACTTTCATCTCAGTGGCTTTTCCAGCCGATTTAATTCCAAGGGAGTATACAACATCCAGGTAACGATCCACCTCATGTTTGCCAGAATCGAAGAGGACTCTTTGGGTCAAAAATCTACCTCTCCCAGCATAATCAAACCCTATTCGATAAGGGATTCCAGCCAGAAAAGCAAAAAAACTGCTGAATGGGGTTCGGTGGAAAATTACCACCAAATCAAATTTACCTCGACGCAGCTTTTGCAAACACTTTAAGGTCCTGATATAGGACCGCCACCTAATGGATGAATGTTGTGGGGAATCGTAAACAATAATCTCGTCAAGATTAGGATTGTCCTCAATTATTTCCTTACTCCAACTCCCCACAAGATAAGCCAAATGAGCTTCCGGAAATCCTTTTCGCAGTGCTCGAATTGACGGAGTGGTAAAAAGGATATCTCCGATACAACATAATTTAATTATCAATATTTTCTTTATATGCCTATCCACTTTCATGCTCTTAACATATCATCAATATTGATTTTGGTGATCCATTTCGACCTAAGTCCAAATCAATCCTCAGACATATCTTTCAATACACGATAGTGATCTGGTAATCATCTTAGCGTTTGAAACTTTTTGTCTTATAAGAATAGCGATTTCGAATAGTCAAAATTTGAAAACAAAAGTTTAAGGTAAGACAAAAATTTCTCTTTGGCATAATATTTCTTGGAATAGGGGAAAAGATAAATACCACCCCATGCCATTGTGCGAAAAAATATCCCTAGGAATTGCATTATCCTTATCAGAATCACCTTGTAAACTGGATAAAACTTTTTAAAAAAGATAAAATCACTTTTGAATGAATGAAAAGTTATATTCCTAAGATTTTGAACACCGCTTTGCATATGATAATGTATTATCTCAGTACCTGGAATAGTGGATACTTTCCAACCGGTTAACCTTGCACGGTAACATAAATCCAGTTCCTCCGAATACATGAAATAGGCTTCATCAAATGAGCCGATCTGGTCGACCATCTTTTTACTCAGCACCATAGCACCCCCCAACACCCTATCCACCGAGCCAGAAACTTTGTTATCTTTGTATTCCCAAAAGAATTTCTGGGTCAATCTGTTTAACGGAAGTAAGCGAAAAAGAGAAAACATCCGGCTGAGGTAGGAGAACAAGGTGGGGAACCTGTAAAAAGAACTCTGAGGTCTACCATCTGGATAAAAGACATAACATCCACCAATCCCGACCTGGGGATTTGATTCCATGAAATCCAATATATTTTCTAAGGTATGACCTTTAACCAAAGTATCTGGATTTAAAATGAAAAGATACCTTCCTCGAGCAATTCCTATACCTTGATTGCATGCCTTCCCGAAGCCATAATTCTCTTTATTTACAATCAACTTAACCTTAGGAAATTCATTTTTCATCATTTCCACACTACCATCCTCAGAAGCATTATCAATGACGATCAACTCCAACCCATCTCTATTCGAAAAAGAGATGATCGAACTCAAGCATTCTCTCAAAAGTTCCCTAACCTTCCAATTGACTATTATGATTGATAGATCCATTTTTAAAATTATCAATCCTTTTGCTCAGCTACCAAACCGGAGACAAATCCTAAACCCAGAAAAACAAAAAAGAACTGAAAAGTATAGTTCTGGTAGAAAATATTTGCCACCATTAAAGCAACAAAACCAGCTAAAAGCCCAGTCCCCAATACCTCTGACTCATATCCTTTTGTCTTTCTCTTAAAGCAAAGTATCTGTTTCAAGACAAACAAGTAAATAGCCATATGTACTATAAATCCTAATATCCCCGTCTCAGAAAGAATTGCAAGATAGGTTGAATGGGGATTATAATAATCAAATCCGGGGTTTATATATCTTCCATAATAAGCACCGAAATTCCCTATGCCAACTCCAGTTATAGGATTGCTCAAGAACATATCCCAAGCAGCCTTCATCACAAAAAAGTGTATTTTGGAAGACACCTTTTCAACCAATCGATACTCAATTGAATAACTGAGATAATTATAAAAGGGGATAATTAATAAAAGCAAAAGCAATATCGTAAGAACAATCGCTCTCAGGTTTTTCGCTTTGAAAATTTGCTTTCTTTTATCCCACATTACGACTGAAACTCCTGCTAACAATCCCATCCACCCACTCCTTGAAAAGGTCAAAATCAATGTAATTCCAACGATGAAAGCACCTAGGAAATAAATCCAAAATTGTTTAGACTTTCTTATCGAGAAATAATACAGATTTCCAGCGAGGAACAAGGGGAAAACCGTGTTCAAGAAAGCAGCAAAATTGTTGCAATCAGTAAAAAATGAATTGATTCTAAAAACCTGAGTACCTAAGGTACTTAACATAAAGATGTTATACATATTTGATCTAAATTTTGATAGCAATAATCCATAAAAATCGAAACCAAACGTCCACCCTAAAAATTGCAAAATCCCGTATAATGAGAGTAAAACACCAATTATCATATAATGTTTTAAATAAACTTTAAACTCTTTTTTCTCTTTTATCAATTGAATTATCAAAAAGAGTAACATAAAAAGAGTTATATAAAGGATTGTTACCCTTATACTTCTTATTGGTTCCAGAGCACCAAAATAAGATAGTAAAAATGTACAGATAAGAAGATAGCACAGAATAAAAAGTCGCTTGGTCTTAATATGAGCCCTCAATCCTTCTAACAAATATTTCAGCACTACAAAATAGAATCCTAAAAGGGTAACAAGAATTATGGGTCTTAGGGCAAAACCTATCTTCCAGTACATGATCTCCAAGGGTGCAGAATAAAGAATCGAAAGTACTAAAATTGAAGCAACATTAAGTTTCAACCAATGATTCAACACTAACAGAAAACTCAATCCAAATAAAACAATTCCAACAAGATAGAATTTGTGTGGCATGGCTATTATCAAAAAACATAACAAAAGTAGAAAGGTAAACCAGATAATCAACGATCTCATCGAAAGATTGCTTTCTTTTAAAAACTGGATTTCCATTAACTGAGGAATTAAAAGTTAAAGCTTTACAAAAAACTCTAACAACTTATATCAAAGATAATAATTACATTTGATTCTATAACTAAACTACGAACATCTTAGCGAATTTAACTGAAGGTTCAATGGATTGACACTCGTGAAATTTCAACAATTTCATAAAGCTATCGTTCCTATGAAATATCACCTTTCCCAAAACTTTAATCCTAAAAACTCTTTATCCTCGAAATCCAGTTGAATAATGTTCTGATTGATTCCCATCCATGATCAACCATAAGAAAAAGCGATAAATATTTTTAAACAAAAAAATCACTACAGTAAGAATATCCCTAAATCGTTTTTGGCTTATAACATGTTTTTTGCAATTAATTTATAATTTTTAATCTCAATCAGTATTTCTTGCTGCCTTAATTAAATAACCAGAGGTAAGAAACCGATTGAGTAACCCAAGACTAAAGATAATTAGTAATTTACTTATGAACCGCTTAGATGTATTTGGTATCAAATCCTTTATAACCAAATCAGATTCCCGAAAGAGTTCAATCAAACTCTTCTTGGTAAAAAACCTAAGATGGGTTTTATCCAGAATCCCTTCTTCCACGTATTCCCATTTGTCAAAAAAAATTAAATCTTTCAAAATTCTCCAATAACTAACATTGGGTATGCTAGCGATCAGAAAACCTTTGGCGGATAGATACTTTTTTAACTTTTTTAAAGTATCCCCGGGATCTAAAAGATGCTCAAGCACATCTCCCAAAATTATATAGTCGAAATATCCCTCTGTATAGGGAAGCAACTCCGTTTGAATATCTCCCACGATGACTTTGTCTAACTTAAGTTTAGCTTCTAAGGCTGCCGGTTCGAATTTCTCTACTCCCACAACCTCCTTAGCCTTACCAATTCTCTTTAATTCACTTCCGGTAATCCCCTTTCCACACCCGATATCTAATATTTTGTTTCTCTGACCCTCAATCATATCTATTAAATCTTGCCTTAAATGTGAATAGTATTGCGTGCTCTTAGTTCTTTCCAATTTTTTTCTCCTGATAAGAATTTCGAAGAAATTCATAGGCTGACTTCGCATCTTTTCTGCTAACTCCCCCGAGGAAAAACATACAGATCAAATAGCACACACCCCCAACAAAAATTTTCATAAATAAATTAAAGGGGAATAAATAAATAAACAGACCCATAAGAAAAGAGGAAACAAATCCTTTTGTTAGATATCCAGATAAAGGAACTTTAACCAACTCTCTTGAATAGTAAAGAATTAGACTTAAAACAATTATTTCACAAATAATAGTTGATATACTTGCACCCATCAAACCATATCTGGGTATCAGGATTAAGTTCAAAATTAA
Source organism: candidate division Zixibacteria bacterium SM23_73_2 (assembly GCA_001304315.1). Lineage (GTDB taxonomy): Bacteria > Zixibacteria > MSB-5A5 > MSB-5A5 > SM23-73-2 > SM23-73-2. Next base: position 30,325 of record LJUW01000002.1, on the reverse strand, counting down.
ATTGACTAAGGCTCCCAAGCCAACTGCGTACATATATTTTTTCTGTCTCTCCGTAGCTAAAAGCAAAAACCCAAAGGGAGCATTGAAATAGATGGTAAAAACGCTCCAAACTAATATCTGTAAAGCAACAGCCCCTTTTAAATACATAGATCCATACACTATCTGCATGATCTCCCTGGAGAGAAAACAGATTCCAACCGATATTGGAATTCCAAAAAAAAGTGTGATCCTGGAGGATTCGGTGATAATAGTCCGAAGTTTGTCCCTGGATTCCTTATAATAGCGTGAAAGGACTGGAAAAAGAGCGTTCCCAAATAAACTTGCAAATCCAATAAACAATAAAATGATCTTATAAGCCGCATTGTACCAACCAACCTCTTTCTCCCCTTTGATAAAGCCCAACATAATAGTATCAAGATTATAATAGATCTGGATCAATATTAAGGAAAATCCCATAGGTAATGACTGTTTAAGAGTCTTTTTCCACAATGATATATCAAAACGTATTTTAGGCATCCCCTCACTTTTAAAAAACAAATAAGCCAAAAGGCTTAATGATAATAATCCCCCAAAAAATTTTATCACGGGAACGTGAAATATTTGAGTAGTATTTGTCACTATCAGAAGTACACCACAGACATAAAACAATTGATTTATCAGCCGTCCTAAAGCTATTATTTCCATTCGTTCAATGCCCTGAAAAAACCAATTAATAGTTAAAGAAAATGTGAAAATAGTCAAACCATATAAAAGGATTAGCTTTTTGATATCCGCAGGTTTGTTTAAGAGCAAAACAAAAAGGACCAGTATCCCGTAAGCAAGAAAAAACAAAAAAAATCTCAAACTTAGAATGTTATCCGCTATCTCCTTTTTCCTCCCTTCCTCCCTTGCAACTTCTCGAGTTCCCCAAAGATCCAGTCCCTGATTTGCCAATAAAATAAAATAAACAATTATGGCCTGGGCAAATTCAATCTTGCCAAATCCCTCAACAGTTAAAATCCTCGCTAAATAGACGACACTAACAAAGACTAAAACTTTGGCTGCTAGATCAGCCCCGAGTAAAAAAGAAAAATTCTTTAAGACTTTCTTTGATACTGTCAATTCAGATGTAAAATCTATAAAATCTTCATAAGATTGAAAATCAATTCTAATCTTTTATGAAATCTTTTATCTTCTCAATCACAAATTCCTGCTCCTCCTCGGTAAGCTCGGGGAAAACAGGAATCGATATCACTTCCTCTGACCTTATCTCCGAGTTGGGAAAGTCTCCTTTTTTATATCCTAAGTACCTGTAACACTCCTGCAGATGCAAAGATAAGGGATAGTAGATCGAACATCCGATCTGGTTTTCCAAAAGATGTTCTTTCAGCTTATCCCTGTTTTTGACTGATATGGTGTATTGATGGTAGATATGGTAATTAAACTCCTCTTCCTTTGGAGTTACGATATCCGTATTCGCAAAGGCACGGTTATAAACCTCTGCCTTTTCCCTTCTTTTGCTTGACCATTCATCCAGGTATTTGAGTTTCACATTCAGGATGGCTGCCTGAAGGGTATCCAGCCGGCTGTTGTATCCCACCATGGGATGGAAGTATTTCTGGGTTGCACCGTGGACCCTCAGTTTTCTGACCAGATCAGCTAATTTCTCGTCATCGGTTATAACCATACCACCATCACCAGCACCTCCCAAGTTTTTGCTGGGGAAAAAGCTAAAACATCCCAGATCTCCAATCGTCCCTGCTCTTCTCCCCTTATATTTTGATCCTATGGCCTGGGCAGCATCCTCCACCACCTTAAGGTTGTGTTTTTTAGCAACCTCCATTATGGGATCCATATCCGCACACTGGCCAAAAAGATGCACCGGCATTATCGCCTTTGTCCTCTCAGTTATTTTTTCCTCTATTTTATCCGGCAAAAGATTATAGGTCAGAAGGTCTATATCCACAAAAACCGGCTTGGCTCCCAACCTGGTTATTACCCCGGCGGTGGCGAAAAAAGTAAAAGGAGGAATGATCACCTCGTCACCGGGTTCTACTCCACAAGCCCTTAAGGACAAAAGCAAAGCATCGGTTCCTGAAGCTACTCCCACAGCATATCCGTCACCACAGTATTTTGCCACGTTCTCCTCGAATTCCTTCACCTGGGGTCCAAGGATGAATCGGGTATTTTCCAAAACCTCGTTTACTGCCTGATCTATCTCATCTTTTATCGAATGATACTGCCTTTTTAAATCCAAAAGCGGAACCTTCATTTTCTCTCCTCTGTTTTTCTAAAAGTTACTGGTTTTCCAAAAGCTGCTCCTCAGGAACATCCTTCCACACCCGAGCCGGCAAACCCATACAGATCTTTTTGGAGGGGGTATCTCTGGTCACCACCGAGCCAGCTGCTACCAGGCTGTCATCACCTATGACCTTGCCCGGCAGGATGGTGGCGTGTACTCCGATCCTGCCGCCCTTTTTGACCGTTACTCCCTTGAAATGTTTGAACCTCTCCTTGGTCCGAGCCATGTAATTGTCGTTGGAGGTTGCAATACAGGGTGCGATGAAGCAAAAATCCTCAATCTCCGAATAGGCACAGATGTAAACGTTGGTCTCCAGCTTGCAGCGCGAGCCAACCTTGCAGTAGTTCTCCACAGCCACACCTCTTCCGATGATGGTAAAATCTCCGATGGAGACGTTCTCTCTGATGGTAGCCAGATCCGCAACCAGAACCTTCTCACCAATGGCTGCCCCCGCATAGATCACCACCGAAGTGCCGATGATGCAGTTATCTCCGATCTTGGCCGGAGGCAATTTCTCTATTTTGGTGGTGGCGGATGCAACCGCTTTCATCGGTTGTTTCCCGACAACCGTGTTGTCATCGATCCTCACGTAATCGCCGATCCGGGTATGGGGATGAATGGTCACGTTATTGCCAATAACACATCCTTTACCGACTTCGGCTTTCTCGCCGATTACAGAAAATCTCCCCACCTCGGTTCTCTCTCCGATTTTAGCTTCTGGGTGAACGAAGTTTTCCATTTTAACCTCCGTAGTGATTTAAGTTTTTATCTCTTCAGGTGTTCCTCCTTTTTCCAAAGAGGATTGAGCAGCCTCCAAAACCTTAAGAACCCTTAAACCGTCTTTGCCATCGCTTCTGGGGGTACTGCGGTCCCTTATGCACTCAAGGAAGTGCTGGCATTCTGCTTTTAAAGGCTCAGAGGAATCTATCTTGGGAATTAAAATATCCCCAAATCTCAGGCTGAGATACTCTCCATAGCTGTTAAAATCCAGTTTAGTCTCCACTCCCTTATCGTAGATCCAGATCTTCCCACCCGACTGCATATCATCGAAAACTACCATCTTTTTGTTACCCACGATGGTCATTTTTCTCTCCTTATGAGGGTCGAGCCAGCTAACATGGATATGAGCCATAACCCCATCATCGAAATGCATGGTTAAAAAAGCCACGTCCTCTATCCCCTTTTTCTTCTGCAGATAGCATTGACCTGAAGCTGTTACTCTCTTTGGCTCTTTATTCAGAAGATAAAGGATCGTGGAGATATCGTGAGGAGCAAAGCTCCATAATGCGTTTTCGATATCCCGGACCTTACCCAGATTAACCCTGGTAGCATAAAGGTAATATATATCTCCCAACTCCCCGTTTTCCACCAACTCTTTAAGCTTGAGCACCGCTGAATGGTATTCCATAATGTGTCCCACCATCAAAATCCTTTTTTTCTCCTCTGCTGCCTTCAGAAGTTTTTCTCCATCCTCTACCTTCAGAACCATTGGTTTTTCTACGAAAACATCCTTTTGTTTTGATATGGCCTGATGAGCAATCTCAAAATGGGATTCGGGAGGGGTAGCTATGACCACCGCATCTATATTTTTGTCCTCCAAAATCTCTTTGTAATCTTGCACATATCTGTAATCCGGATGGATACTTTGAATTTTTTTCAACTGCTCTTTTTGCTGATCACAGCAGACCAAAACCTCGCAATCGGTCAGATTAGAGAAATTCCTCAACAGATTTTTCCCCCAGGTTCCTAAACCGATAATACCTACTTTAACCATATTTCCCTCTCTATTTTGATCTTTTCTTGAATAGCTTTTTTAAATCCTTTATATCCTCTCTTATGGAGCTGAAAACCTCCTCCAATTTCTTGAACTCCTCTGGGTTTTGTGTTTTAGAATGTTTTAAATACTCTAAAGCAAAAACGAAAACAATACTCAAAAAAAGCGAGGCCAAACCCGCTATTCCCACCAAAAAGGTTCTTTTGGGCCTGGTTTTCCTCTCGGGAGGAACTGCTTTGTCCAGAATCTGAACGGTAGGGGTATCCTTCGTCTCCTGGATTTTAGCCTGCTCATATTGCCGGATGAGAAGTTCAAACACGGTTTCCTGAATCTTAACCTCCCTGGTTAGTCGAGCCAACTCCAGACTTAAGGCGGGAACTTCTGAAAAAGGAATATCCAATATTTTATCCTGCCTGTCTTTCTCTTCACTGTCCCCGAATTCCATCAGATCCAGCTGTTTTTTGATCTCTTTTATTCTGGTTTTGAGCCCTTGAATCTGAGGATGAGACTCGGACATGGTCTGCCTTAAAACATTAAGCTGAATCTCATTTAAAGTCAGTTCAGCCTTCAAATTAGCCGCGCCCTGGATAGCTGCTCTCATCTGCTCATCCAAAACTATGGTTTTATGTTTCTCCTTGAAAGCCCTTAGATTCTCCTCAGCCAAAGCCAGTTCTTTTTGAGTTTGGGACAACCTCTCCTCCACAAAAATCCTGGTGCTTTTAGCCTTCGAGGTATTGGTTTTTTGGTTGATCCTATCTAACTCCTCCACAAACAGATTAGCTACCCTTGCAGCTCTGTTTTTGTCGTTATCCTCGAACTCCAAAGAAACTATTCCTTCATTGGTGACTTCTATCTTGGTATGCGAATTCAATTCCTTCAAAGCATCTGAGATTTTGTCAGTATCATATACCTCCATTAAATCCTCCTTGTTGATCACACTCTCAGCCACGGTCCTGCTTCTAAGTATTGCCGCGAAGATGTCAGAGGGGGTAACCATCAAAGGTAAGGACATGCCTGAGGAGGGAAGAAATCCACCTAAAGAGGAAAGGGATAAAGGTAAAATAGATCCTGCCTCCTCCGGAGGTAATACTGTGGTCTTTGCAGTATACCAATTGGGAAGAAAAAGTGAGATGATCCCGACAACCACGCACACAAAAACCAAATTTAAAAATATGAATCTTCGATATCTGGTTAAAACCAAAATATATCGGTAAATATCAACTTTTTCCTCTTCTTTACTTTCCATCACTTTCAAATCAATCGGTTGCAGTTTTAACCACAAGGTAAACCGTAGCCAGGTTTCCCATAACCATCATCGCATCCTTAAAAAATCCCCAGTAATCCCTCTCCGGCTTCTCCGGAATCCAGATAACATCACCTGGGTCGATTTTCACGGACCTGCCGGGTTTTATCCACTCACCGGTCAATCCCTTTATAATACGAACCTTTCCTTTTCTTGCTCTCCATGAAAAACCACCTGCTTTTCTTATGTAATACCTATAATCCTCATCAGGTTTATACTCGATTAAACCCGGATTTACCACATTTCCGCTCACTTTGACCACCAGGCTTATTGGGGGTAAATTTATAATATCCCCGTCCTTCAAAAGAACATCCTGATTTGAGTCATTTTGTGAAAAAAGTTTTTCAAAATTACATGCAATCCTTCCGGGTTTTTCCCTGGCTTTAGTTTTGAAGTACTCATATTCGGTTTTGGTCATATCGGAAACATCCATCTTCTTGAGTCTTTCGAATTCGAGATCGATCAAATCCGCCACTTCTCCTCTTATCATCTCCGCTTCTGCCAAGGAAGCCCTTTGGGTAAAACCACCAGCCATTCTAATCAAATCTGTCAATCTGGTTTGATCTTCTTCAATGGCATAAATCCCTGGATAAAGCACTTCACCGGAGATCAAGACTTCTCTTTTTTGATGAAATTCCGGAATGGATCTTATGAAAACCCTATCATCGGGCAAGAGTTTTAGATTGCCCTCCCTTTTCCCATCCAAAATTAATCCCTTTAAAGACACTGAAAGCGTCTTAATGGTTTTATCATCAGGTTCAAACCTCACGATTTCAGCTTGAGCTAAATTCGCATCCATGGTCAGTCCATGAGCCAAACCTATAAGATCCAGAAGGCTATCCCCTTCCACATACTCGAATTCTTCTGGTGCTCTTACCGCGCCAAAAATCGCACAGGTAGAAATCCTCTCATCCTGAACAGGTAAGTATATTACATCCCCATCTAAAGCGTAAGGATTTCTGCTTCTGTCTCCAGTTAAAAGAAATTTCAAGATATCAACCTTTATCTCCGAACCATCAGTTCTTTTAATCACTATGTTTCTTCGAGAGGCATTTTCTGTGAATCCACCTGCCTTCTCGACTATCTCGGATATTCGAGCATTGGCAAACACAGAATAAACTCCTGGTTGTTTAACCGCTCCGGTAACCGATACCTTAAATCTTCTCAAATCCACCAAAGTAACCATAAGATCGATATCTTTATATTTTTTCAAAATTTCATCTCTTATTACCTTTTTAGCCTGATTTAAGGTTAAACCGCTTACGAATACACTACCTACCTGGGGAATCAAAAGATTCCCCTCAGGAGATACCCTAATCCTATAGGAGGTATATGGTTCCCAAATATCAATGGAGATGTGGTCTCCTGGTCCTAAGATATATTCATTTGGATCAATGGTTTTCTCCAATGTTTGTTTCTCGGACACAGGATATAAGGAAGCAACCTTTGTTTCCGTAGGAACATCAAATTGTTGAACTTGGGCTTGGGTTGAAGAAACTAACAAAACCACGATCGAAACGAAAAATACCTTTTTCAAAAAATCCTCCTACACTCTTATAAAAATACCGAGTTTCTAAGACATTCTACCCTTTTAACCCGGCGAAGTTTTCGATAAAAATCAAAATTTAAAAATATTCTCTTTTTAAAATCTTCGATCATCAAAAAAGCGACAAAAATAAAATCTGTCTTTAACTTATGTCTATAAGCTTCTCCTTTCTGATGTTCAAATCATATTAGTTCCAAAATTGAATTATAAACAAAAAACTTAAAAGGTCAAGGGAAAAATGGCTTTTTTGAAGATAAATTTTTTGACTATATCTTTACTAATTTTAAAGATTTTGAAAATAAGATTTATTTGAGTGAAATCGCAGAAAATCAAATTTACTTCTGCCACTCCATGACTTTCTTTTTGTAATCCTCAATCACTCTCTTGGCCCTGGCTTTATCCTTTGCTTCTGAAACCAGATAAAAGCTTGCGTTCCTCCTGTCAGGAGCAACCAGTATCCAGAAGTCATCCTCTATTATCCTTACCCCGTCGATAAGCTCACGGTTATACCTTTCGGTGAATTTCATAAGATTTCTCATCACCTGTCCCTTTTTAGCCCAGGGGCAGGGCACAGAATCCTTAAGGATGAAAAGCTTTTCCAGTTCCTTCTTGACCTCACCCAGTCTTTTTTTAGCCCTGGCCATAAGCTCTAAGATCTTCACCACACCGAACATAGCATCCGCGCCCATCTGAAATCCGGGGAAGATAAATCCACCTGTTGTTCCGCCCACGAAATCAACCTTCAAAGAAGTCAATGCATCCATCATGGCCAAATGGTCGTTTTTTACCCTGAAAACCTTAACTCCATATTCTGAAGCGATTCTCTCCACACCCATTGAGGCTACTACCGGAACCGCGATCTTTTCCGCCTTATGGGTACGTAAAAACAAAGAGGTGACTATCAGAAGCAGCCGGTCCGGATCAATCAAATCACCTTTCTCGTCCACTGCCCATATCTTTTCACCTCCCGCATCCAACAGGAATCCCACATCAGCTTTTAAGGATTTCACTATGGAGGATAACTGGGAAAGCGAGCCCCTTATCTCCTCAGGGGTCCTGGTCAATTTCTTGGGGTCAAGAAAGGCATTTAGGGAGATCACGTCACAGTCCAATGCACCGAAAATAGATGGGAATATCTCACAGGCACCACCATTGGAGTAATCCACCACAACTTTAAATCCCGCATCCTTGATTAAGCCTGAATACACAGCTTTCAGAAAAGCTTCCCGATAGGATTCGACAATTCTCTGGGGAAAAGTTATCTGACCGGTCTCATCCACCGAAGCTCTCCTAAAATCCTCCCTGAAGAAAAGTCTTTCAACTGACTTAGCCTTTGCAGTCGGAAGGTCCTGACCATTTCCATTAAAAAATACGATGTCTATCTGCTTTCTATCCAGAGGAGAGCATCTCACATAGATCCCTCCCCTTTCCCTTCCAGATTTCAGCTCAAATCTCACCACCGGAATTGGCAGGGTAACCAGATCTGCCACATTTATACCGGTTGACAGAAGTCCCGCGATTATCGCACGCACAGTCATCCGGGAGCTTCTCCCCGCATCCCTGCTGGTCACAACTGTGCTTCCCTTTCCCAGAAGGGCTCCGAAGGAAGCCCCTAACTTCACTGCAAATTCAGGGGTTATCTCAACGCTACCCAAGCCAACCACTTTAGAATCGGTGAAAAGTTCCCGGTTCCACCTCTCTCCCCAGACCAGACTGGAGGAAAGAATGGAACCCGACTCTACTTCCTTTCCGGGCCAGACTTTTACATTGGTCCTTATCTCCGCCTGACTGCCGATCCTGCAATCCTCGGATATAACCGAGTTCTCGGAAAGGAGCACCCCATCTTCTACCACGGCATTGTTGCATACCGTGGACTCATTCACAACCGCGCGGTGACCAATACTGGTATCTCTCCAGATCACCGATCTTGAAATTTTCACCCCTTCGCCTATTTTAACTCTGTCCCCAATTATCGAGTTGTATATCAAAGAGTTGGATCCTAAAGAGACGTTGTTTCCCAAAATAACCTTGCCTTTGAACTCCACCTCCGGTGAAACCTCAACATTTTTACCCGCCCATATCTCCGCACCCTTACGATGCAAAAGGTTACCAACCACATCGATTTTCACCTGACCCTCAAGAACATCCTGATGAGCACGCGCATATTCCTCTAAATTCCCTACATCCTTCCAGTATTCGTCAGCCACGTAGCCAAAAAGTCTTTTCCCCCGGTTCAACATCCAAGGGAAAAGGTCTTTGCTAAAATCGAATTTCTCCTGATAGGGGATGTCATTTAAAACCTCAGGTTCCAATATGTAGATACCTGTATTAACCGTGTCAGAAAAAACCTCTCCCCAACTCGGTTTTTCCAAAAATCGAGTTATCCTTCCATCCCTATCGATGATCACCACTCCATAGGGCAAAGGATTTTCAAGTCTGGTTAATACCATGGTTGCCAGAGAGTTCTTCTGGATATGGAACTGTATCGCTTTGCTTAAATCTATATCAGTTAAAACATCACCTGAGATGATCAAAAATCTATCATTCAAAAAATCCCTGGCATTCCTCACGCTCCCCGCTGTCCCATAATCCGCCGTTGCTGAAACGTAGGTGAGGTTGACTCCAAACCTTTTCCCATCTCCAAAATAACTGGTTATCTCCTCCGGTTGAAAATATAAAAGAGCAACGATATCAATAAGATTATGCCTTTTCAAAAGGTTCAGGATATGCTCCATCATCGGCTTATTGGCAAGGTAGACCATGGGCTTGGGTAAAGTGGAGGTCAAGGGCCTGAGCCTTGTACCGAATCCACCAGCCATGATAACAGCTTTCATTTTAACTCCTCAGCAGAAATCCTTGGCCTAATATTAATTGACTGAAAAGGAGAGGTCAACTCTTTTCGTATTCTTTTAATCGAATTTTTTTTGAATTTCTTTATTAACAAAAAACATGATTTGGTTTTGAAAAATCAAAAAGTAACAGGTTAGACTTACAATATGGCAAATCTTGTATTTTTAATCTCTATCGCTTATAGGTTACCTCAGTGCCAAAGCCAGACTTAAGATCAGTATCAACAGGACTCCTGCTGAAACCAGAGAATAAATCCTTTCCTCAGAAAAAAGGAATGCAAAAAAAGATACCACAACAACAGCAAAGGGGGTGAATAGCAAACTGAAAATCCCCACGTTGATCCAGGCGAAGGGATTCAGACAGAAAAGATCATCAGGCGACCACGACAAGGATATCAACGTTTTTCCCCCAAGGGGACTTCGGGTTTCAGGATGAAAAACAAATAAAATCAAACCAAAAGCAATTACCCCAAAAGATAAATAAAAACATATTCTTAAAACTTTTGCAATTAAAAAGTAAATTTTTTGATCTTTTAGCATCTTAGAATTTAAGGATGTGAAAATTAAATCCTTGAAAAAGCATCCTCAGAGCAGAATAGAAGATAATGGCAACGAATATCTTACGAATTAAATCGGCTTTGATCCTATAGATGAGCCTGGATCCAAAAAAAGAGCCCATCAAAACCCCAATTATCATCGGAGCTGCAGCTGCGGGATTAACATCCCCTCTGAAATAATAGAGCAAAGCTCCAGCACAGGCGGTAATCGAGACCATAAAATTACCGGTGGCAACGGCTTTTTTCAAAGGGATCCTCATAGGATAATGCATTGCCGGCACCTTGAGAAATCCTCCACCAACGCCCAGAAGCCCGGAGAAGTTCCCGGCAAAAAAGCAGATTCCCATACCCAAAGGGAGATTTCTCACTTCATAGCTGGAAAAACGACCAGCCTCACCTGAGCTCCCCTGAGATTGAGCTCTCTTGAAAATCATGTAGAATCCAATGTAAAAAAGAAGAAAACCAAAGATGATACTCAAGGTATCGGATCTCAGAACACCTGCCAAACTGCCGCCTATTATGGCTCCCAGGGTTGTGGAGAGCTCCAAACTCAATCCCAAACGAATATCGGTTAAACCCTCTCGAATATAATATGGAGCAGCACCAACCGAGGTAGCGATCACGCATAAAAGCGAGGTTCCGATTGCAGTGTGCATACTTAAACCGAAGATCAAGCTCAGAATGGGCACTATCAAAATTCCTCCCCCGATTCCTAGAAGCGATGCAAAACCTCCAGCTAATAGCCCCGAGAGAATAAGAAAAAATATATCCATTGTAAAAAGAGGTTCAAAGATTTTGAACTTTTAAACTTTAAACCATTAAACAATTAAACTTTAAAACTATTGAATCATTAAGCCAACAAATCCCATCTCAATCAATTTGCAAAAACTCATCCACAACCGCTTTCACCTTATCCCAGGTCTTTTCAACTCCTCCTATCCCATCCACCATCTTCACTCTGGTTTTTTCCTTTCTTGCAATTTCGAGAAATCCACCTCTCACCCTCTGATAAAACGAAATCCCGCTTCTCTCCAACCTATCTTTCTTTTTATCTTTTGCTCGTTTCAGGGATTCCTTTAAAGGAACATCTATTAAGATGGTCAAATCGGGCACAAGTCTGTTCGTGGCAAAATCGTTTAACTTTTTTACCAGTTTTAAACTCAATCCCCGTCCATAACCCTGATAGGCTAAAGTGGAATCCGAAAACCTGTCGCAGACTATGATTTTTTTATCTTTTAAGAAAGGAATTATCCTGTTTAAGACCAGCTGGGATCTTGAGGCTAAATACAAAAAAAGTTCAGCCTCCCTGGTTAGAGCAAATCTATTATCCAGAAGAATCTTTCTTATTCTCTCTGAGACATCCTCTCCCCCTGGCTCCCTGAAAGACACCACATCATATCCTCTCCTCTTCAGGTAATTAACCAATCTTTTAAACTGGGTGGTTTTACCAGAGGCATCGATCCCCTCAAGGGTAATGAAAATTCCTCTCTTCATTTTTCAAAATTCTTTAGGACAACTGCAATATGGCTGCCTTTAAATCCGGGATGAAAAGAATCAATGGTTTTTATCTTGATTTATCTATTCTGAAACAAAAGAACTTTTAATGGCTTCTAACCTTTGACTAAAGTTTTAGTTTTTTTGGTCTTTTTTCCGAATTTTTTTATGAACTCCTCGGTCATTGTCCGAGCCTCCTCGTCAGTATGCTGGATCGGGGGAGATTTCATGAAATATGCGGAGGGGGCTTCCAGGGTTCCGGAAAGCTTATTATCCAGAGCCAGCTTACAGCATCTGACCGCATCTATCACCACCCCGGCTGAATTGGGGGAGTCCCAGACTTCCAGCTTAAGTTCGACGTTCAAGGGGACGTCACCAAATGTTCTTCCTTCCATCCTGACATAAGCCCACTTCCTGTCGGTAAGCCAAGCAACGTAGTCGGAGGGACCTATGTGTATGTTTTTCTCTCCCAGATCGTAATCCAGCTGAGAGGTTACCGCCGAGGTCTTGGATATCTTTTTGGATTCCAGTCTCTCCCTTTCCAGCATATTCAGAAAGTCGGTGTTGCCGCCGACGTTAAGCTGACTGGTTCTTTCCAGCTTTACCCCTCTTTCCCGGAAAAGACGGGTTAATATCCGATGAACAATGGTGGCTCCCACCTGCGACTTTATGTCATCGCCTATCATGGGCAAATCCCTCTCCTTGAAGCGTCCCTGCCAGTACCTTTCCCTGGAGATAAACACCGGTATACAGTTAACTAAACCACACCCAGCAGTCAATATCTGCTCAACATACCATTTGGTAGCCTCCTCCGAGCCCACCGGCAGGTAATTCACCACCACATCCGTTCCCGTGTCCTTCAATATCCCCACGATATCGTCAGTGGGGCCTGGTGCCGGTTGGATGATCTTACGCAGATAAATTCCCAGGCCATCATGGGTCATACCCCGGTGAACCGGAACCTTTAAATTAGGAACATCGCAAAACTTATAAGTATTGTTGGGATAGGTAAAGATCGCCTGGGAGACATCCTTACCCACCTTGTTTTTATCGATGTCAAAAGCTGCTGAAAACTCTATGTCCCTTATATGATAACCTCCCAGATTTACGTGCATGAGACCGGGTATAAAATCCTTCTCTTTAGCGTTTTTATAATAGTTGACTCCCTGGACAAAGGATGAGGCACAATTACCTACTCCGATTATGGCAACCCTTACCTTACTCATCTTGTCTCCTTTTTTTACAAATTCTTTTCTTTGAGTTGATTCTTTATATAAACCACTCTTTGTATCACCGTAAAATTTGAAAACACCGCTATAATGGTTAAAGCCAGAATTAAAAGAAAATTCCCCATAAAAGGGATGGGGCTCAGGATGGTACCAGCCGCCAGATAGCTCATTCTCTCCTGACGCTGCATTATACCCACCTTACACTCAAGTCCTAATCCCTCAGCTCTTGCCCGGACATAACTGACCAGAAGTGAACCCACCACTGCCAGAAATATGAGTATTACCAGAGTTAGGCTCCTCTCCCAGAAATAGACCAGAAGGCCTAAGAATAAAAAGATCTCCGAGTACCTATCCACAACCGAATCGATCAAGGCTCCGTATTTGGATACGCTATTGCTCTCCCGGGCCAACCTCCCGTCCAGAACGTCGCAGATCCCGGCTAAGATTATCATCAGACCACCGAAAAACAGGTATCCGATCCTGAAGAAATTAAAACCCAAGATACTGAAAAAAAGCCCTGCTCCGGTAAGGACATAGGGGCTAACCTTCAAATTTATTAAAAATCTGGCTAAAGGCTCGATAAGATCTAAAAATACCTTAGCCCAACTTTTACGAATGAGCTTTATCTGCTCCATAATTTTTGTAAATAAAACAATTTGAAAACTTTAAGTCAAGAGAAAAATGCTTTTGTTGGCTTTTAAAAAAACATGATTGGCTAAAGAAGACAAAACGCTTTAATCCAGTACAAGATTTGATACTATAAGGCGCTGTTGCCAAAGTCTGCAAATGTCACCCTCCTTGTCTCTGGTCGGGCAGGCATTATGTCATTCTTCTCCCCGCCAAAGGCGGGGAGAAGAATCTCAGTTGCGAAGCATTATTCGAATTTCCTGCAAATAAAAGACCCTTCACTTCGTTTCCCGGCCTGGCTGGCCAGGTGATTAAGCAACAACCCCATAAATAAAATAATAGAATTTAACTAAATACATACTACTGTAAAAAAACACTTTACAAATCCAAGCTTTACACTTATAATTAAAGACCAATTTTTGAGAATTTGAAATTTTAAAATATATTCAATCTCAGATGTCCAAAGAATATTACTTAGGCATAGATATCGGATCGGTCAGCGTTAAGGTTGTCCTTCTGGACAAAGAGGAAAGAATCGTCTATCACTCCTATAAAAGATTCGAAGGGCAACCGCTTCTGGTCTTAAAACAGGAGCTGGCAAAGCTTTTTGAAAACATATCCACAGAAAAGATTGTCTCCACAGGGATAACCGGTAGCGGAGCTAAAAAGGCAAATGAGCTTTTGGACTCTTTCTTTGTCAACGAGATCATCGCACAAATCCAGGCAGCGAAACTTCTTTGCCCCCATGCCAGGACCATAATCGAGATGGGAGGGCAGGATTCCAAACTGATCCTTTTAGAACACCAGAAGATATCTGGGAATTCGATATTGAAAGATTTTTCGATGAACACCCTCTGCGCTGCGGGAACCGGCTCCTTTCTGGACCAGCAGGCAAAAAGATTGATAATAAAAATCGAGGATGAGTTTGGAGAACTCGCGCTGAAATCAAAAAATCCTCCGCGGATCGCGGGAAGGTGTTCGGTATTTGCCAAATCTGATATGATTCATCTCCAGCAAATAGGCACCCCGGACTACGACATCGTGGCAGGGCTATGCTATGCTATGGCAAGAAATTTCAAGTCTAACATCGCCAGAGGGAAAAAAATAGATGTGCCGGTCTGTTTTTTTGGAGGCGTTGCCTCCAATCTGGGAATACGGAAAGCTTTTGTTGATGTGTTCGAGCTTGAAGAGAAAGAATTTGTAGTCTCAGAATACCATAAAGTCTCCGGAGCAATCGGGGCTGCTCTGAAAATTAAGGAGCAAGGGGAAAAAAGATCTTTTAGTGGTCTGGATAAGTTAGGCCTACATCTCGATGCAAAAGATATTCAAAGAAAAAGCAAAGAAAAACTCTCATACAAGTACCCGGAGAGCAAATACTATAACTTCTCTCTGGATTTTGACTTGAAAAGCCAAAAAAATGTTGATGCATACTTGGGAATTGACGTGGGCTCCCTTTCCACTAACGTGGTGGTTATAGACAAAAACAAAAAACTCCTTGCCAAAAGCTACTTGATGACCGAGGGGAGACCTTTGGATGCGGTGAAAAAAGGCTTGGATGAGGTTTACCAAAAAGTGAAAGACAAAGTTAATATCCTGGGGGTGGGGACAACCGGCTCCGGACGGTACCTGGTGGGTGATTTCGTGGGAGCGGACGTGATTCACAATGAGATAACCTGTCAGGCAAAAGCTGCTGTGGAGATCGATCCCAAGGTGGATACCATCTTTGAGATCGGTGGACAGGATTCCAAGTTCATAAGTCTTGAGCATGGAAGGGTGGTGGACTTTGAGATGAATAAGGTCTGCGCTGCCGGAACCGGCTCATTTTTACAGGAACAGGCAGAGAGATTGAACATAGAAATCGAGAAGTTCGGAGATTTAGCTCTGGAGGCTGAGTTTCCGGTTAACTGCGGAGAAAGATGTACCGTTTTTATGGAGTCCGACCTGGTGTCCCATCAACACCAGGGAGCA
This sequence comes from candidate division Zixibacteria bacterium SM23_73_2, assembly GCA_001304315.1. Lineage (GTDB taxonomy): Bacteria > Zixibacteria > MSB-5A5 > MSB-5A5 > SM23-73-2 > SM23-73-2. The sequence continues at coordinate 14,697 of LJUW01000002.1, read as the reverse complement.
TCCAAAAAGGATCTGGTAGCCGGGCTTTGTTATTCAATTGCTTACAATTATCTGAATAAGGTGGTGGGAGACAAAAAAATTAAGGAAAATATCTTTTTCCAGGGAGGGGTGGCCTGGAACAAGGGAGTCGTTTCTGCATTCGAGAAGATATTGGACAAAAAAATCACCGTCCCTCCCCATCAGGACGTGACCGGTGCGATTGGCTCAGCTATCTTAGCCCTGGAGAACTACGCAGGGGTAAAGACCAGCTTCAGGGGATTCGATCTCTCCAAAACCCGATACAGCCTTTCAACTTTCGAGTGTCGAGACTGCCCTAACCACTGCGAGATAAAAAAGATCGAAATTGAAGGCAAACCGCCACTTTACTATGGATCCAGATGCGAAAAATACGAGGTGGTGAAAAAGAGAAAAGAAAAAAAAGAATTTGAAAATCTCTTCTCATACAGGGAAAAGATACTCAAAACCATTTCAAAAAAATTCATCCATTACCAAGGTGAAACAAAAAAGGGTAAAATCGGTATTCCCCGGGCATTGTTTTTTTTGGAGTTTCTGCCTTTCTGGATAACCTTTTTCGAAAATCTGGGATTTGAGGTGGTGGTATCGGATAAAACCAACAAAAACATAGTTCACACCGGATGTGAAAAGGTATCAGCCGATGTTTGTTTTCCCATAAAGGTGGCTTTCGGTCATATAAACAATCTTTTTTCCAAAGAAGTTGACTTCATATTTCTGCCCAGCCTGATAAACATGAAAAAGGATCAGAATTTTTCCAAAGAGAATTATGCCTGCCCTTATGTTCAGGCAATTCCTTACATGGTAGGAGCCAACTTCAACTTCGATCAAGAAAAATCCCGATTGCTCACCCTGCCTCTACATTTCCAGCGCGGGGAAAAACACCTTTTAAAGGAGCTTTTACCCCTTAAAAAAATCCTGGGGATTAAAAGGGAAAGGATAGAGAAATCTCTGGATCTGGCTGAGAAATGTCAAAGCAAATTCTACGCAACTTTGCAAAAAAAAGGCCAAGAAGTTCTATCCCAGTTGAAAGGAAAAAAAGCACTGGTCATAGTGGGGAGACCTTACAACACCTGTGATCCCCAGCTCAGCCTGGATCTGCCTAAAAAGCTTTTGGACTTAGGCGCTCTGGCTATTCCTTTGGATTTTCTGCCGCAGAAGCCTTTGGGTGGTGAGGTGAAAAGAATTAACATGTACTGGAAATACGGACAAAACATCTTGTCCGCATCCTGCACAATCAGAGAACATAAAAATCTTTATCCGGTATATGTGACCAATTTCGGATGCGGTCCCGATTCCTTCATCTTCCATTTTTTCAGAAAAAATGTTGGGTCAAAACCTCTTTTACAACTGGAGTTAGACGAACACTCAGCTGATGCAGGGATAATCACCCGATGTGAAGCCTTTCTGGACAGTTTAAAGAATTTCAAGGAAAAAGAAAGAGAAGTCTCCTCCTATGTTTTCGTTCCAGATAAAAATCAAAAAATCATCTACATCCCCAATATGACCGACCATGCCTACGCCTTAAAAGCTTCCCTGTGTGCATTCGGGTTGAAAGCTGTGGTCCTGCCTGAATCGGATCAGGAGACTTTAGTTTTGGGAAGAAAATATACTTCTGGAAAAGAGTGCTACCCTTGCATTTTGACCACCGGGGATTTCGTGAAGCTTTTAAAATCGGATAATTTCGATCCAGAAAACTCAGCCTTTTTCATGCCAACTGCAAACGGACCTTGCCGGTTCGGTCAATATCAGAATCTTCAAAGGATCGTTCTGGACCAGCTGGGCTACCATAACATTCCCATATACTCACCCGATTCCAAGGATTCATACAGTAACGTTTTGAATCTGGATGGGAAATTCAGAAGAACAACCTGGCAGGGAATGGTTGCAATTGACCTTTTGCAAAAGCTTTTATGGCAGACAAGACCATATGAGGAAAATCCCGGCGAAACCGATGGAGCCTACCAAGAATTTCTAAAACGAGTTGAAAAATCCTTGGCTGAAAACCAAGATATAAAAGAGACTCTATATCAGGCTAAAGAGGCTTTTAAGAATATAAAAAAGAAAAAATCGCAAAAACGACCCAGAATCGGAGTGGTAGGTGAGATCTACATACGCTCCAACAGGTTTGCTAACAACGATCTGGTAAGAAAGATCGAAAACCTGGGGGGGGAAGCAAAAGTAGCTCCTATGGCTGAATGGATATTCTATACCACCCATAGATACAAAGAGGACAGCCTGATCGATAAAAGATATATGGATTTTTTGAAAGGATCATTAAAGGACAGAATCCAGAGAAAAGATGAAAAACAACTCATCCGGATATTCGAATCTGATTTTTATGACCTTCACGATTTTTCGATAAAAAAGGTCTTAGGACTATCCTGCCTTTATCTGCATAACTCCTTTGGCACCGAAGCGGTTTTATCCGTAGGAAAGGGGATCGAATATATTGCCAAAGACTATTCGGGTATAGTAAACACCATGCCCTTCACCTGTATGCCCGGGAACATCGTCACTGCTCTATCTTCCAAAATGAGGGAGGATTTTGGGAATATCCCCTGGCTTAACATCGCCTATGAGGGGCTGGAGGACACATTTGAGCTTACCCGGCTGGAAGCCTTCATGCACCAGGCAAAGGAGTTTAAGAAAAAGCATGAAAGCTAAAAAACCAATGCTCGAATCTTAAAATTAAAAACAATCAGATTGGAGGAAAAATGAAAAAAGAGTTCACCAGGCTGGTAGATGAGATCTTGGAGTTCTACTGGGAGTCAAACCCAATTGAGGCAACCTTCTCCGGCATCCACAGATATGACCAGGTGCTCGATAAAATGGATTCAGAGTCCAGAAAAAAATACAGGGATAAAATCAAAAACTACTTAGAACGGGTAAAGGATTTCCCGAGTGATACCCTTTCCTCTGACCAGAAGATGGACCAACAGATTCTTTTAAGCTCTCTTAAAACCGAGGTCAAAATCGAGGAGGAAACCAAGAAGTTACAAAGGGATTCAAGCTTTTATCCCCGATACGCTCTTTGGGGTCCATACATATTGATGTTGAGGAACTTTGCACCTTTGAAGGAAAGAATGAAGGCTGCCTTAGCCAGGTTAGAGAAAATTCCAGCTTTTATGGAACAGGGAAAAGCCAATTTAAAAAAAGGAGAAGGAATCCCCAAGATCTGGACTGAAACCGGTCTTGAAACCACCTCATCCGGAAAAGATTTCTTTGATAAAATGATTCCCATATTCGCAGAAAAGGTTCCGGAGATAAAACAGAAAATCCTGGATGCCACCCACAAGGCAAAAGAAGCTTTTGAGTCTTTCGAGACCTTTCTGAAACAGGATATCCTTCCCGAATCGGATGGGGATTTTGCCGTGGGTAAAGAGCTTTTCGATTATCTTTTATCCAGCCATCACATGCTTCCCTACGATTCAGAAGAGGTTTATTCCATCGGAGAAAAGCTCATAGGACAAACCCAAAAAGAGATGGAGGAGGTTTCCAAGGAGATCGATCCTCAGAAGCACTGGACCGAGATCGTCAAAGAAACAAAGAGGACCCATCCCGAAAAAGACAAGCTTTTGGAGTTCTATAAAAAGGAAATGGAGAAAGCCAAAGGCTTTGTGATGCAAAACGATCTGGTTGCCATACCCCCGGGAGAGAATCTGGAGGTGATCGAGACTCCAGTATTTGAGCGAAATATAATACCCTACGGCGCCTACATGCCACCAGCACCTTTTGAGGAAAAGCAGGAGGGTTTTTTCTGGGTAACTCCGGTAAACGAAAATTTTCCCCAAAATCAGCAGGAGGAACAGCTTGAAGGTCACAACTCTTACGGAGCAGTATTAACCGCACTGCACGAGGCTTATCCCGGTCACCATCTGCAGCTGGTGCATTCCAACCGGATTGATTCCAAAGTAAGAAGGCTTTTTGGAACCAGCCTATTCTGGGAAGGGTGGGCTTTGTACTGTGAGGATATGATGTACGAGCAGGGATTTTACACCGACCCACGAACCAGGCTGCTGAAACTGAAGGACCAGCTCTGGAGAGGATGCCGGGTGGTAATCGACGTGGGGATTCACACCGGCAAGATGAGTTTCGACCAGGCAGTGGATATGCTGGTTAACGTAGCCAAGCTCGAACCGGTGAATGCCAGAGCGGAGGTGAAACGATATACCACCGATCCAGCCCAGCCATTAAGCTACTCTCTGGGGAAAATGGAGATATTAAAACTTAGGGATGAATACAAAAAATTAAAAGGTGCTGATTTTGATTTAAAAAGCTTTCACAACAAGCTTTTAAGCTACGGCTCTATACCCATCAAATTGGTGAGAGAAAAAATGTTAGAAACCTAAATAAGCTACCTATCAATTAACAGACAGTATATAAGAACCATTTCAACCAAAGAATTTGAAAATAAAAGATATGAATCTCCGCAATTTACCAGATTAAGAAATTAATCTTAGAGTACTCATAACCCCTCAGATAATTTTCAAACATAAATCCTCTCTCCTTCAAAGAAAGGGGGTTTTTTTAATTTTCTTCCATCGTTTTTAGTTTTTTCAGCTAACGTTTTTGAGAAAACTTGATTCCGCTGTATATCTGAGCTGAGCGGATTTTAAGGCTAATCTGAAAGTTATGGATGCCGATTTAAATATAAGAGTAGGTAGAAGGGATATAGGAATCTGAGCTTTCAGGTTTTCTGAAGTTCAAAATCATTGCCTTGAGGGGAGAGTATGCAGAAAATCCAGGTTTCCAATAATTATAAAAAAGACTCTCAAGGTCTCACAGAAAAGACCCTGCAATCAAATTTTAATCAGCTAACCGAAGTCAATAAGATTCTGAAGAGCAAGATCTTCGACTTTTATACCATATTCGAGATAAGCAAGGAGCTGAATTCCAATTTAAAGCTAAAGGAGTTTCTGGATAGGTTTTTACGTTTTTGTACCGCTCAGCTGGAAGCTGAATGGGCGGTGATTTTGACCCAAGAAAAGTTCCATCAGAAAAGATTCATCTATTTCAAATCCTGGGGGAAAAAACTAAAAGATGGGGTTGAACTCGGTCCAAAATCTCATCTTTTAAAGATTTTGAAGTCCCAGCCAAAACCACAATTTTTGGAGGAGGTTTTAAGAGAGCTGAAATCCTTAAATCTTGCCAAAAAATCTCTTTGCGAAAAAAGGTTTCTGGAAAAGCTAAAACCCGAACTTGTGGTTCCCCTTCTGACCAAGGAAAAAATCAGGGCAATTCTTTTCCTTTCCAAAAAAAGCTCCGGACTGCCTTTTTTCGAATCGGATCTTGAATTCCTGGAGCTTCTTTCCGAAAAAGCGGCTGTGGCTTTAGAGAATGGTCTTCTGTACCAGAGCGAGAAGATCGTCAACCAGAAGTTGAAAAGGACTCAAAAACAGCTCATTCAGGCGGAGAAACTTGCTGCCTTAAGTAAACTCTCGGCATCGATCGCCCATGAGGTAAACAACCCTTTAGGAATAATAAAAAACTACATCTCCATACTGTTGACCAAAAAACAGGATACCAAAAGCAAAAAAAATCTTAAGATAATAAAAGAGGAGGTTGACAGGATAGCTAACATTCTAAGGGAGCTGATTGATTTTCATCGTCCCACCGGAAAAAAGCAAAGGCTATGCGATATAGTTTCTCTTGTCAATGAAACCTGTGATCTGGTGGAAAGACAATTCCAAGACAAAAATATACTCATGGTAAAGAAATTCTATGTGGATCAAGCTCAAATCTTTGGACAACCCGATGAACTCAAACAGGTCTTTTTGAACCTATTGCTCAACTCTAAAGATTCCATGCCCCAGGGGGGTAAAATCCAAATTAAGCTTTCCGAGAAAAACGACAGTTATAGAATTGAATTCTCGGATACCGGAAAGGGCATTCCTCAAAAGAATATAAACAAGATATTCGAGCCCTTTTTCACCACCAAATCGGAGGTCAAAAGTTTAGGACTGGGGTTGTGGATCTCCTACGGGATAATCGAGAAACACAAAGGCTCGATAAAAGCTTTAAGTAATGGTAAAAGCGGGTCGGCATTTACAATCGAATTTCCCGCCAAAAAAATCTAAAAACTAACTTATGAAAAACAATTCCAATAAAATTCTGGTTGTGGATGACGAGGAGAGGATGTGCCAGAGTTTAAAGATCCTTCTCTCCGATTCAGGGTTCGATGTCACCACCTCCCAAACCGGGGGAAATGCCGTCGAGATATTGAAAAAGAAAAATTTCGATTTAGTTGTGACCGACATCAAGATGCCCGGAACCGACGGTATGGATATTCTCAGAGAAGCCAAAAAAAAGGACAGGGATGCTTTAGTCATCCTCCTGACCGGTTACGCCTCTCTGGACTCAGCCATAAAAGCGGTCAACTTCGGAGCCTTCGATTATCTTTTAAAACCGGTTGATTTCCCCCAGCTCAAGCTCTCCATCCAAAGAGGTTTGGAAAAAAGGAGAATGCAGCTTGATAAAAACAGGCTTTTAAAAAAACTTAAATTGAAAAACCAGTTGCTCAAAAAGAAACTGGAGGAGTTGGATGCTTTATACAAGGCTGGAAAATCGCTGAGCTTAACCTTTGATCTGGAAAAGCTTTTGACCACAATCATAAGGTTGGCTACCAGAGTTATAGGTGCCAAGATCGGCTCAATAATGCTTTTGGACCAAAAAAAGAGGATTTTAACCATAAAGGCAGCTTTAGGTCTAGAACCGGAGGTAATAAAGAAAACCAGGTTGAAATTGGGAAGAAGTATTGCTGGATGGGTAGCATTGAAGAAAAAGCCTTTAATGGTAAGGGATGTTGAAAAGGATTTGAGGTTCAAGAGGATCAACAAGGAGAAATACGAGACCAAATCCCTTCTCTCGGTACCCCTTCTGGTAAAAGATAACGTCCTGGGAGTGATAAATTTAAGCAACAAAAAAACAAGAAAGGAATTCAACCGGGATGATTTGAAGCTTCTTTTCACCTTTGCTTCCCAGGCCGCTGTGGCAATAGATGACGCCTATCAATTTGAACAGACCAAAAAGAAGGTGAACCAGTTCTCGGTCCTTTACCAGATCGCCTCCAGCCTTGCCACCCTCACCGAGTTTGATCAGATATCAAAAATCATCTTCAAGGGAATAAGAAAGATAATACCGATAAAAAGTGCCTTCTGGCTCGAACTAAGCGAGAACAAGGACTGTTTGAACTTAAGTTATTTTTACAATAGTAAATCAAACAAATCCCTGGGTGAGGTAAAAATCCCACTTAAAAAGGGGGATATATCCAAAATTGAAAACCTGAATAGAAGGATTTCAGATCAGTTGGATAAAAATGCGATAGTTTCATCGGCAAATCCAGATAAAAAGAAAAGCTGCTTCTTTTCAGTGCCGATAAGCTTTGAGGGAACCTTTCACGGAGTCTTCAGTGTTGCACTGGAACCTGACAGGGATTTTACCCAGGAGGAAAAAAATCTGATTTCGATTATTGCTTCCCAGGCAGCATCGATCTGCGAACGGCAAAAGGCGATCTTAAACTCCACCAGACTCTTAACCATGGGAAATTTGATCTCCGAGATCTCCCACGACCTTAAAAGACCTTTAACCAATATCAAAGGCTCTCTTCAGATTTTAAAGGGAAAATTATCTCTCAAAGAAGATGCTAAAAGCTTATTCGATTCTGCTGAGGAGGAGGTCTACATCCTAACCGAGATGATCAACGAGATACTCAACTTCTCCAAGCCGGACAAATACCATATGGAAAAATCCAAGATCACCCCCCTGGTGGAGAGAGCTCTGGAGCTGGTTAACCGCGATCTGAACAACAACAAAATAAAGCTTTCAAAAAACATCCAGAAAGACCTTCCTCTGGTATTTTTGAACCGGAAACAGATTCTGGAGGTTTTGTGGAATCTTTTAATAAACGCAATTGAATCCATGCCCAAGGGTGGAAAATTAGAGGTTGATATAAAAATCCTGTATAGCGAAAATTCTTTTGATGACACCAAAAAAGAGAGAAAGTATCTTAATGTAACAATAAAGGATACCGGGGTGGGCATAGCCCCGGATAACCTGAAAAGAATTTTCGAGCGCTACTTCACTACCAAAAGGGGAGGTACCGGCTTGGGGCTGGCAGTGGTACAGAGAATAATCAAAGCCCATAATGGTTTCATCCAGGCGGAGAGCAAACCCAACCGGGGGAGCAGTTTTTCCATTTTTCTACCGATCAAAAGATGAGCAAAAAAACAAATCAGCCGATAAAGATAAGATATGGGTAAGGGGAAATTAAAACTTCTGGTAATCGATGACGATCCCAAAGTTTCCATTATCCTGACCGAGGGGCTGAAAGATTACGAGATTCTGTCCGCCAGATCAGGCTCCGAAGGATTGGAGCTCATAGAACAGGGTAAGCCCGACCTGGTTCTTCTGGACATAAAGATGCCCGGGATGGATGGCCTTGAGGTTCTGGACAAGATCAAAAAGAAACAGAGCTCCCCGGAAGTGATAATGCTTTCCGGGCATGGTGAGACCCAGAACGTGGTTATCTCGATTAAAAAGGGTGCAGCTGAGTTCATCAACAAGCCCTTCGACGTTAAGGAGTTGGAAATCCACCTGCAGAAGGTTTTGGAAAAAGGTCGCCTGGAAAAAAGGCTTTCCCAGTTAACCGAGGAGATCAAAAGAAAAAAGCATTACGATAAATTCGTGGGTGACAGCCCTAATATGCTGGAGGTTAAAGCTTTGATCGAGCAGGTGGCGGACTCGGAGTTGACCGTGCTTATCCGAGGGGAATCAGGAACAGGTAAAGAGATCGTAGCCCGGATGATTCACTCCCTCTCCTCCAGAAAGGATGAGTCCTTCACCAAGGTCAACTGCGCTGCCATACCCCGGGACCTTTTGGAGGCGGAGCTTTTCGGCTATGAGAAAGGTGCTTTCACCGGGGCTCACAAAACCAAACCGGGGAGGTTTGAGGCTGCTAACAAAGGTACTATGTTTTTGGACGAGATCGGGGATCTGCCGCTGGAGCTTCAGTCCAAGCTCCTTCAGGTACTGGAACAGCACGAGTTCGTAAGGGTCGGGGGGATAAAGAACATCAAGGTGGACGTTCGGATAGTATGCGCCACCAACCGCAATTTGGATGAGGCTTTGAAACAGAAAATCTTAAGGGACGATCTTTTCTACAGGCTGAACGAGATCACCATCAACCTTCCTCCCCTAAGGGAGAGAAAAGAGGACATTCCCCTTCTGGTAGAGTTTTTCCTGAACAAATACAACGAACATTATAAGAAAAAGTTCGAGCCTTTCTCATCTCCAACTTTAAAAAGATTGGAGGAGTTCCACTGGCCCGGAAACGTGAGACAGCTGGAGAATCTGATAAAACAGATGGTGGTCCGTAACGATGAGAACATAATCAGTCAAATTCTATCGGAGGATACCGAAGAACACTCCTCAGAAGACGAGGAGAGTAAACCTTCATTCGAGAAAGACCTGTCTTTGAAAAAAAGAGTATCTCAAACCGTTGCCCACCAGGAGAAAAGGCTAATATCTGAGGTTTTAAACAGGACCAACTGGAACCGAAGAAAAGCAGCCAAACTTTTGGAGATTAGCTACCGCTCTTTGCTTTACAAGATAAAAGAATACAAGCTCGATCAATAAACACTGTAAAAAATAAATCCCAAAATCTTTTATCATAACAATCTGCTTAATCTGCTGGGAAAAAATCTCTATTTTCAAAACAGATTCAGGCAAAGTCTCGATTTTTAAAAGATCAATCAAGACATCCCCACACAAAGAGAAGTATGATAGCTAAAAGACATTAAAAGAGTACAGAACCACAATTTTACCTCTTTGTTTTCGATTGACTCTCCATCTATTTATAAAAAAGTGAGTTTTATCAATCAGGTTATAAAGTACAAGGAGTGAAGTTTCAAGATCATAATTCTCTCTTGACATTTCTTGGCTTCAAAACCATTTGCATTTCAACTATTGATCTTTATATTTAAAAATTACATGAAGATTTTCAGAATAGAACGAAGTTAAAACAACAGTCTGATGGATAGAAAGAAAAGTGCCAATGTTCATCGGGTGAAGGAGACAAGACTGGGTTCAGTCACCCCCGATGGGCATTATCCGATAATCGAACCACCGGGATGAAAAACAATCATAGAAAAAGCAGATGTCTTTAATTAAAATTCCACTTGGTCTCATTGGCAATATCATAAAAGCCCGTAAAGAGAGGTTTCCAAAACTTCTGTCGATCGAGCTCTCCAATGCCTGCAACTCCAACTGTATTATGTGCCCCCGCGCAGATCTGACCCGCAAAATTCAACATATGCCCCTTCAGATTTTGGAGAAGATAATAAGGGACTGTCAGAGAAAACCACTGAAGAAAATAAACTTATTCTGGTTCGGTGACTCTCTGACCAACCCAAAATTGTCATTTTAAACCTGAGCACCAATGCAGAACTTTTAACTGAAAAAAGAAGCGATATCATACTAAAAGAGATTCTGCTTGACCATATTAATTTCGACATCGACGGCATTACCAAAAAGACCTATGAATCAATTCGAAGAGGTGTGAACTTTGACCTGGTTATGAAAAACGTTAAATATTTCATTGAAAAGAGAAACGAGATAAAAGCCCAAAAACCCTTTGTCTCGGTCACCATAATTAAAATGACCAAAACTTCTGCCGAGATAGAGGATTTCAAAAGATATTGGAAAGGTTTTGCAGACAAAGTGGAGATCAACGATTACAATACCTGGCTGGGCTCAAAGCCCGATCTTAACGTGGGAGAGACCTTGCATAAAAGCCAAGAGGGAAAGTTCGAATATCCCTGTATCCACCCCTGGAACGAACTGGTGATCTCGGCAGATGGAAAAGGGGGGCTCTGTTGTTTAGATTACGATCTGACCGCAGAAGTCGGTGATGTAACCAAACAAAGCATTGAACAGATATGGAAAGGGAAGAAAATAACCGAGTACCGCAGGCTCATCATGGAGCTCAACTACCACCTTATCGAGCCCTGTAAGAAATGCAACGCCTACATTTATCAGGACAGAACTTTCTGGGCAAAACTGTGGAAGAGGATTTTATAAATTTTACTTTTTGTGCAAAAACTTTTCTCTCAATCATAAAAAACATATCAGGACATCCACCCACATAGGATCCGCTTATGGCTTAAAGGTCCTTACACAACGAAAAGATTTCTAATCCATTCTATCCGTTAAATCCGTTGGGAATCTTTTATCCGTTCAATCTGCTTAATCCGCTGATAACCCTTTATCCGTTCAATCCGTTGGGAATATTCTGTCCGCTTAATCCGTTGATAAAATTCTTATTACTCAATCTCAATCTGATAGGGAACCAAAAATAAGATTCTCTCATCCTCCAAAAGCTTTACCTTCTCCATCTCCTTAAAAAGAGGGTCGAACTTTTCAGAGAAAGACAAAAGATCCATAATTCCAAAGTCAAAAGACCATCTGGTTTCGGGTAAGGTCACAATCTCTATCTCTTTTTCCGGTTCAATCCCTGCCATATTCTTGGCACAGGCAATTGCCAGCTTCAACCCACCGAACTCGTCCACCAGACCGTTTTCTTTTGCCTGATACCCGGTCCACACCCTTCCCTGAGCTACCTGGTGAACGGAATCGAAGCTCATCTCCCTCCCCTCGGAGACCTTCTTCACGAAATCATCGTAAAACTCTTTTATTTGCCTTTTGACAATCTTTCTTTCTTCTTCTGAAAAGCCTCTTGATAGGTTGTAAAAATCCGAATGTTCACCTCTTTTAATAATCTCTTTGGAAAATCCGATTTTATTATATAAACCCGAAAGGTTGAATTTACCGGTGATTACCCCGATGGAACCGGTATAGGTTGCGGGCATGGCAAAAATCGTATCACCGGGGCAGGCTATGAAATAACCTCCGGAACCAGCCACATCCGACATCGAGACCACAAAAGGCTTTTTGCCCTTAGTTCTCTGTATTTCCCTCCAGATCTCATCCGAGGCAATTCCAGAGCCGCCGGGACTGTCAATCCTGAAGACTATGGCTTTAACCGAACGATCCTCCCTGGCTTTTTTAATAGCAGAAGCTATGGTCTCCGAACCCATGATTTTGCCAAAAAGGAAATTATTACCACTTTCACCGGAGAATATCGATCCCTCGGCAAAGATCACCGCAATCTTAGGTGGAATTGCCCAGGAGTAACGGTAGTACTTCTTTTCGGAATAGTCCTGAAACTCTTTTTTTCGAGGTTTTTCCACCAGCATCTTTTCAGCCATCTCCTCCAGTTGGTCATAAAAAGCAAGGGTATCAACCAATCCCGCTTTTAAAGCCTCGCTGGCAGTATAAGGACCATTATCCATCAAAACTCTAACCTCATCCTCGGTTAATCCCCTGGTTTTGGCTATACCCCGGATCAGCTGGGAAAAAAGATCATCGACAATGGAATTGGCAACCTCCCGGTGAGCATCGGACATCTCATCCCGGGTCAAAAGGTCGGAGGCGGTCTTGTAATCGCCGATGTGCTCCAGCTCAGCTTCTATTCCCAACTTATCTAAAGTCCCCTTGATAAAGGTTACCTCTGAGGCTAAACCATTTACCTCCAGATAACCTGAGGGAGCCAAAATTATCTTATCACAGCTTGAGGCTAAATAATACTCCCGGTCCGAACCTATCTCCATATAACACAAAACCTTTTTTCCGGTCTCCCTGAAAGAAAAGATCGCTTCCCTTAACTCCTGCACCTTAGCCCATCCAGCATTTAGAGGATCGATCCTCAAGAATATACCCTTGATGGTCCGGTCCTCTCTGGCTCTATCTATGGTGGTGATAAGCTCCATCAGGTTGCTTTTTTCAGGACCGAAAAACAAAAACTTTTTTGGTTCCTCCGGTATCTCTCCTGAAAGCCTCAACTCAAGAAAGTTGTTTTTGGGCTGAAACCAGCTACGGTAGGTATCCTTGGAAGAATTGATGTAAAACGTCCCCTGGGTTAATTCGGATTCATCATCAAAATGGTAATAGGCACCCACCCCCACCTCGGGGAAGTTTACTCTGAGGTTAATCCCGAAGTTTCCATCCTGGTCAACGTCTCCTGACAGTAAAAGTCCATCCAGAACCTCAACCTCTGCCCCATACCTGGTTTTTAAATCCCCCAGCCTCTGGTATTCGTAAAGCATCCCATTGAAGGAAAAAGTTACTCTGTCGGTCAAAGGTCTCAGAGCCAGGCCAAAATGATAAGACCTGTCGATTACCCCACCTTTGAATCTGGGTCGATTCAGATCCCTTAAGGTAAATCCAAAAGAGCTAAAAGGACAAGGTCTTGCCAGGACACCGATGTTCCAGGAGGATAAATCATCGTATTCTTCTGTCTCCGAACCGAACCAGCTATAGCTTGAGCCCAGATAAAACCTATCCACGATCTTAAATCCTGAGGCTATGGTATACTTCCTGTACCATTCCGGCAGCTGGTATCCCAGCCACTCCACCGAGAATCCCAGATTACCGGCTGAAAAGAAAAGCCCGGTATTGCCCCTGAAGCTCGAATCGGTATAAGAATGCAAAAGAAAGGTCTGGAACCCCCTTTTCCACCCCAGACCAGCAGGATTGAAAAACAAGCAGGATGCATCATCTTCCGTAGCAACCGAGGAGAAGGGAAAGTAGGTGACCTGAGTAGTTTTATTTGAAGCCACATATGATGAAGCCACAGAGGTGTAAAGAAACAAAGAAAACAAAAATACATAGAGGATTTTTTTAATCATACCACCCTCCTATTTAAATTTAGCTCTGAATAAATAAAAAGTAAAAAGAAGCTTATGGCAAACAAATTTTTAAAAATTATTTTTCGATTCCTAAAAGCTCGATTTCCCCAACTCCGTTAACGAATACCTCGATTGCGGATTCGCCTTCTCCGCAAACTCCTATGAGCATCGTTTTCGCGATCAGCTTGGGCTGTATCAGTAAATTCCTGGTGTGGATTTTCCCCCCTGAGCCAACTGAGAAGGAAAGATCAAATGAGGAATTTTTTGGAATGGTTATATTTACATCCCCAAAGGAATTATCCACCTCAAGCTCCGAGGAGGAAAGCTCTTCGATCTCCAGCTCTATCTCGGAGTTGGAATTCTCAAACCTGCTATCACCGTCGATCAAAGAAAGTCCTCTGGCAACGATTGGAGCATTGGAGGTTTCAACCTCCAGAGCTCCTTTGAACTGTTCTATCCTGACCTCTTCATTGTTGTTCCTCAAATAAGCTGATTTCCCCTTAGTATCTATTCTTAACGCATGAATGGGATTATTAGAGGTCTCGATATCCACTTCTCCGGATAAATCCTCAACATATATCTTACCATTGGAGTTTGCTATATGGGTGTTTTCCTTAACCTGCCTTACGTTAATTGTTCCATTCGAGGAGCTGATATCAACCTGTTTCAAAGGTCCATCTATCTCCAAATTGAAATTACTGGTATTAAATTCAAGGCTAAACCCCTCTGGAACGAAAAGCTGCAAGTACAAATTAACCTGATAGCTTTCCTCCTCCCAGGGTGCTCTGAAAGGAGTTTTTATGCTCAATTCCACTTCATATCCATGCTTTTCAATATCCACATCTATCATCTCAGCCAACTTCTCTGCCAACTGGGCATCGGGGGCTTTTATCAATTTCTCATATTTGGCTAAAACATCAGGTTTCTCCCAGGTTTGAAG